>DATDMU010000273.1:0-65387 GCA_036518615.1 Myxococcales bacterium
CGGGAGTTCTGGCGCCGCTGGCACGTGACGCTGTCCACCTGGTTCCGCGACTACCTCTACATCCCGCTGGGGGGAAACCGGCGCGCCGCCAGCCGCAATCTCTTCGTGACCATGGCGGTGGCGGGGCTGTGGCACGGCGCCGGCTTCACCTTCCTCGTCTGGGGCGCCGCGCACGGCGCCTGGCTCGCGCTGGAGCGGCGGCTCGCCTTCTGGCAGCGGCTGCCGCGGGCCGTCCGCGTGCTGGCGGTGTTCCACGGCGTGGCGGTGCTCTTCGTCGTCTTCCGCGCGCCGGGCCTGCCGGCTGCGGCAACGTACCTCTCGCGCCTCTTCCTTCCGCCCTACAGGATGGAGGGGGTGCCGGCGATCCTCATCGGTTGGCTTCTCGGCTTCGCTCTGCTGATGTCGCCGCTTTCGGCGCTGATCGCGGACCGCCGCTTCGTCGGTCTGCGCGTGCGCTGGCAGGTGGCGGCCACCAGCGCGCTGCTCTTCTTTGCGCTCGCCCACGCCGGCGCGCAGATCGACTTCATCTACTTCACCTTCTGAAGGGGGGTCTTTCGATGCGAATCCTGCTCGCGCTGCTCGTCGCCCTGCCCGCCGTCGCCAAGGAACGCGAAGGCGTGGTGGCGCCGCCCGTCATCGAAGTGTCCGGCAAGCCGCTGCACCTGCTGGGCATGGGGCTGCGCAAGAAGCTCTGGTTGAAGGTCTACCTCGCCAGCCTCTACGTCGAGGATCCCAGCGACGATGCCGGCAAGGTGATCGGCTCCGACCAGCTCAAGCGCGTGCAGATGAACATGCTGCGCGATCTGGAGCGGGGAAAGATCGTCGAGGCGGTGCAGGAGGGATTCGAGCGCAACTCCGGGCCGCAGATGCCGCGGCTGCAGGCGCGGCTCGACCAGTTCCTCAAGGCGATTCCCGATCTCAAGAGCGGGCAGACCATCGTGATCACCTACGCCCCTGGCCGCGGCACCTTCATCAAGGCCGGCGGCGGCGAGGAGATCACCGTGCCGGGAAAGGACTTCGCCGACGCGCTCTTCTCCGTCTGGCTGGGAAAGCAACCCGTCGACGACGAGCTGAAGCGCGAGATGCTGCTCAACCGCTGAACGCGCCGCGCGTGGCGAGCGTGCGGGCGCCCCGTCGGCCCGCCCTCGCGGCAAAGCTGGCAAACGGGCACGACCCTCCGCACCTTGCGCAGGAGGAGGCAGACAATGCCCGAAAAAGAGACGGTGGAGCGCGCCCGAAAGGACGCGAGGGAAGGCAAGTCCGCGTCCACGCAGGCGGGCGAATTCGTCCGCCAGGAGATGCACCACATCCGCGAGGGGAAGCACGGCGCACGGTCCACGAAGCAAGCCATCGCCATCGGGCTCTCGGAGGCGAGACGCGCGGGCGTGAAGCTGCCGGCGCCGAAGCGCGGGGCCAGCTCGCGGACGCGAAAGCAGGCGAAGCGCGACCTGTCCAAAGGACGGCGCGGCACGGGCAGGACTTCCGCGCGCAGGTCCCGCGCGGTGAAGCGCGCGCTCGCGCGCGAAGGGCGCTCGGCGGCGTCGAAGCGGGCGCTCGCGAGGCAGGCGCGCACAGCGGCGCGGCGGAGGCCGGCGTCGAGCCGGCGCCGGGCGGCGCGCAAGGGCGCGGCCACCAAGGGGCGCGCGGGGCGGAGCGCCGCTGCCCGCAAGGCGGCGCGGACGCGCAGGTCGCGGTAGCCGGTTTCGGGACGGGCGCGCGGCGGCGCGCTATGGTCGAGGCAATGCCCGCCGCGTTCCAGGTCACCGGGGCCGTGAAGACGTATGCCGGCGCCCGCGCTCTCGGGCCGGTGGACCTGACGCTGGAGGCCGGCACCACCACCCTGCTCCTCGGCCCGAGCGGGAGCGGCAAGTCCACCCTGCTGCGGCTGCTCAACGGCCTTCTCCAGCCCGACGAAGGATCGGTCCTCTTCGACGGCGCGCCGCCCACCCTCGCCTCGCGCCTGCGCATCGGCTACGTCATCCAGGGCGGCGGCCTCTTTCCCCATCTCACCGCGGAGGGAAACGTCGCGCTGGTGGCGCGCTGGATCCGCTGGGACGAAGGGCGCATCGCGCGGCGGATGGCAGAGCTGTCGGAGCTGGTGCGGCTGCCGCCGCAGGCGCTGCGCCGTCTTCCCCGCCAGCTTTCCGGAGGGCAGGCGCAGCGCGTCGGGCTGATGCGCGCGCTGATGCTCGACCCTCCCGCGCTGCTCCTCGACGAGCCGCTCGGCGCGCTCGACCCGGTCACGCGCTTCGACCTGCAGCAGGATCTGCGCGAGGCCTTCGCGCGCCTGCGCAAGACGGTGGTGCTGGTCACGCACGATCTCGCCGAGGCCTCCTTCTTCGGCGGCACCGCGGTGCTGATGCGCGACGGCCGCCTGGTGCAGCGTGGACCCTTCTCCGATCTCCTGGACGCCCCCGCCGACGACTTCGTCGCCCGGTTCGTGCAGGCGCACCGCATCGAGGCGCGGTGATCCTGCTCGCGCTCCTGATCGCTGCCGCCCCGGTGCGCGTCGGCTCCAAGCAGTTCACCGAGTCGGTGATCCTCGGCGAGATCGTGCGCCAGGCGCTGGAGCGCGACGGAGTTCCGGCCGTGCACGAGCGCGAGCTGGGCGGCACGCGCGTGGTCTTCGAGGCGCTGGCGAACGGGCAGATCGACGTCTATCCGGAGTACACCGGAACCATCGCGCAGGAGCTCCTGCCGGGCCGCCCGCTGGAGGAGGGGCTGCGCGCGCGCGGGCTGCGCATGAGCGGGCCGCTCGGCTTCGAGGACACCTATGCCATCGGCGTGCGCCGCGCGGTGGCGGAGCGGCTCGGGCTGCGGACGCTCGCGGACCTGGCGCGGCATCCCGAGGTGCGTCTGGGCCTGAGCAACGAGTTCCTCCAGCGCGGCGACGGCTGGCCGCGGCTGCGCGCGGTCTACGGCTTCTCCGACGCGGGGGTGCGCGGGCTGCAGCACGATCTCGCCTACCGCGCGCTGCAAGACGGCTCGCTCGACGCGACCGATCTCTACTCCACCGACGCGGAGATCCGCGCCCTGGGGCTGACGGTGCTGGCCGACGACCGGCACGCCTTTCCCGACTACCGGGCGGTGCTCCTCTACCGCGCCGATCTGCCGGCGGAGGCGGTGCGCTCGCTCGACCGGCTCGCGGGCTCCATCTCCGGCGACGCGATGATCGCGATGAACGCCAGGGCGCGGCTCGACCGCGTGCCCGAGTCGCAGGTGGCGGCGGCCTTCCTCGGCGCTCCGGCGCAGGACCAGGAACGCTGGCCTTCGCGCGTGCTGCGCCGCACCGGCGAGCACCTCTTCCTCGTCGGCATCTCGCTCGGAGCCGCCGTCCTCGTCGCCATCCCCCTGGGCGTGCTCGCGGCGCGGCGGCGGCGGCTCGGCCAGGCGGTGCTGGGGGCCGCGGGGCTGCTCCAGACCATTCCCTCGCTCGCGCTCCTGGTCTTCATGATCCCGCTCCTGGGCATCGGCGCGCGGCCCGCCATCGCGGCGCTGTTCCTCTACAGCCTGTTGCCCATCGTCCGCAGCACGCACGCCGGGCTCCTCGGCATCGCGCCGGAACTGCGCGAGTCGGCGGCTGCGCTGGGGCTCACGCCCCGGGCGCGGCTGCGCCTGGTGGAGCTGCCGATGGCCTCCCGCTCCATCCTCTCCGGCGTGCAGACCTCCGCGGTGATCAACGTGGGCACCGCCACCCTGGGCGCGCTGATCGGCGCGGGCGGATACGGCCAGCCCATCCTCACCGGCATCCGCCTCGCGGACACCGGCATCATCCTCGAGGGAGCCATACCCGCCGCGGTTCTGGCGCTGGTTGCGCAGGCCCTCTTCGCCGCGCTGGAGCGCGCGGTGGTGCCGAAGGGTCTGCGCTAGCGCTCCCGTCCCAACGCGGGGCTCATCGGCAGCGGATGGCCCGCGGCCGATTCGTGGCGGGGTCGCGCGGCCACGTGCTCGCCCGCGGTGGCGCCGCCGAGCACGTACGCGTTCTCCGAATGGAGCGAGAGGTCCAGCCCGGTCAGCTCGTGCTCTTCCTCGACCCGCAGGCCCACCACCACGTCCACGATCTTGAGGATCAGGAGCGTCATCGGCGCCGCCAGCGCAACCGTGGCGCCCACCGCGACGAGCTGGGTGAGCAGCTGGGACGGGTTGCCGTGGAAGAAGCCGTCGCCGCCCGCGCCGTTGACGGCCTTCCAGGCGAAGAGGCCGGTGGCGAGCGCTCCCCAGACGCCGCCCACCCCGTGCACGCCCACCACGTCGAGCGCGTCGTCGTACCCGAGCCTGGCCTTGACGTGGCAGCCGGCGAAACAGAGCATGCCGCCGGCAGCGCCGATGGCGATGGCCGCCATGGGCCCCACGAATCCGCATGCGGGCGTGATGGCGACGAGACCCGCCACCGCGCCGGAAGCCGTCCCCAGCGCGGTGGGCTTGCCGCGCAGCTTCCACTCCACCAGCATCCAGGCCAGCGCCGCCGCCGCAGCCGCCGTGTTGGTGGCGAGGAAGGCGTTGGCGGCGACGCCCGACGCTTCCAGCGCGCTGCCGGCGTTGAACCCGAACCACCCGAACCAGAGCAGCCCCGCCCCGATGAGCGTGAGCGGCAGGTTGTGCGGCGGCATGGGCGTGGCCGGATAACCCTTGCGGCGGCCGATGACCACCGCGCAGACCAGCGCCGAGACGCCGGAGGAGAGGTGCACCACCGTGCCGCCGGCGAAGTCGAGCGCGCCGAGCTTGTGCAAGAAGCCGCCCTCGCTCCACACCCAGTGCGCCAGCGGATCGTAGACCAGGGTGGACCAGAGCAGGGTGAAGAGCAGGAAGGCGGAGAACTTCTTCCGCTCCGCGAACGCGCCGGCGATCAAGGCCGGGGTGATGGCCGCGAACATCATCTGGAAGAGCATGAACGCCTGGTGCGGGATGGTGGCGGCGTAGCCCGGGTACGGTGCGGGCCCCACGCCGCGCAGGCCGGCCCATTCGAGCCCGCCGATCAGCCCGCCGCGGTCGGGGCCGAAGGCGAGGCTGTACCCGAACACCACCCATTGCAGCGACACCACGCAGAGCACCGCGAACGACTGCAAGAGCGTGGCGAGCACGTTCTTCTGCCGGACCATGCCGCCGTAGAAGAGGGCGAGGCCGGGAACCAGCATCAGGAGCACCAGCGCCGAGCAGACGAGCACCCACGCCGTGTCGCCCTTGTCGATGCCCATGGGCATGCAGTTCTCCCCTTCGCGGTAACGTCCGCGAACCTACGGAAATGCAAGCCGGGGACCAGCGCGCCCCACTCTGCGCGGCCCGCCGCCGGGCGCGCCTGCGCCGACAAGAATGTCCGAAAGTCCGGAACTGGCGACGTCCTTGTCGCCGCTGCGGCGCGGCCCGCGCTGCGCCCCGCCGGCTCCTGCCCTGCCCCGCCTGCGCCGAGGGAAGGCCGCGCCGTGACAAAAGTGTACGGATGACACAAGTCGCCTACATTTTTGTCCCTACGGTTGCGGCGGCCGCGGGGCTTTGCTACCCACCGATCCATGACGAAGCGCGCAGCCGAGGCCCGCGGCGACCTGCGAATGCTCGCCTCGCTTGCGGAAGTGGGCCAGGCCCTCGGCAGCGTGGCGGAGCTTCGCTCCGCCCTGGAGCGCGCCCTGGAGAAGCTGGAGGCGCTGCGCGGCGTGGTGCGCGCGGCGGTCTTCCTCGTCGACCCCGACGGCGGCGACCTTTCGGTGGAAGCGGCGCTGGGCGTCTCCGCGGAGGGCCTCACCGCGCGCTACAAGCCCGGGGAGGGCGTGGTGGGACGCGTGGTCCAGAGCGGCCGCCACGCCGTCATTCCCGAGACCGGCCGCGAGCCGCTCCTGATGAATCGCGCCTTCCAGCGGCGCGGCGGCGGCGCGCGCGAGGCGAGCCTGTTCTGCATGCCGATCATGGTGGACCGCAAGCCCGCCGGGGCGCTGGTGGTGGACTACCCCTTCGACGAGTCCCGCGACTATCCGGAGGAGGCCCAGTTCCTCCTGGTGGTGGCCGCGATGATGGGCCAGGCGGTGCGCGCGCACCGGATCATCGAGGACGAGCGCAACCGGCTGCAGGCGGAGAACACGCATCTGCGCTCGGAGCTGGAGGAGCGCTACGACCTCTCCAACATCATCGGCACCAGCGGCCCCATGCGGCAGGTGTACGAGCAGATCGCCCAGGTGGCGCAGACCAGCACCACCGTGCTGATCCGCGGAGAGTCGGGCACCGGGAAGGAGCTGATCGCCCACGCGGTGCACTACAACTCCACCCGCGCGGAGGGCCCCTTCGTCAAGGTGAGCTGCGCCGCGCTGCCCGACACGCTGATCGAGTCGGAGCTGTTCGGCTACGAAAAGGGCGCCTTCACCGGCGCCCAGGCGCGCAAGCGCGGCCGCTTCGAGCTGGCCCACGGCGGCACCCTCTTCCTCGACGAGGTGGGCGAGCTGAACCTCTCCATCCAGGTGAAGCTCCTGCGCGTGCTGCAGGAAAAGGAGTTCGAGCGGCTGGGCGGCACCGAGACGCTGAAGACCGACGTGCGCCTGATCGCCGCCACCAACCGCGATCTGGAGACCGCGCTGTCCGAGCGGCAGTTCCGCGAGGACCTCTACTACCGCCTCAACGTCTTCTCCATCTACGTGCCGCCGCTGCGCGACCGCAAGCCCGACGTGATGCTGCTCGCCGATCACTTCCTCGCCCGCTACGCGCGGCAGCACAAGCGGCGGATCAAGCGCATCGCCACGCCCGCCATCGACATGCTGATGAGCTACCACTGGCCGGGCAACGTGCGCGAGCTGGAGAACACCATCGAGCGCGCAGTGCTCACCTGCGACGGGCAGGTGATCCACGGCCACCACCTGCCGCCCACGCTGCAGACCGCGGAGGCGTCGGGGACGCTGGTGCAGACGCCGCTCACCGACGCGGTGGAGCAGTACGAGAAGGACCTCATCCTCGACGCCCTCAAGAGCGCGCGCGGCAACCGGGCCAAGGCGGCGCGGCTGCTCGGGAGCACCGAGCGCATCGTCGGATACAAGGTGCGCAAGTACGGCATCGACGTGCGCCGGTTCCGCGGCGGGGTGGTTCAGAACCCCAGCGCCGCCAGCTCGCGCAGGATCTCCTCGTAGAGCGCCGCCGCGTCGAACTTCAGCGACCAGCCCACCTGCGCCCAGTGGTCCGCCTCGATCTCGCGCAGCACCCTGCCCCAGCGCTGCGAGGACGCGGGGACGAGGCCGTCGTTCGGTCCGCCGTACGCGGAGAGGTACGCGTGGGAGGGCCAGAGCAGCGGGTTGGTGTGGGCCAGATCGCTCGAGCCCACCACGCTGCAGTAGGCGATGCGCGGATCGTCGGGGACCTCGCGGTTGAACCGCGCCGCGGCGCGCGGAGTGAGGTCGGCGAAGGCCTTGATGGGCAGGATGCGGGAGAAGGGCAGGTTCGCGAGCGGCGTGCCGTGGTGGGGAGCGCCGATGGTGACCAGCGAGGCGACCCGGTCGCCGAGGCCGAGGCGCGCGATGGCGAAGCGCGCATCCAAACCGCCCATGCTGTGGGCGATGACGTTGACGCGCGCGCCGGGCAGCTCGCGCACCAGCGCCACCAGCCGTCCGGCGCGGACCGAGACCGGCGCCGCCGGCGGCACCCGGGGAAAGTGGAACTCCGCCCCGAGCGGAGCGAGCTGCTCGGCGATGTTGCGGAAGTAGCGATGCTTGCGGCCGGCGACGGCGATCTCGTCGAACCCCAGCACGCCGTGCGCGAGCACCACCGGATGCCGCAGCCTGGGCGCGCGCCGCGCCGGCACCACCCGGCGCAGGCGCGCGCGGCGCCGCCAGGCGCGAACGCCCAGCGCGGCCGCAAGGATCAGCAGCGCGGCGAGAACGACGATCCACCAACGCACCCGCGGAGACTACTTCACGCCGGCCGCCCGGCGCCGCCCATTCTGTCGCGGGCAACGGCGGCTAGGGAATGAGCAGGACCTTCCCCACCCCGCCCCGCTCGGCCAGCTTCTGCGCCTCCCGCGCCTGCGCGAGGGGAAGCCGCTTCTCCACCGGAATGGTCAGCTCTCCGCGGGATGCGGCTTCGGCCAGCGCGCGGAGCCGCGCCGGATCGGGGTGCGCCATGAAGCCGCGCACGCGCAGATCGCGTCCCTTCGCGGCGGCCGGCTCTCCCACCACCGTGCCCAGCGCACCGCCCTTGCGGATCTTCGGGATCAACTTCGCGATGGTGTCGCCGCCCACGGTGTCGGCGACGGCGTCCAGCTGCGGCAGCGCCGCGATCGCGGCGTCGTCGTCGATGGCGACCACCTGCCCGGCGCCGAGGCGCTCCGCCTCCGCCTTCTGCCGCGCGCGCACGCCGGCGATCACGCGCGCGCCCAGCTTCTTCGCGGCGTAGACGGCGGCGCGACCCACGCCGCCCACCGCGCCGGTGACGAGCACCGTCTCGCCCTTCGCGGGCTTCGTGGCTTCCTCGATGAGCTGGGCGCCGGTCAGGGACACGAGCGGCAGCGCCGCGGCATCGCGCAGGTCGAGCCCGCCGGGGAGCTGCGCGAAGGCCTGCTCCGGCGCGACCACCTGCTGCGCATAGCCGCCGTTCACCAGGCCGATCACCTGGTCACCCGGCTTGAAGCGCGTCACGCCCTGCCCCACTTCGAGCACGGTGCCGGAGACGTCGCGGCCCAGCACGGCGGGAAGCTGCAGCGGCATCATCGCCTTCAGCGCGCCGCTGCGCAGCTTCCAGTCCACGGGGTTGAGCCCCGCCGCAGCCACCTTGACCTTGACCTCGCCCGCGCCCGCCACCGGATCGGGGACGTCCCGCAGCTCCAGCTTGTCCACGTCGCCATATGCCGTCAGCACGATCGCTTTCATGTCCGCCTCCAGCCGCATCACCCGGCCGCACCCGGGCGCACCTCGTCGCCGCAACCAAAGTAGCGAGGCCGGCAACAAAGTAGCGGGCGGTATAGAGTGTTCACCCTGTAACTTCAAGCACTTCGCTGTGGCCTTCCCTTTGCTGATGTGCACTCGACGAAGGAGGCTGCCCGATGGACAGCAAGGGTACGACGCTGCTCGAGACGATGGTCGCGCTGGTGCTCGTGGCCTTCGCCATGACCGGGCTGATCGTCGCCTTCGTCGGCAGCGGCCAGTTCGGCGTGCTCAGCCGCCGCCAGGCCAACGCCATGGCCCTGGCGCGGTCGATCGCGGGGCAACTGAATCACGTGCCGTTTTCCGACGCGCGCATCCAGAACAACAACACCGGCAACGACGCCACCTTCGCCGATCCGAACGGGCTGTTCGCGCAGAGCGCGCTGCCCACCGGCGCCAACGCTCCCGACGTCACCCTTCCCACCCAGACCCTCGGCGGCGGCACCTACGAGGCCTACGTGAACGTGGCGGCGGATGCGAACGGCCGCCTCTTCGCGGTGATCGTGCGCTACCACGTCGGCTCGAAATGGATGCGCGCCGTCGCCCTCGGCTACCACTACGATCCGGCGGCAGTGGGCACCGGCGCGGTCCCCCTCCCCATATGACGCGACCCCAATCCCGCGGCTACACGCTCGTCGAGCTGATGGTCGCCCTGGCCATCACCTCGGTGGTGATGGCCGGCATCTCGGCGGTGCTGATCAAGCAGACCCAGGCGTCGGCGGTGCAGAACTACCAGCGCGACCTCGAGGAGAGCGGCCGGCTCGCGCTGCTCGACCTGGCGAGCGCGGTGCGGACGGCGGGCTACGGCATTTCCCCGCCGGCCGCGTTCGACTTCGCCCGCTACGCCTGCACCACCCCGGACACGCCCACGAGCTGCAACGGCGGCGGGCGCGACCGCACCGACGCGCCGGACGAGTTGGTGGTGGCCTGGCGCAACCCCCTCTTCGCGCGGCAGCTCACCGGGATCACCGGCGCGGGCTCCGGTCCCTTCCTGCTCTCCTTCTCCGGCGCCCTGACCGCCCCGCTCCAGCCAGGCCGCCTGCTGCAGCTCGTCTGCAGCTCCGGGGGCACCATCACGCACCTCGCGGTCGGCACTGCGGCGGACGTGGGCGCGACCAGCATCTCCGCGCGGCTGCTCACCACCGCAGACGGGTTCTTCCGCGCCGATGCGCCGACCAGCGCCTGCTTCTCCACCGCCATGCTCGCGCTGGTGGAGCGCGTCAGGTACTACGTCGGGGCCGACACCGACGGCGTGCCGGCGCTCTTCCGCGATCGCGGGCGCGGACAGGAGCTGCTCTACCGCGGCATCGAAGACCTCCAGATCAGCTACGACATCGGCCAGCCGCAGCCGCCCTCGCCCTTCGCAGCGGGCGGGGCCACGCCGGCTGCGCCCCCCGGATGCACCGATCCGGTCTCCGGCGCCGCCACCTGGAGCTTCGGGAGCTGCGCCGGCGTCAGCGGGAGCCCGGTGCACAACCCCGTCTCGCCGGACTGGCGCGGGCTCCCCTACGACTCCGCCGGCCGCTACACGGCCCAACCCATGAACATCCGCAACGTGAACCTCACCGTGGTCGCGCGGGCCACGCACCCCTCCCCGGACGGGACGGGCGATGCGGTGCCCGCCATCTTCAACCGGCCGGCGCGCGCCCGCGACCGCTTCCACCGCGCCGTGATGACCACCTCGGAGCAGCCCGCGAATCTGTTGAGCCGGGGCAGCTTCGTTCCCCGGCTCAACAACCTCGGAGGTGGATGATGCGCCCTCACCGCGGAAGCGTCCTCATCGCCGCGCTCGTCGTCATCGCCGTGCTGGCCCTGGTCACCGTCGCCACCCTGCGCCTTGCGGACATCAGCAAGGGCCAGTCCGCCAAGGACGCCCGCAAGCTGGGCCAGGCGGCCTGCATCGACGCCGCTCGGCAGTACCTGATCAGCCGCCTCAACGTCTTCAACATGGCGAGCAGCGTCACCTTCGATCAGGTGATCTCCACCGAGGCCGGCGATCGCCACATCTATTCCGGCCACGTCCGCGGCCAGGACGCGATGGGCAAGTTCACCGGCCCCGTCATCACCTCCCAGCCCCGTCCCGTCTACACCGGGGTGAGCGGCGGCGCCAGCAGCGACAATCTCGACATCACCAACACCCTGCGCGCCTCCAGCGGCAGGGTGGGGACGGCCTACCAGGTCATCGTCGCCTGCAGCGATCCGCTCGCCGGCGACATGGAGCTCGAGTTCTCGCTGCAATTCGGATTGTGAGGAGAAGCATGCGACTGAGCAAACTTCGCCTTCCCGCGCTCTTCGCCGTCGCCGTCCTGCTGGACACGGCGGTCGACGCGCCGCGACCCGCCAGTGCAGACAGCCCGACCTGCAGCGCCGGCGCCTGTCTCGCCAACAGCGCCGTGGGCAACCGCGTGCAACCGACCTCGGTGACCGCCGACGACCGCGGCGACGTGACCTTCTTCGCCTCGCAGTCCGGCCAGCTCCCCAACATCGTCTTCGTGCTGGACAACTCCACCTCGATGTACGAGCTGCCCTACAACGTGGCCGCGTTCCCCAACTCTTCCTGGGTGACCCAGGCCACCCTCAATTCCTCGGGCACCGCCGCCTTCCCGGGCGGCTCGCCGGCCGGCGCCACGCCGAACGGCTGCGGCACCTACACCAACCCCGCCACCTGCACCAGCATCGCCTTCTCCGACACGGTCAAGAGCTGCGGCGGGAACGGCTTCCTCTCCACGCTGAAGGACGCGAGCGGCAACCCCTACAGCAAGTCCACCACCTATCCGGTGCCGGACTCGGCCTTCAGCACCTACTTCGCCAGCAACAACGTCTACAAGTTCGTGGAATGGAACACGACCAGCCCCGGCGGCGTGGCGAACGGCAATCCCATCACCTTCACGCCGAGCGGCAACGCCGCGCTCAAGGGCACCGTCAGCGCCGCGTCGGGCGCCTGCGCCAGGTTCCCCACCACCACCACCGCCAGCGGCGGATCCTCGGTCGGCGGCAACGCCTGGAGCCTGAACCAGCAGCAGCGCTGCCAGATGTGCCTGGACGAGGTGGGCTACTACGTCGCGCCCGGCTCCAGCTCCACCGACCAGGCCACCGGCAACATCCTCTTCAAGGGCAACTTCCTCAATTTCTTCCCGCCCAAGTTCATCGTCGCCCGCAAGGTCCTGACCGACTTCATCAGCCGCCAGTCGACCACCGCCACGCCGGTGCGCATCGGCGTGGTGAGCTACGATCCCAGCAACGCCAGCTCCATCGACGTCCCCGCGGTCACCACCGGCTTCACCAACCGCCACGACGGCGGCTCCTTCATCTCCGCCGGGATGGTCCCGGACTGCAGCGTCACCACCTGGACGAGCGCCGCCACCCAGACGCAGCAGAGCTCGCTCATCACCGCCGTGCGCGGCATCAGCTTCGGCAGCCTGTCCAATGGCATCGGCACGCCGCTGGCGGAGACCCTCTTCAACGTGGGCCAGTTCTTCACCGGCGACGACAAGCTCTACAAGACGGCCTTTACCTCCTCTTCGAGCACCATCTGGCTGAAGCCGGGCTTCACCGCGCCGACCGGGGCCAACAAGCCGCTCTGCGTCTCCTGCCAGGTCAACAGCATCGTGCTGATCACCGACGGCGAGCCGCTGGGCGACAACAACCTGCCCCAGCAGTTCCGCAACAACACCATCCAGTGCCCGCACACCACCGGCGCGGATCCCTGCGGCGTCGACCAGCAGAACGGCACCGCCAACACCCTCGACGACGTCACCAACTTCCTCGCCACCACCGACCTGAGCCCGGACGCGACCGGCGGCCTCACCGGAAAGCAGAACGTCGTCACCTACGTCATCGGCATGGGCCTCAAGGTGCCGCTGCTCGACAACGCCGCCAAGTACGGCAAGACCACCTCGGCCATGCGCGCCGACAACGCCCAGGATCTGCAGGACGAGATCAGCAGCGCCGTGGTCAACGTGGTGGCGCGCGCGACCGCGTTCTCCTCCACCGCCATCCAGACCCTCCAGGTCGGAACCGGCTCCACCGCCTTCGTTCCCCGCTTCATCCCGGGCTCGCCCCGCGACCCGATCTGGGAAGGCCACCTCTTCCGTTTCGACCTGTTCGTCGAATTCGCCAAGGGCGTGGACAAGAACGGCGACGGCAACCTCAACGGCGCGTTCCTGGTGGACAAGGACGGCGACATCGTCACCGAGGACGACCAGGGAGCGTTCCACAAGCTGATCGGCGGCCAGCCCGGCGCGCCTGCGATTCCGCTCTGGGATGCCGGCGACGACTGCGGCTCGGGCCCCAACTGCAAGCTGACTGCACAGCAGTCTGCGGGAATGCACCACCTCAACGAGCCAGGCTCGGCCGCCAATCGCACCATCTACACCGCCCTCTCCTCGAACGGCGGGTGGAGGACGCTGGCGCTGCCCAACTGGGACGGCACCGGCACGCCGCCGGCGGACTTCGTCAGCGTGGAGAACGCCCTCGCCACCGACGGGACCACCGCCTGCGCCGGCATCAAGGCGGCGATGGCGACGCCCATCCCCGCCGCCTACCTGAACTCCAGCGGCGTCTTCGACAAGGATCACTGCGCCAAGGCCATCCTCGACTACGTGCGCGGCTTCAACGTCATGAACGAGCTGACCACCACGACGTCGGTGACCGTCAACCGCCCTCGGGTTCTGGGCGACATCTTCCACTCCTCGCCGGTGGTGGTGGATCCGCCCGTCGACTACTTCCTCTGCAACCTCTCGCTGCACAACCAGTGCCTCTACACGCTCTACGGGGACGACGTCTCGCAACATGTCCCCAGCAGCCTCGCGAATCCGACGCCCAGCGACAGTTACACGGTGGGGACGCGGACCATCACCGCGTACGAGAAGTACTGGGAGGACCACGAGACCCGGCAGCGCATCGTGCTGGTCGGCGCCAACGACGGGATGATCCACGCGCTGGACGCAGGGACCGCCAACCTTCCCCTGCCCGCGAACGTCCCCGGCACCTTCCGCCAGGTCTCGTACAACTCGGGCACCGGGAACGAGCTCTGGGCATTCATTCCGCCCGACCAGCTTCCCCGCCTCTGGCTGATGATGCGCGACGGCCACCAGATGTACATGGACGGCGACATCATGGTCCGCGACGTCTGGGTGGACGGCGCCCCCAACGACAAGGGCACTGCCTCCTACGTCAACAAGCCGCTGGTGAAGCAGGACGCGGAGTTCCACACCGTCGCGGTGGCCGCCGAGCGCCAGGGCGGCAGCCACTTCGTCGCGCTGGACGTGACCGACACCACCACGCCCAAGATGCTCTGGCTCTACCCCCCGCCCTGCAGCAACGAGGAAGCCCTCTGGGGCCAGACCTGGGGCCAGTTCTCTCCCAAGCCGCCGCCCATCGGTCCGGTGCTGCTCGAGACCTCCAACACGGCAGGCCTGCCCAACCGCGGCGTGGCCCATACCGAAGAGCGCTGGGCGGTGTTCCTCAACGGCGGACACAGCCCGTACATGACCCGCGGGAGGATCGCCTCGCTCCTCGACGTCTGGACCGGCACCCCCCTCTTCGTCGCCAAATACAATCCCGCCGCGGCGGACCCCAACGACCCGGCCAAGGCGATGCGGTTCGGCTTCGCCGCCACCCCGGCGCTGGCGGACTACTCCACCAACCTGAACACGGATCCGCTGGACGGCATCTTCGACACCGGCGTGATCGGCGACGAAGGCGGGCAGCTCTGGACGTTCCGCCTCGACAAGCCCGGACACATCAACAGCACCACCAACCTGGTCGACAACTGGAGCTTCGGGCGCGCCTACGAACCCAACAAGGCCAGCCCCGACGATCCCCGTTACCACCAGCCCATCTTCACGCTCGCCTCGCTGATCTCCCAGTACGACAGCGCGAATTCGCTTCGCGCCTACGTCGGGACCGGCGACAGGTCGCACGTGCGCTCGCAGAACGGAGGCGATTGCCGCCCGGACGATCCGATGTCCTGCATCGCGGCGGGCTGCACGGTCAGCAGCTCGCTGACGCTGGACAACGCGGCCAGCCATTACGTGAGCGTCTTCGGGAGCGCGGCCGGGAGCACCTCGGGATCGCCGGCGATCTCCTCGCCCACCTCGGCGCTGACCACCGTCTCCACGAACTCCTGCAACCAGTCGTCGGTGAGCCAGACGGTGACGGTCTCCGCCTGTCCCACGACCGCGATGAATTTCAACGACACGAGCCTCACCTTCTCGTGCGCGGGATCGCCGCTCGCCTGCACCGACGGCGCCTTCCCCCTGCCGACGCCCAGCACCAACCGGAACGCGCCCACGGCGCCGCCCAATTCGTTCTTCTCGGTCGAGATCATCTCTCCCGATCTCACCCCGGCGCGCCTGATGGATGCGCCCTCGCCCTGCACCCCGGCTTCGTCCTGCCACGACGCCTTCGCCTACGATCAGAATCGCCTGACCGCGAGCGATCTGCACGACGTCTCGAACGTCACCGCCGACGTGAACGGCACCGTCACCACCGGTACCGCCGCCGATCCGTTCGGGCCCGGCTGGATCGTCAAGTTCGCCACGCCGGACGAGAAGAACGTCACCAGCACCACCATCCTCAGCGGCTGCGCGCTCTTCAACACCCTGATCCCGAATGGAGGAACGGTCGGCTGCGCCTCCGCCGGAGCGAACAAGGCGAGGACGTACCAGGCCAACATCTTCACCGGGGTTCCCAACTGCGCCTCGCAGTTCCTCCAGACCAACGGCTACGCGCAGTACCTGGAGCACGACGTCCTCTCGCCTCCGCCCGAACCCGCCGCCGCGGTCTCCATCGGCGCCGGCGGAACGTCCGTGCGCCTCTCCATGATGGAGATCCAGCCGGGCAAGAACGAGGTCACGCAGACCACGGTCACGACCAACAACGAGATGCTCAAGGTCATCTACTCGCTGCCGCTCACCGTCGACCAGCACGTCTGCAGGCACGTCGACCCGCTCAAGTGCCAGTAGGCGCCGCGGCACCGCCGGCACAGCGCGCGCGACCCCGCGCGCAGCCAGGCCGACGCGGTGCGCGGACTGCCGCGGCACCGCCGGCACAGCGCGCGCGACCCCGCGCGCAGCTAGTCCAGCGGCTGGATGACCAGGCCTGAGGCCAGCTTGGGGTAGAACCAGGTGGACTTCTGCGGCATCACCTCGCCGGCGTCGGCCACGCTCTTGAGATCCGCCACGCGGGTGGGGTTGAGCAGGAACGCCGCCTGGACGGAGGGCTCCCGCGCCTCCAGCAGCGCCTGGGCGAGGTCCTTCACGTAGCGCAGGTTGGTCTGCTTCTCCTGCGCGGCGCGATCGATGCCGAGGATGCGCTCGAGCACGAGCGCGTGCAGGAGCGCCACGTCCAGCCGCCGCAGCACCGCCGGCCCCGGCAGCGCGCGGGCGGCGTCCACGTCCTGCCGCAGCGAGAGGAAGAAGAGCCTGCCGCCGCTGACGAGGCCCAGGGTCGGCGCCCGCTCGCCCCGGCGCGCGAGCCCTTCGCGGACGGCGGCTGCGTCCCCCAGCGGCCGCTCCTCCACGGTGAACAACTCGGCGGCGGAGCGGACCACGCCGGGCAGGTCGAAGCGCCTGAGCGAGTGCACCATGCGGTGCGTGGGCAGCACGGCGAGCCCGGGATCCTCCATGCGGCAGAGGAAGAGCGGCCCGTACTGCGCCCCCTCGGTCCCCAGCTCGTCGCGCAGCGCCAGCATGGTCTCGTAGCGGTGGTGGCCGTCGGCGATGTAGACGCGCGCGCCCGAGAGCGCCGCCTGCAGCCGCGCCTGCGCCTGCGGATCGGTGAGCCGCCAGAGCCGGTGGATGGTGCCGTCGGCCGTGCGCGCTTCCGCCTCCGGAGGCTTCGCCGCCAGCGCCTCGAATGCGGCTTCCGCCGCGCCGGAAGGATCCGAGTAGAGGCCGAACACCTGCGAGAACCAGGCGCCGCAGGCGCGGGCGAGCTTGAGCCGGTCGGCCTTCGGCGCCGACATGGTGCGCTCGTGCGGCACCACCACGCCCTCCTCGAACCTGCGCAGCCGGACCCTGCCGACGAAGCCGGTGCGGGTGTAGTTGCGGCCCTCCGCCGTGAAGAGCTGCTGGTAGCGATAGAGCGCGGGCGAAGCGTCGCGCCGCAGGGCGCCGGAGGAGAGCCAGTCGCGATAGGTGCGCGCGGCGTTCTGGTAGCGCGCGTCGCCGTCTCCTTCCGGCAGGATGAGCCGGACGGCGTTGTGCGGGCTGCGGGCGAGCAGCGCCTCGCGCTCCGCAGGCGAGATCGCGTCGTAGGGCGGAGCGAGCAGCGCGTCGAGCGGGCCGGCCTTCGCCGTGTCGAAGAGCACCGCGCGCAGCGGCGCGATTTCGAGCGTCCCGCTCACGCGGAAACCTCCGGCAGGTTGGCCATGGACCGCTCCACCGCCTCGCGCGGGTACTCGAAGTCCTCCAGCCTGCCGGCGAAGTACTGGTCGTAGGCGGCGAGGTCGAAGTGGCCGTGCCCGGAGAGGTTGAAGAGGATGACCCGCGTCTTCCCCTCCTCGTCCGCCTTCTTCGCCTCGTCGATGGCGGCGCGGATGGCGTGCGAGCTCTCCGGCGCGGGGATGATGCCCTCGCTGCGGGCGAAGGTCACCGCCGCCTCGAAGCAGGCGCGCTGCGGCCACGCCGCCGCCTCGATCAGCCCGTCCTCGAGCAGCCGCGAGACCAGCGGCGCAGCGCCGTGGTAGCGCAGCCCGCCGGCGTGGATTCCCGGCGGCATGAAGTCGTGCCCGAGCGTGTGCATCTTCACGATGGGGGTCAGGCCCACCGTGTCGCCGTAGTCGAAGGCATAGGCGCCCTTGGTGAGCGACGGGCAGCTGGACGGCTCCGCCGCCAGCAGCCGCACCTCTTTGCCGTTGATCTTGTCGCGCGCGAAGGGCAGCGCGATGCCGGAGAAGTTGCTGCCCCCGCCGTGGCAGGCGATCACCACGTCGGGATATTCGCCGGCGAGCTTCATCTGCTCCTGCGCCTCGAGGCCGATGACGGTCTGGTGCATGCAGACGTGGTTCAGCACCGACCCGAGCGAATATTTGGTGTCGTCGTGGGTGGCGGCGTCCTCCACCGCCTCGGAGATGGCGATGCCCAGCGACCCGTTGCTGCGCGGGTCCTTCGCCAGGATGCTTCTCCCCGCGTTGGTCAGGTCGGTGGGCGAGGCGAAGACCTTCGCGCCCCAGGTCTGCATCATCGAGCGGCGGTACGGCTTCTGCTCGTAGCTGATGCGGACCATGTAGACGGTGACTTCCAGCCCGAAGAGCTGGCCGGCGAAGGCGAGCGAGCTGCCCCACTGCCCCGCCCCGGTCTCGGTGGCGAGCCGCTTCACCCCTTCTTTCGCGTTGTAGTACGCCTGCGCCACCGCCGTGTTCGGCTTGTGGCTGCCCGCGGGCGAGACGCCCTCGTACTTGTAGTAGACGTGCGAGCGGGTGCCGATGGCGCGCTCCAGCCGCTCGGCGCGGTAGAGCGGCGACGGGCGCCAGAGCAGCATCGCGCTGCGCACCTCGTCGGGAATGGGCACCTCGCGCCGGGTGCTCATCTCCTGCTCGATGATGGCCATGGGAAAGAGCGGCGCCAGATCCTGCGGCGTGACCGGCTTCTTCGTCTGCGGATGCAGCACCGGCGCGGGCGGCGACTTCAGATCGGCAAGGATGTTGTACCAGTGGCGGGGCAGCTGGTCCTCGCGGAGCAGGTACTTCGTCGGCATGGCGAGCCTCCGGAAAGGAGGCGCCAATTAGTGCTCCGGCGCCGCGCGGGAATCAACCCCGATGCGGCGCGGCTGGAAACGGAGCGCCCGCTCGGTGTAAGCCTCGGGGCTCACATCCCGAGGGGGTTTCACCATGAAGCTGATGCCGATGGTGCTTGCAGCAACCCTGGTCACGCCTGCGCTGGCGGCGCCGGTGGCGAAGGATCCGACCTGGTGGGACAAGTACCAGACCATCCTCAACAGCGGCGCCGATCCGCTGGTCACCGCGACGTCCTCTTCCACCGCCACCAACGTGGACGTCTCCAACGAGTGCGGTCCGCAGAGCGAGACCTTCATCGCCATCAACCCGTCCAGGCCCCGGCAGCTCGCCGCCGGCTCGAACGAGATCTTCCGCCTGCCCATGCGCGGCTACTTCTCCACCGACAACGGCGCCTCCTGGGGCGGCGTGGACCTGCCGCTTCCCGACGCCATCGGCGCCAACGGCATCCGCTTCGGCTCCGATCCCACGCTCGCCTTCGACAGCTCCGGCAACCTCTTCTACGGCTACATCGTGGTCTTCTTCGGCGCCGGCAACGGCATCAACGGCACCGAGATGGCGGTCGCGCGCTCCACCGACGGCGGCAAGACGTATCCGCAAGCAACCTTCTTCGCCTTCAACGGCGGCAGCGATCACTTCAACGACAAGCCGATGATCACCGCCGACACCAGCGCCGCCAGCCCCTTCAGGGACAGCGTCTACGTGGCCTGGGACGCGGCCAGCGGCGGCTCGGCCACCGGCGGCGGCATCCGCGTGGCGCGCTCCACCGACCACGGCAAGACCTTCAGCGTGACCCGCGCCGACGATCCGTCGGGACCGGGCCGGTCCATCGGCGCCACCGTCACCACCGGACCGCAAGGGCAGGTCTACGTCGCCTGGAACGACTTCGCGGCCAACGCCATCGTCTTCAACTCCTCGCTGGACGGCGGCGCCACCTGGGGCACGCCGCACGCCATCGCGCAGAAGACGGTGGCTTTCGACATCGGCATTCCCGCGGAGTCGTTCCGGCGCGCGCTGGTCTATCCCGCCTGCGCCGCGGACATCTCCTCGGGCGCCCACCGCGGCCGCATCTCCTGCTCGTGGACCGACGTGAACGCCGCCGGCAATCTCGACGTGCTGGGAAGCGTCTCCGACGACGGCGGCGGGACGTGGAGTCCGCCCGCGCCGGTCGCGGAGCGGCTGGGCAACGTGGACCGCTTCAACCAGTGGCTCGCGGCCGACCCGGTCACCGGCCAGGTGGCCGTCTCCTTCTACGACACGCGCAACGACACCACCGGCCAGCGCTTCATGACCGACGTCTACCTCTCCCGCGGCGACGGCCTGTCTTTTGGCCCCAGCGCGCGGGTCAGCGACGTCAGCTCCAACGAGCACGACTGCAACGGCCTCTTCCCCTGCCCGAGCATCAACTATGGCAACCAGCAGGGCGACTACGAAGGCGTCGCGGCGTACGGCGGCACCGTCCACGCCATCTGGACGGACAGCCGGCGCAACCAGGAGCAGCAGACCGCCTCGTGCGGCCGCGGCCGCGGCATCATGGAGGAGGTCTTCACCGCCACGGTGAAGTAGCGGCTGCTTCGTCGGAGTCCGGCAGTTCAGGCGCCGACGCTCGCATGTCGTTCTTCGCTCGCGTCCGGAGGGTCCGCGGTGTAGATGCATGCTGCGCCGCGAGACCCCGGGCGCGAACGGAGACGAAATGGCACAGCCGAACAGGCCGGTCTACCGCTTGCAGGTCGGCGAGGAAGCGCCCGACTTCGAGCTGGAGGCGACGGGCGACACCGCCGGCAAGGGCGGGCCGCGCAAGAAGATCCACCTCAGCGACTACCGCGGAAAGAAGAACGTGGTGGTCGCGTTCTACCCGGCGGCGTTCACGCCGGTTTGAACGGTGCAGATGCCCTCGTACGAGGAGGATCTCTCCGAGTTCGAGCGGCGCAATGCCCAGGTCCTGGGCATCTCGGTCGACCAGGTGTTCAGCAACGAGGCATGGGCCAAGTCCATGGGCGGGCTTTCGTATCCGCTCTGCAGCGACAACTGGCCCTACGGCTACGCCGCCACCCGCTACGGCGTGCTGCGCGGCGAAGGGCGCACGGAGCGCGCCATCTTCGTCGTCGACAAGGCCGGCATCGTCCGCTACATCGACATCCACGCCATCGGCGAGCAGCCGCCCACCGACAAGATCATGGAAGCGCTGGACAAGCTGAGGTGAGCGGAGTGGAGAAGCCGCTGGAGCTGTCGCGGTACTGCGTCCCCTTCACGCCGTTCGGCAAGCGGCTGGAGGAGTCGCTCATCTGCCTCGTGAGCACTGCCGGAGTGCGGGCGAAGAGCGACAAGCCGTTCGACGTGGAGGGCGACGCGAGCTTCCGCCGCATCGATTCCAGCCTGTCGGCGGCGGATCTGGCCGTGGACGACGTCCACTACGATCACGGCTGCATCGACAAGGACGTGAACTGCGTCTTTCCGGTGGACCGGCTTGCGGCGCTGGCCCGCGAAGGACGCATCGCAGGGACGGCGCCGGAGCACTTCGCCATGGGCTTCTCGCAGGCCCTGCGCGATCTGCGCGAGACCACGATCCCGCAGATCGCGCGGGCGGTCTCCGCGGCGCGGCCCGACGCGGTGCTGCTCACCGGCGGCTGACGCCTCTGCCACCGCACCGTGGTCACGGTGCAGAGGGCCATCGAGATGCTGGGCATTCCCACCGTCCTCATCACGGTGGAGCCGGAGGAGAGCGCGCAGGCCCGCCCGCCGCGCGCGCTCTGCCCCACGGGCTTCGTCGCGGGCCACTCGCTCGGACGCCCCAACGACGAGGCGCTGCAGAAGTGGATCGTCTCCGACGCGCTCGGTCTCCTGCTTGCGCCGCCCCGGCCTGGCGAAGTGATCCGCCGCGACTTTGCGTGAAGAAAACGCTAGTTAATTCAGCATCTTGCCTGCTCGCCGGCGGGTCTTCCGCATCTGCGGCGGGGCGCGCGACGAAGCTTCCCTGCACTCCGTCGCCTACCGTACAATCGCGCCCGTGAATCCATCTTCGATCGCGGGGTTGCGCATGGTTCGGGGGGCCGGGCTCGTTCTGGTGATCATGGCGATGGGCTGCGCGAGCAGCGCTCCCTACGTCTGGGTGGATTCGCTGCCGCCGCCGCCCGCGGAAGCGCCGAAGAGCGAGTACGTCCTGGCGCCCGGCGACCTCGTCAACGTCCGCGTCTTCAACCAGGACAGCATCTCCGGCAGGACGCGCATCCGCCCGGACGGCCGCGTCACGGTGCCCTTCGTCAACGACGTGCCCGCAGCCGGCCATACCACCCATGAGCTGGCGAAGAGCCTGCAGACGCTCTTGCGCGACTACATCAACCAGCCGGTGGTGACCGTCTCGCTCGAGGAGACGGGCCCCACCCGCGTCTCGGTGCTGGGCGAGGTGGGCCGTCCCGGCGTGTACCAGCTCGAGCGCGGGCAGGGGCTGCTGCGCGCCATCGCCGCCGCGGGCGGGCTCACCCAGTTCGCCCACAAGGACGGCATCTACCTCCTGCGCGACGGCTCGCAGGAGCGGATCCGCTTCACCCTCGAAGGCCTCTCCACCCCGGGCAGCCACGGCGCGCGATTCCGGCTGAAGGACGACGACGTCGTCCTGGTGCAGTAGGGCCGCGGCGATGGTCCTGCCGCTTCTGGCGCTGCTCGGCGCTGGCCTCGTCGCCGACGGCTCGCTGCGCCTCGAGGCGCGCGGGGGCACCACCGTGGCCGGCCAGGACCCGAGCGCCGGCTCGTTCTCCGCCGATCTGCGCAGCGCGCTGCTCGGGCCCGACGGAGCGCTGCGGCTGAACGTCGCGCCCACCGCCGTCTACTCCCAGGGCAGCCAGGTCTTCGTCCGCGGCGGCATCGAGGGCGAGCTGCGCCTGGGGCAGACCTCACTGCTCCGCGTACGCCAGCGCGGCGGCTACGGTGCGGTGGATCTCTCGCCCGTCTCCGGCGCGCTGCCAGCGCCGTCGGCAGACGCCGCGCCGCGGCTTCCCCCGGGCTCCGGATTCGCCTTGCTGCAGGAGTCGAGCACCGCCGCCGAATTCGAGTCCGCGCTCTCCCAGCGGCTGCGGATCTCGGGCTCCGCGGCGTGGAGCGTCTCGGGAGGTGCGGATGCCGCGGCTCGCGCTGCCATGCCGCTCTCGCGCGGGCCCCAGGCACGGACAGCCCTGGAATGGGCAGCGACGCGGCTCGACCTCCTGCGCGCGCAGCTCGCGGCCCTGGAAACCCGCTACTCCAACGGGCGCAGCGCGGCGGTGGCCAGCCTGACCGGCGAATGGCGCTCGACGCTGTCGCGCAGCGCCGAGTTCTCCCTCTCGGGCGGACCCGCCGTGGGCCGCATTTCCGACGAAGGCCAGCCGGTGCGCACGCTCCCCTACGCGGTCGGCGCAGCGGATCTGCGCGCCGCCGTCGGCCGCGACATGCAGACGTCTTTCGGGGTGTCGGTGGAGCCTTTGGGCGATCCGCTGACCGGCGAGCTGGTCGAGCGCGCCTCCGCCCACGTCTCCGCGGGATGGGAGCCCACCGGCCGGCCCTCGGTGACCCTGCGGCTCTCCGGCAGCCTGGCCCTGACCGACGGCAACGGCGGGGCCGACAGCGCCGAACGGGGCGACCGGTTCCTGCAAGCGGAGCTGAGCGCGCGCGTGCCGGTTTCGCGGCGCACCGCGCTTTTCCTGGGCGCGCGTGGCGCCACCCTCAGCCGTCCCCTGCCGGGCCAGCCTGCGCGGCAATGGGTCGCATTCGTCGGCTATTCCGTGGAGCTCCCGCAGCTCCGGTGACCGCATGCAGAAGGTCGTTCTCATGTCGATCCTCGCGGTCACCATCATCCTGCCGGCCCTGGCAGCGCGGGACCCCGATCCGCGGGTCGCGCTGCGCAAGGCCATCCGCTGGACCCTGGTGGGGATTTTTGCCTACGTTGCCGCTGTTCTGCTGGTGTACCCGCGGCTCGTCGGATGAGGGTCCGGGCAGGTCCTGCCGCGTGATCGGCCGCGGATCTCATGGTACCCTGCCCGGTCAATCCAGACGCGCGCGCGGGCCGTGAATTCGAGGGAATGGGTGGGATCGAGCGGAGCACCTTACGAGATCCATCCCCGGCCGGTGGCCGGAGGACCCTACGTGGATCCTCCTCCCCACGAAGACCTGTTCGACTGGGTGCGGGCGCGGCGATTCGTCCTCTTCGCGCTGCGCTCGGTGCGCCGGCACCCCTGGCTCTTCACCGCCGTGGCCCTGGCGATGGTGCTGCTCGCCGCCGCGGCCATCGTGGTGCTGCCCAAGACGTACGAGGTCAACTGCCGCCTCCTGGCGCAGCGGAACGCGGTGCTGGCCGTGCGCTCCGACGCCAGCCCCGCCACCGAGCCCACCCGCGCTGCCGAGGAGACCATCGTCCGGCGCGACAACCTCCACGCGCTCATCCGCCAGACCGGGCTGATCGAGGAGTGGCCCAGGCGGCGCGCGCCCCTCCTGCGCTTCAAGGACGCGGTGATGCGCATGTTCACCAGGCCGCCGACGGAGAGCGATCTGTCGGACGGGCTCACCGGCCTCCTGGAGAAGAACCTCAACGTCTGGAGCACGCCGGACGGGGCGGTGACCATCCAGCTGCACTGGCCCGATCCGGTGATGGCCTACCGGCTGGTGGACGCCGCGCAGCAGAACTTCCTCGAGACCCGTCACGTCATCGAGGTGTCCACCATCGCGGAGCACATCTCCATCCTCGAGGGCCACGCCGCCGATCTCAAGAAGGACATCGACCGCCAGGTGGCGGAGCTGCAGAAGCTTCGCGAGCGGTCGGGGCCGCGCGAGCAGCGGGCCGCTCCGCGCGTGGTGCTGCCGAGGAGCGCCGATGCCGAGGTGGTGAACCTCAAGGTGATGCTGGAGGCCAAGCGCCGCGCCATCACCGACCTCGAAGAGTACCGGCGCCGGCACCTCTCCGAGCTTCAGGTCAGGCTCGCCGAGCAGCGCGCCGTCTACTCCGAGCACCACCCCGCCATCGTCGATCTGGAGCAGAGCATCGCCTCGCTGCGCAACGAGTCGCCCCAGCTCGCGTCGTTGCGCCAGGAGGAGGCGGACCTCAAGGCGCAGCTCGCGCGGCATGGCGAGGCGTCCGACGCGATGCCCTCTGCAGCGCTGACCATCCCGCCCGATCTGTTCCGCGAGCCGCTCGGCGAGGACTCCTCGGTCGAGTATGCCCGGTCGCAGCTCCGCTTCGTGGTCGGGCAGTACGCAGCGCTGCGCGAGCGAATCGACGCGAGCCGAATCGACCTGGACACCGCGCGCGCGGCGTTCAAGTACCGCTACGTCGTGGTCCAGCCGCCCGAGGTGCCGCGCGGCCCCATCAAGCCCAAGGCGCCTCTGGTGATGATCGCCGCCCTCTTCGCCGGCCTCTTCCTCGCGCTCTTCGCCACCACCGCGGTGGATCTGAGGACCGGAGCGGTGCTGGAGGCGTGGCAGCTGCACGATCTGCTCGGGCCCGGCCAGGCCATCGTCGAGGTGCGGTTCCCGTGAGCCTGGCCGTCGAGGCGCGCCACCGCCGCCTCGCCCCGGCGGATCCTCTCGTCCTCTGCGCGGTCGTCGCGCTGGGCCTCCTCACGCTGTGGGTGATCCTCGCCGCCAACGGCAACGTCTGGCTGGGTCTGACGCCGCTCGCGCTGGTGGCGGTCGTCTTCGCGATGATCCGGCTGCCGCTGCGCTACTCGCTGGTGGGGCTGGCCTTCCTCTGCCTCATCCTGGAGAACCCCAGCGAAGGGTTCGCGATGCGGCTGTGGGCCTCGCCGCTGGCGCCTCTGGGCGCGGTGATGCTCCAGCACCTGAACCTGACCATCCCCATCCCGGCGCTGTTCTTCTCCGGGCTCGACGTCGCTCTCGTCTTCATCATCGGCATCTGGGGGGTGCGCCGCCTCGCGGGCGTGGACGTCGACCTGCGCGGCAAGGTCGCCGCCGCCATGCCGCTGCGAAGGGCAGGCGTCATCTGCCTCGCCACCATCGGCGTGGTGTGGGCCTTCGGAATGGCCCGGGCGGGCTTCAGCTTCGGAAATTCCCTCTGGCAGATCTTCCGCGTGGTCTACCTGCCCTGCGTCTTCCTGCTCTTCTGCGCCGCCCTGCGCGGCCCCAGGGAGATCAGGCCGCTCGGCGTCGCGCTCATGGCCGCGGCGCTCTTCCGCGCGGTGGAGGCAGTCTGGGTGCGCCACCTCTTCCCCGACACCCTGATCATGCCGCACGCGACCACGCACGCGGACTCGATGCTCTTCGCCGACGCGTTCGTCATGGTGCTGGTGATCTTCTTCGAGCGTCCCACCCGCCGCACGCTGCTCCTCGCCGCGACGACGCTGCCCGTGCTCTGCGCCGGGATGATCGCCAACAACCGGCGTCTGGTCTGGGTGGAGCTGGGGGTCAGCCTGCTCGTCATCTACGCGATCACGCCGATGACCCGCCTCAAGCGGCGCCTCGCCCAGGGCGTCGTCATCTCGATTCCCGTGGTGCTGCTCTACGTCGCCGCCGGCTGGAGCCACCACACCGGCATCTTCGCGCCGGTCGGGGTCATCCGCTCGGTCGTCGACTCCAAGGCCGACACCTCCACGCTCTGGCGCGACCTGGAGAACTACAACCTCTACTCCACCATCCGCTCCAATCCGGTGCTGGGAACGGGGTTCGGTCACGAATACCTGGAGAAGATCCACCTGCCGGACATCTCGCGGTCGTATGCGCTCTACCGGTACGCGCCGCACAATTCCATCCTCGGCCTGTTCGCCTACTGCGGAATCGCGGGGTTCGCGGGGATCTGGTTCATGCTCCCGCTGGGCATCTTCTTCGGCGTCCGCTCCTATCGCTTTGCCCGCTCTCCTCGCGACAGGATGGCCTCTTTGACCGCCATTGGTGTGCTGGTCGCCTACCTGGTGCACTGCTACGGCGACATGGGGCTCGGGACCTGGACCTCGGTGTTCTGCGTGGGGGCTGCGCTTGCGCTCGTCGGCAAGCAGGCCGTCGCGACGGGAGCGTGGCGGGGCCTGTCCGGCTTCGCTGAATCGCTGGACGCAAGGCCAGAGACCACTATACATCCCTGAGGGTCCGCCGCGTCCGGACCGGATGCGCGGGCGAGGAGCTCTTCCGTCGATGGCGAGCCGTCGCGACACTCCGGACAAGAAGCCGCGGGACGCAACGGGATCGGCCTTGATCGTCCCGTCGCCCTTCGCCGAAGGGCCGTCCGCGCGAGAGAGCATGGAAGAGCCGAGCTCTGCCTCGACGCGCGCCGCCGTCGCGGCACACCTCCATCGATTGAACCTGGTCTGGCTCCAGCTGCGCGGCGAATGGGCCTGGATCGCGGTGGTCCCCGCCGAGCCCGACTTCTCCACGGCCGAGCTTTCGCACACCTTGAGCCGGGTGGGCGCGCAGCTCTCGGGCACCTCGGTCCACTTCATCGAGGCGGTGAACGTCGATCTCGACAGCAGCGCCTGGCTGATCGGGCGGCTGGGCAGCTCGGTCGGCGAATCGCAGGCCTGGCAGCGGCGGGATGCGTCCTCCCCCAACTGGACCCAGCCCACCGCCCGCACCATCGTCGCGCTGGAGAGCCCGCTCGCGAACCCGCTGGCGTTGCCGGTGGCGCTCGCCGCCGACGGGGTCATCCTCTGCGTGCGGCGCGGGCGCTCGCGCGTCTCGTCGGTGCGCAACACCATCTCCGCCGTCGGCGCCGACCGGATCCGCTGCACCGTCCTGATGGACTGACGCCGCCGGCCTAGCTGGACAGCGAGGTCGTCCGGGCCGCCGCGGCTGGGCGGGGGCCAGGATCGGCGGCCTCGAAGAACCGCTTCAGCCGCAGGAACGGCTTTTCGAACATCTCGTAGCTGGCCACCGCCACGGCGAGCGAGATGGCGACGCCGAGCAGCGCGCGCACGGCGATGGCCAGCGAATGGCCGGGCAAGAGCGCGTCGAGCCGCTCTTCGACGTGGAACTCGATGAACCACCAGGTCAGCATGCCGTGATAGACGTAGAGGCCGTAGCTGTACTTGCCGAAGAACCGCAGCACGCTTCCCTGGAAGAAACGCCCCACCGGGCCCGGCGCCGGCGAGACGCTGATGAGCGCGAGCGCGCCGAAGAGCAGCGCGTAGAGCGATCCGCGGACCTGGTGGAGGAGCGGCAGGCCCAGCCCGGTGAGCGCGCACCACGCGGAGACGGCGAAGACCGCGAAGGCGAGCACGGCCGCGGCCCGCGGCGCCTTGCGCACCAGCGCCTCTGCGCCTCCCTCGCGGCGCGCGACCAGCGCGAGCAGCGCTCCCACGCACAGGGTATCGACGCGGCAGGGCGTCAGCACGGAGATGGACAGCTCGCTCACGCCGTGGAAGGTCAGGTAGACTCGAAGGCCCAGCCCCGCCGCGATCACGCCCGCGCAGATGCGCTCCAGCGTCTCCCGCCGGAAGCTGAACACCACCAGCGGCCAGAGCAGGTAGAAGTGCTCCTCGATGGCCAGCGACCAGAAGTGGGTCACGTAGCTGAGCGCCCAGGCCGACTTCGCCGCGATGTAGAAGTTGGCCGTGTACGTCCAGAGGAAGACCTGGTGCCTGCGCGCTTCCTCGAGCAGCGGCGTCGGCTCGGCGATCCGCGGCAGCACCAGGAAGAGCAGCGCCAGCACGAGGTAGTAGAGGGGGAAGATGCGCAGCGTCCGCCGCGCGTAGAAGTTGCGGAAGTAGTTGGGCCGGTCCTTGGCGTCGACCAGCAGGCCGGTGATGAGGAAGCCGGAGAGGACGAAGAAGAGATCGACCCCGAGGACGCCGTAGGACGCGGCCTTGACGACCAGCCGCTGGAGCACGGTCTGCGGGCTGGCGTCGCCCACGAAGTGGACCGCCATCACCATCAGGATCGCCAGCCCGCGGACGCCGTCCAGCCCCGGCAGGTGGCCCGTCAGCCGGACCCGCGCTCCCCTCTCCACGGCGGACATCCTATCGCCCGCTATGGGGTGGCCTCAACGAAGACCGCGCAAGGGGTGGCGATTTTCGCCGGACATCCAGCGGGCAAAATGGAGGGCGTAGAGCGCGGGCGCCTGCCAGTCGAGCGACACCTCGTTGGTGGACCAGCTGTCGTTGTCGGTGTAGCGGCCCTCGTAGGGGGTCTCTTCGCCGCGGGGAAAGGCGGGGTCGCCCCAGTACCCCCAGACCGGAATCGGCCGCGCCAGCGGATTGGACCTGTCCGCCGGATCCGGCGCCAGGTTGGGCCCTCCCGCGACCATGCCCGGGAAGAGGAAGGGCGCGGCGTTCAACGCCGCGAGCCAGTGGTGAAAGGCGTGCTGGCGTGCGTGCGTCGTGCCCGGCAGGCCGCTCACGTAGCAGAACTGGAGGTAGTTGCGGCCGAGCATCGCGTGCAGGTTGGCGAGCGCCTGGTCGCAGTCGTCGCGCGCGCCGTCCGGATCCTCGATGCAGGCGGCCGCCGACGATGCGTTGGTGCGGGTCAGGCTCGCGGCCACCGATCCCCAGTGCGTCGGGCCGGCGAGCTGGAACGGCTGGGCGCGGCCCTCCTCCAGGACCTGGGCCGCGCGGGCGCGGATGCGCTGCCGCAGGGCGGCCTTGCGCACAGGGTCTGCGGCGGAAGCGCGCAGGTAGAGCCGCGCCGCCAGCCCTCCGAAGCGGAGATAGGACGGGTCCGGATCGAGCGCGACCTGGAAGCGCGCGAACTCGTCGTCGAACCGGCGCTCGCCGGTGGCGAAGAGGAGCCCCGCCGCGGCGAACATGCGCGCCTGCCGCCCGGCCTGCGCGTCTCCGTCGGCGCGGTAGGCCGGGCAGGTGGGTCCGTCGGTCGCCGCGTCGCCCTGCTGCGCGAGGTAGTCGTATCCCCTGCGCGCGGCCAGGAGCGCCCGCCCGGAGAAGGCCGCGTCGAACGGCCGATAGAGGAGCGAGGCGTAGGCGAGGTTGCCCACCGCGCGCGCGGTGGCGAGGGTTCCCGGCTCGCCGGCGCGGTAGCGCGGCATGCGCTCGGGAAGGTTGGCGCCGTAGGGCCCATACTGCTCCTCGCAGACGGCATTGAGGAACGCGCCGGAGGCCTGCTGCACCGAGAGCAGGAAGTCCAGTCCCCACCTCGCCTCGTCGAGCAGGTCGGGGATGCCGTTGCCGGATTCGGGGATGTTGGTGTCGTCCTCCGCGGGCGAAAAATCGCGGAAGGCGTCGAGCATCCAGAACAGCGCGGAGTTGAGGGACGCGCTGTAGATGGAAAAGTCGCCCGCGTCGTGCCACCCGCGAACCACGCCCGGGGGCGCGCTGCCGGCGTCGCTCGCGTGCACCCAGGGGCCCTCTGCGTGAGCGGCGTCGATGGCGGTGAAGGCGCGCTGGAAATAGAAGCCGCGCTGGACGGCGCGGACCGCGGCGTCGAAGACGTGCGGGCCGACGTCGAACGGATGGCTCTCGCCCGCCGCGGTGACGATGCGGTAGCGGCCCTCGGCGCGCAGCGCGGAGAAGTCGCCCACGAAGACGCTGCCGCTGGTGCCGGGAAGCTTCGTAGCCAGCTCGCGCAGCGGCGCGCCGCCCTGGAGGACGACGGCCCCGTCGGCCTGCCGAACCACCTGGAAGGAGTCGAAGCGCCAGGGCGAAGTGAAGAGCTTGCGCATGCCCGGCGCGTACCCCACCTGCGAGGCGGCCAGGTGCGCGAAGGGAGGGAGGTCCGAGCGCATCCTGCCGCGCTGCCGGTTCACGTTCCAGGCGAGGACGCGCTTCACCAGGCTGCGCGGTCCCGCGGGGCTGAGCAGGGCCAGCGCGCCGGCGCCCGCGACCAGCGCGACGGCGGCGGCTTTCCAGGTCTTCAAGCATCTCCCCGTCGCGGCCGCTGGATCCTCGGCGCGGCCGCTGGCATCCTCTCCCTTCGAGCCCGCCGATGCCAGCCGCTCCACGCACCGGGTACAGCACCGCGCTTCCGGCTGCGCTCGCGGGGCTGCTTGCCGCCTGCCATCTCACCGCCCACGCCGTGCCCCCGGGGCTCGTCTCCATCGAGGTGCGCGCGCCGTCGCCGGTCCGGGCAGTCGAGGCCGCCGCCCCCGGGGCCAGCTCGTTGCGGCTGGAGACGGCGGGCGACGGCAGGTTTCGCGGGACGCTCGCCGTAGCGCCCGGCCCGCACGCGATTTCACTGCGCGCGCTGGACGGTGCGGGGGCGGCCATCGCGCGGACCACGGCGAGGGTGCAGGTCGCTGCGGGCGATCCTGCGCAGATCGCGGCTGCCCTCGGGGACGATGGCGGCGCGTTCCGGATCCTGATCGCTTCGCGCACCTCGCTGGTGGCGGGCGGCGCTGCACGGCTGGAAGCGGGGCCGCCCCCGATCTCCTGGTCCGCGGCGCCTCCGGGCTGCGGCAGGTTTGCCGGCGAGCGCGCTCCCGCGACCGATTTCGAGGCCCTCCTGCCGGGACCGTGCACCGTGACCGCCGCGGCCCCGGGGAGGGCGGCTGGCAGTCTCGAGCTCGTCGTGCGCGCCCGCGGGCGCAGCGACGATTTCCCGCTACGGCCCGCGCCGGATGGACGGTTCCTGCTCACCCGCCGGGGGACGCCGTTCCTCGTCAAGGGCGAGGCGGCGTGGCTCGCCATCGCCAATCTCACCGCGGCGGAGCAGGAGGCCTATCTCGCCGACCGCAGCGCCAGGGGCTTCAACCTGGTGGAGGTGATGCTGGTCAACCACGACTATACGCAGAGCCCCAACCCGGTGCCGCCGGCGAATCGGCTCGGCCAGCAGCCGTTCCTCCGTGCGGGCGAGCTGTCCACGCCGAACGACGCCTACTTCGATTCCGCGGCCGCGTTCGTCGATCGCGCGGCGGCGCACGGCATCGCGGTGCTGCTCGCCCCGCTCTACCTGGGATTCGACGGCGGCGTCGAAGGGTGGTGGGAGGCGCTGACCCGGCCATCGAACACCGAGGCGGTGGCATTCGCCTACGGGCGCTATCTCGGGAGCAGGCTGAAGGAGAAGAAGAACCTGATCTGGCTCGCCGGCGGCGACTTCGCCCCTCCTGCCGGATCGGAGGGAGAGAGGAGACTGTTCGAGCTGGTCCGCGGCATCAAGGAAGGCGGCGCCGCGCAGCCGTGGACGGGCCACTGGAACCTCCGCCACCAGGGCGGCAACTCCACCGACGAGCTGCTCTTCGCTCCGCTGATGGACCTGAACGGCGTCTACCAGTACGCGAACGCCTGGAAGTACGCCTCGCGCGCGTACGACGCGGTCCCTCCGCGGCCCGCCTTCCTGCTCGAGAGCACCTACGAGCGGGAGCACGCGAATACGGATCTGCACCCCTTCCGCAAGGCCTGGTGGTGGGCCATGCTCTCGGGCGGCTCCGGCGTCCTCTGGGGAAACACCTTCCTCTGGATGTGCGAGAGCGCGCGGGGAACCTACCGGGCGACCTACGGCGCGGCGGACGGCACCGAGTCCTCCTGGTCCGCCGAGCTCGCCTCGCCGGGCACCTTCGAGGTCCTGCACCTGCACGCCTTCTTCGAGGCCATTCCCTGGCAGCGCCTGGTCCCCGCCGGCCCGGCGGCGGGACGCCCGGAGCTGGTCAGCGACGGGCAGCGGGGAGGCGATGGCCACATCTCCAGCGCGGCCACGCGCGAGGGCGACCTGGTCGTCGCCTACCTTCCGCCGACGGGGACGCGGCCGCGCAGGTTCCAGCTCGACCTGTCCGGGCTGCGGCGCCCGGGGCGGCTGCGCTGGTTCGACCCCAGCACCGGCGAGTTCGTCGCCGCTCCGGCCCGGCTGCCCGCCGCGCGCGGCGTGGAGCTGGAGTCGCCAGGCAAGAACGGCTCCGGGGTCAATGACTGGGCCCTCGTCATCGACACCCCGGAGCCGCCGCGCTGAACCTCAGGGTTGCGCCAATGGCGTCCCGGCTTCCCAGCGCGCCTTGGCCGGCAGCGAGGAGCAGGTCCCGCCGCAACCGGCCGGGCCGGCCTGGATCTGTGGCGAGCCCGTCGGCGTCACCCATGGCCAGGGATAGCCGCTGCCGGCGCTGAAGAACGCCGGCGTGGCCGGCAGATAAAAGGAGTTGGGGAGTGTGTGGTTCGACGTACCGGGGTCCCACTTTACCGCGCCGCCGACGTAATCGTAGTTGCCGTGACGGAAGATGTAGGACCCGCTGACGCCGTTCAGGAAGGGATCCTGGCCGCCGGGGCCGTCATTCCAGCCCAGCATGAACATGCGCTTGCCGTTCCAGTCGCCCTCATAGGACCAGCCGTTCGCCGCAGTGGTTTGTCCGGCCAGTCCCAGAACGTTGCCGACGAACGCGAACCAATAATTGTATGCCGTCGGTCCGGCGGCGCGCAGAGGGGCAGGAGCGTTCGGGTATGGCTGTCCGACGGCGAAGCCCAGCCCGCTCGCATCGTTCACCGCCTTGCCGTTGCTCGGGTCGTTGAACGGCGTGCGCAGCCCCGTGCCCTGGTTGCGGAAGATGGTGATGTAGTCGGAATTCCCATGGGTGTGATCGCTGTCCAGGTTGTCGCCCCAGTTCCCCTCGAACAGGACATGGTGCGGACCCGAATAGTGGCTGGCGTTGACGCCCATATCGACCCAGTAGTCGCCGATGCCGGACTGGGCGTCGTACATGGTGTCGTCCACGTAGTTGTATGAAACGACCGAGCCCGCTCCGCCCGCCCGCGCCACCATGCCCTTTCCGGCGAAGTTGGTGATGCTGTTGGTCACCAGGAGCTCGGTCGAGGCGTTGTCGATGGCGATGGGATATTCGCCACCGTTATTGACGGAATCCCAGCAGTGGTGGACGTAGACGTTGTTCAGCTCGCTGCGTGCGGAATATTCGATGGTGATGCCGCCGCCGTACCAATTGCCCACCTCGACGTTGTGGACCCAGCAGTTGGCGCAAAATTCCATTGTCAGACCGCCATTGACGGCGCGGAGCAGCGAAACATTTTCCACGCCTGCGTTCTGGAGAAACGAAATGGGCGTCCCGATTCCTGCTTGATTGTCGAACAGACGGGCGTAGACCTGGGCGTTGTGACTTCCGCTCTGCCGGAACCCGACGGTGAGCGGATCGTCGAACGTGACGGTACAATTGACTCCGGGGCAGGGCCCGGCGCCGATGGAAGAGACGAGGTGCAGCTCTGCGGTCGGCCGATCACAGTAGGAATGCCAGCAGCCGGTAGAATTGGCCTGAAACGGGAATTCGGAAGGTCCAAAATCCCAGGTCTTGTTTTGAGCCTTGGACCACAGGATCCGCCCGGTCGCCGGACCGCCGGAGGAGCTGAGCCAATCCGAGGATGCCCATAGAGATCCGTTTCCCGTCACCGAATTCAACGGATCGGCCACCCAGCCGGCGCCCGACGCTTCATCGATCAGGACCCATTGGCCGACCGCAAAATTGCTCGTGCTATGAACCTGGATCTTCGTTTGCCCCTGCAGGGCGTCGGCATCCAACGGGGTGGCGCCGCATCCGGTGCCGACCGCCCCGCCCACGTTGCCGCATTGCGACCAACTGTAGTTATACCCGGGCGAGACAGGGGCTACCAGGACGACCGGGGGCCCGCCGTTCGGGCAGGTCACTTGATGAGCGGAATCGGTGCCGCACCTCCCGCCCGTATAGGCGAGAGCGCCGTCGGACACGGTGATCGAGGTCTGGCAGTACGGCGAAGCGGAGCCGCTGCAGTTGCCCGTTCCGCGCAACACGATCCCCGTTGGAATCCGGATCGGCAGGTCGGCGATCTTGACGGTAAAGGCGCCTGCTCCGAGTTGCACCACCTGCCCTGCCGGGCAGGCGTTGATCGCATTCTGGATGTTCGTGAAATCGTCCAGCCCGCCGCCACGCGGATTGACGGTCGCGCAAACCGTCGTGCGGTTGGGGATGCCGCCCACCGAGAGCAGTCCGGCACGGCGCCAGTTTTCAAAAGCGTCGTTATACGCGGGAAGCACGCCGACCGTCGGGTCGGCCACGGCGGTCGCGGTCACGGTCACGGTGGCGGTTGCGCTCCTGGATGTATCCGCTACGCTCGTCGCCACCACGTGGAAGGTCCCGGCGATCTGCGGCGCGGTGTACGTTCCGTCCGCCGCGACGGTGCCGCCGCCGGCCTCCCGCACCGACCAGGTGACGCGCGTATCGGTGGCGTTGGCCACGGTGGCGGTGAAGAGTTGCTGCGCTCCTGCCTGCAGCGCAGCCGACGCCGGCGCCACCGCGACGGACACCGGCTGCGTGACCGTCACCGTGGCCGTGGCGGTGGCGATATGTCCCGCGCCGTCGTTGACGCTGAGCGTATAGGTCGTGGTGGCGGCCGGCCTGACGGTCGCCGTGGCGCCGCTGGCCAGCGCGCCCACTGCCTGGTCCACGGTGCCGGTGCCTCCGGTGTACGTCGCGGCGAGGGTGTCGCTGCCGCCGGCGACGATGCTCGCGGGAGAGGCGGTGAAGCTCTGGATCGCGGGCAGCGGCACCACGGTCACCTTCACCGAGCTCGTGGCGACGTGGCCCGCGCCGTCCGCGACGGTGAGGGTATAGGTCGTCGTCGCCGCGGGCGTCACGCGCACGCTGGCGCCGCTGGCGATCGCGCCCACGCCGTTGTCGATGGTGCCCGTGCCGCCCGAGTAGAGCGCGCTGAGGGTGGAGCTGCCGCCCGCGCTGACCGAGGTGGGGCTCGCGCTGAACGACTGGATCGCCGGCAGCGAGGCCGCGCTCACCGCCACGGTGACGGAGGCCGCCGCCGTCCGGCCCGTGGAGCTCGTCACCGTCAGCGTATACGTGGTCGTCGCCGCCGGGCTGACCGCCACCGTGGCGCCGCTCGCGATGGGTCCGACGCCGTTGTCGATGCTGCCCGAGCCGCCGCTGTACGTCGCCGAGAGCGTCGAGCTGCCGCCTGCGGCGATGCTGGCGGGGCTCGCGGTGAATCCCTGGATCGCGGGCAGCGGCACGACGGTCACCGTCACCGAGCTGGTCGCGACGTGACCCGCGCCGTCGTTGACGCTGAGGGTGTACGTGGTGGTCGCGGCGGGCGAGACGCTGACGGTGGCGCCGCTGGCGATGGCGCCGACGCCGTTGTCGATGCTGCCGGCGCCGCCGCTGTACACCGCCGAAAGCGTCGAGCTGCCACCCGCGTCGATGGTCGCCGGGCTGGCGGAGAAGGTCTGGATGGCGGGCGGCGGCGGCGGCGGCGCCGAAACCGTCACCGTCACGGAGCTCTTCGCCGTCTGGCCGTTGGGGCCCGTCACCGTCAGCGTGTACGTCGTGGTCGCGGCGGGAGAAACGCTGACGCTGCCGCCGCTGGCGATGGCGCCGACGCCGTTGTCGATCGACCCGGCGCCTCCGCCGTAGCTGGCCGAGAGCGTGGCGCTGCCGCCGGCGGTGATGCTGGCCGGATTCGCCGCGAAGGCCTGGATGACCGGTGCGGCCGCCTCCGGCAGGATGACGATCTCGTCCACTTCCATCTTGGCGAGGGTCTTCCCCAGCGCCTCTTTCAAGGCGACGCGATCGAACGTCGTTCCGGCTGCCTGCAGCGCGGCGAGCGGAACGCTGCAGTGGGTGAAGGCGTTGGTCGGGATCACGCCGCCCGCGCAGAAGCGCGAGACGCCGACCTCCGGTCCCCACACGCCGGCGGTCTGGACGATGGCGTTGATCGACGGCGCCACGTTCGAACCGCCGTTGACGTCGAATTCGAGCGTGCCGGCGCCCATCCCGGCAACGCCGCCGGGCAGCTCGAACGAGAGGCCGGTGAACGGCCCGTAGAAGACGCCGATCGAGCGCGTTCCGGTGGCGACGGGGAAGGTGTTGGAGAGCGTGTCCCTGACCCAGGACCAGTCCTGCCATCCGCCGCCGGGCGCGTCGTCGTAGACCAGCACCGCGCCGGCGGGAAGCGCGGGAGGAGGAAGCGTGACCTGCACGGTCGCGGTGGCGGAGGCGGTGCCGTCGGCAACGCTCGTCGCGATCGCGTGGAAGATGCCCGTCGAGGGCGGCGCCAGGTACGTGCCGTCGACCTGGATGGAGCCGCCGTTGCTCTCTTTCACCGACCAGGTGACGGCGGTGTTGGTGGTGTTCGTGACCGTGGCGTGGAAGACCTTCGAGGTGCCGACCACGACGGCTGTCCGCGACGGCGTGATCGACACCTTGATCGCGGACGTCGTCAGCGCGCCTGCGACGCTGCTGTCCGCGCTGGAGCCGCACGCGGCCGCGCCCACCAACGCTGCCAGAACGACGGGATGGATCCGGAATGCCATTCGAAAGCTCCTTGCCGCCGCGCGATCGCTCGAAGTGAGCGCCGGCGGGCAAGGGAAGCTGGGAGACGCGGATCACACCGACAACCGTGGGAAATTCGCTTCTGTGGTCGGAGGTGGGGCGCGGCCCCGCATGTGGACCTGGAAAATGCCAGGGCGGCACGAGTGCACGCTCCGCGCGCGGTCCGCGCCCGTTGAAAAACTCAGCAGGGACGCAGCTGCAAAATTCCGTCAGACCGCAATGAGACTTTAGTCGGATCTGGTTGATGATCTGACAGGAAATCAGGAATGATACGCAGCGGGGGCGCGGTCACCCCTGGGCGCTCCTCAGCCCGGCGGCCGGAGCGGGCGGGGCCGCCGCGGCGAAAGTCCGGTCGAGGCACGCGGCGAAGTCGAGGGGCGGCTTCCAGCCGAGCAGGTCGTGCGCGCGCTTGTACGAGTAGCGCAGCGGCTTGAGGCGCGACTCGAATCTGCAGGGCACCAGCAGGTGCGGCAGCTTGAGATTGCGCCGGAACACGGTGGCAAAGGCGGCGCTGATGATGCCGTACGCGAGGCGCCAGGGAATCGGGATCCGCACTCCGCGCTGCCCCGTGCGGCGCAGGTAGGTGCCGAGATAGCTCCAGACCCGCTCGCCCTCGTTGTCGACCACGTTGAAGGTCTCCCCCCGCGCCGCGGGGTGCTCGACCGCGAGCGCGAAGAGGTCGGCGCAGTTCTCCACGTGGGTGAAGGGAACGAGCAGCGTGGGGCCGAACACCAGGTGCACCTTTCCCACCTTCTGGCCCAGCGCCGCGACGTAGGCGTGATCGGTGCCCCAGATGAAACCGGGGCGCAGCACGGTGAGGTCCCAGCCGTGCTCCTTCGCGAACCTCCTCGTGATCTTCTCCTGCCAGGACTTGGCGATGGAGTAGCCGTCGCGCTCGTAGAGGTCGGGGGCCGCCTCCAGCGGCGAGCTCTCGTCGAGGGTGCCGTGGATGTTGCTCCAGTCGTACACCGAGAAGCTGCTCGCCAGCACCAGCCGGCGGCACTGCGTCCTCGCCATCGCCGAAAGGAGCCGCTCGGTGCCGGTGACGGTGGCGGCGAACTGCGCGTCCTCGCCCCCGCTGACGGAGGCGGCCAGGTGCACGAGCACCTCGACGCCGTCGAAGAAGGAGGCGAGCTCGCGGGTGGACCTCAGGTCGGCGCGCACCACTTCCACCTCCGCCGGCCAGCGCAACTCCGCGATGCGCGCCGCGGGCCGCACCATGGCGCGCACGCGATGCCCGCGGGCGAGCAGCGCGCTCACCACGTGACGTCCGAGGAAGCCGTTGGCACCGGTGACGAGCACGTTCATGATGCGGCCTTTCGCGGCTTGAGGTCGTCGACCAGGCGGTTCACCTCCGCCACCTGCTCTGCGGAGATGGGCAAAGGCGTCCCCTGGGAGAGGCCGCGGTAGGTGCGGCCGAGCAGCTCGAAGAGGCCCTCGTACGCGCCGGGGCCGCCGCGGAACTTGCGCATCAGGGTTCCGATGGCGGCGCGGCGGATGGCCTTGCCTTCCTCGAGCCCGTTGAAGAAGGGGCGCAGAGGCTTGGGTCCGGGGCGCGGACCGTCGAAGGTGACCCGGGTCTCGAAGAGGTTGGCGGTGGCCTGCATCCGCTCCCCGTAGACGCGCAGCCAGAACGCGTCCGGCTGCGAGCTGGCGCTGAAGCCCAGCGCGGCGGTGCCGGTGGTGCCCTCCACCACCGCGCGGAACTCGTCGTAGGGCAGCACGGCGGTCTTCCGCCGCGTCCAGATCGAATGGGCCTGCTTGTGCGGGCCGACGAAGCGGTGCGCGAGCGAGGCGAGGTGCGGCAGGAAGTCGGCGATGGCGCCTCCCGCCAGGTTCAGGCAGGGGTGCGGCGAGTTGGGGTCGGAGAACCCTTCCGGCCCGAGGATATCGAGGCAGATGAGCACCTCGACGTGGACCACCGCGCCGAAGTCGCCCGATTCGATCCGGCGCAGGATCTCGGTGGTCGCAGAGTTGAAGAGGTAGTTGTAGTCCTCGACGAGCGCGCGCCCCCGCTCGCGCGCCTGGGTGGAGAGCTCGAGCAGCTCGGCGAGCGTGACGGTGGCCGGCTTCTCCACCACCACGTGCGCCCCGGCGGCGAGCGCGTCGAGCGCGAGGCGATGGTGGGAGGTGGGCGGGGTGGTGACGTGCACCACGTCCGGCTTCACCTCGCGCAGCATCGCCGCGTGATCGGTGAACCAGGAGGTCACCCCGTAGCGCTCGGCAGCGCATTCGGCGACCGCCGCGGAGAGGTCGCAGACGCCGGCGAGCTCCACCCCGGGAAGCTGCCGCAGGCAGGCGAGGTGCTGGCGCGCGATCTGCCCCGCCCCGATCAGCGCCGCCTTCATGCGGCCCTCGCGGTCTGCATCAGGTCGCGGGCAAAGCGCTCCAGGGCGTCGGCCGCCCCGCTCCACGAGTAACGCTCCACCGCCAGCTTGCGGCCGGCCTGCCCCATCCGCGCCGCCAGCGCGGGATCGCCGAGCAACTTCAACACCGCGCCGGCGAAGGCCGCCGGCTGGTCCTCGATGAGGATGTCCCGGCCCGGAACCGCGTCGATGCCTTCCGCGCCCAGGCTGGTGGAAACGATCGCCTTCGACATCGCCATGCCCTCCACGATCTTGAGCCGCGTCCCGCCGCCGATGCGCAGCGGCACGACCAGCGCGGCCGCCGACGCGAGGTGGGGCCGCAGGTCCTCCACGAATCCGGTCATCTCCACCCGCGGCCCGGCATGCTGCAGCACCTCGCGCGGGGCGCGCCCGCCGATGACCTTGAGCCGCGCGTCGGGCCGGGCCGCCGCGATGGCCGGCCAGATCTCGCGCAGGAAGAAGAGGATGCCGTCGATGTTGGGCCAGGTGGAGAGCAGGCCGAAGAAGACCAGCGTCCTGCCGTCCGGGGGAGGATCGCCGGGGCGCGGCTTGTAGAACTCCACGTCGGCAGCGTTGGGGATGACCACGGTGCGCGCCGAAGGCACCTCCGCGCGGACGCGGTCGGCGTCGGCGGCGCTGCAAGTCAAGACGCCGTCCGCGGCGCCGTACGCGGCCAGCTCCTCGCGCCGGAGCTTGCGCCAGTCCAGCCCGGCGTAGAGGCGCCGCAGCGCGCCTCCGCTGCGCGAGAACTGGCGGACCATGTCGTAGGCGATCTCGTGGGAATCGACCACCACCAGGGGCGGCCGCGTGCCGGGCGGCGACTGCCGGACGTTGCAGTGGCCCAGGTAGGGGAACTCGACGTCCACCAGGTCGAAGCGCTCGCGGCGCAAGAGCGAGTCGAGCGCCGGCTGCAGCGCGGCCACCGAGTAGAGGTGCCGCTCGAAGCTCCGGGTGGAGGCCACCGAGCGAAGCTGCAGGACGCGCTTGGCCATTCCCGCCGCGCCGCGCGGATTGCGCAGGAGCACCACCTCGCTGCAGTACGCCTGCATCGCCCGCCTGCAGTCCTCGAGATCGAAGCTGTCGTCCACCAGGGCGACGGCGGTCAGCTCGTTGTGCCGCGCGAGGTTGGTGTAGAGACCGTGCATGCGCGCCTGCGCCCCGAAGCGCGGCGGGCTGGGCGGCATCTGCGAGACGCAGAGGATCTTCAGGCGCTCTGCACTCATCGGCGTTCCGCTGGGGGGCTCTTCTACCACAGGATCGCCCGCGCTCCGGCCGATCTGATCTTGCGTGACCCCGCCCGACCGGTGTGGTTTGTTGCCGCGGCTTGGGGGGAACTGATGTGCGGCATCGCGGGCATCATCGGACGGCTCGACCAGACCAACGCCGCTGCGCTGCAGCGGATGAACCGGGCGCTGGTCCATCGCGGACCCGACGCCGAAGGATCCTGGCAGTCGCCACCCGACGCCGACGGCCGCGGCTTCCTGCTCACCCACCGCCGCCTCTCCATCCTCGATCTCTCGCCGCTCGGCGCGCAGCCGATGGCCGACGCGCTCACCGGCGACGTCATCGCCTACAACGGCGAGGTCTACAACTACGTCGGGCTGCGGGACCGGCTCGCCGCCTCGGGGCATCATCTGGCGTCCACCGGCGACACCGCGGTGGTCCTGCGCGACCTGGCCCTGAACGGAGCTGCCGCCCTTGCCGGGCTGCGCGGGATGTTCGCGCTGGCCTTCTGGGACGCCGATGCGCACAGGCTTCGCCTCGCCCGCGACCCGCTGGGCATCAAGCCGCTCTACGTGGCCCGCAACCGCGACGCGTCGGCGGGCTGGTCGGTCGCCTTCGCGTCCGAAGTGCGGGCGCTGCTCGCTTCCGGGCTGCTCGGCACGCCCAGGCTGGATCCGCAGGCGGTGGCCTCGATGGTGTGGAACGGCTTCGTCATGGCGCCCGGCACCGCGGTGGCCGGCGTGGAGCTCCTCGCCGGCGGCAGCACGGTGGAGTTCGACGCCCGCGGCCGCCAGACGCACGCCGCCACCTTCTGGAGCGTGGCCCCCGCGCCGCCCCGGGACCGGATCGACGAGCAGCAGCTCGCCGCGCTGCTCGAGGAGGACGTCCGCCTCCACCTCGCGAGCGACGTGCCGCTTGCCGTCTTCCTCTCCGGAGGCATCGACTCCTCCGCGATCGCGAATCTCGCCACCCGGGCGCAGCGCGCGCCGGTGCACACCTTCACCCTCGCCTTCGAGGAGCGGGAGCTGAACGAAGGCCCGGCGGCGCGGCGGATCGCCGCAGCCATCGGCACGCAGCACACCGAGGTGGTGCTCACCGAGCCGGAGTTCGTGGGCCACCTCGACGCCGCGCTCAACAGCCTCGATCAGCCCACCTTCGACGGCCTCAACGCGTACTACATGTCGCGTTCCATCCGCTCCGCCGGCTTCACCGTGGCCCTCTCGGGCACCGGCGGAGACGAGCTCTTCGGGGGCTACTCCTCCTTCCGCGACCTGCCGGTGCTGCACCGGTGGTCGAGGCGCCTTCGCTTCGTGCCCCGCGGCCTCCTGACGGCGCTCTCCCAGCTGGGCACGGCCGGCCTGCGCAGGTCGGGCGCAGCGGTGCCGCCGCAGACCCGCTGGGCCAAGCTGCCGGAGATGGTGCGGCGGGGCGACGACCTGATCGCGCTCTACCAGCTCGCCTACGCGCTCTTCCTGCCCGACTTCCAGCGCGACCTGCTCGACCCCCGCGCGCCGCCCCTGCGCGACGGGCTGCCCGGGGCGATGCGCGACCGCCTGCTCGGCGAGACGGGCCGCCGCCCGGCGCTCTCCGCCATCAGCGTGCTGGAGCAGCGGCTCTTTCTCGGCGAGCGGCTCCTGCGCGACAACGACGCCGCCAGCATGGCCGTCTCGCTCGAGCAGCGCGTTCCGCTCGTCGACCAGGCGCTCTTCGAGGCGGTGGACCGGCTCGACCCGCGCCGGCGCTACAGCCCCATCGGCCGCAAGGCCGCGCTGCGGCGCATGGGCCTGCGCGGGCTGGACCCCGCGCTCTTCGAGCGGCCGAAGAGCGGCTTCGTCCTGCCCTTCGACCGCTGGATCCGGCAGGGGCTGCGAAAGACCATGGACGAGAGCTTCCGCGACGAGCGCCTGGTCAAGAGCGCCGGCCTCTCTCCTGCCGCGGTGGGCCGCCTGTGGCGCTCGTTCCTCGACGGCGCGCCGGGCATGTATTGGTCGCGCGTCTGGTCGCTGTACGTCCTCATGCGCTGGTGCCAGCAGAACGGCGTCTCCATGTGACCGCTCCTACATGTGCGCGCGCCGATGTCGCGTTGACTCGTCCAGCCGGCACATGCTGTATACGCACAGGGGGGAGCGGACGAGTTCGCCGCCGCGGATCGCCGCGCGGCAGATGCGCCAGATGACTTCTCGACGACGCTATGTCCTGATCTCGCCGTGCCGCGATGAGGCCGCCTATCTGCGCCGGACGCTGGACAGCGTGGCGGGCCAGACGGTGCTGCCCTCGCGCTGGGTGGTGGTGGACGACGGCTCCACCGACGAGACGCCGAAGATCCTCGAGGAGTACGCGCGCAAGCTGCCCTGGCTCCAGGTCGTCCGCCGCACCGATCGCGGGCGGCGCGCGGTGGGCCCCGGCGTCATCGAGGCGTTCTACCAGGGCCTCGAGACGGTGGACCTCGACCAGTTCGACTACCTCTGCAAGCTGGACATGGATCTCGATCTGCCGCCCCGCTACTTCGAGGCGCTGATGGAGCGGATGGAGCGCAATCCGCGCCTCGGCACCAGCTCGGGCAAGCCGTGGTTCACGCATCCGCGCACCGGAGAGCGCCTGCCCGAAGTCTGCGGCGACGAGATGTCGGTGGGGATGACCAAGTTCTACCGCGTCGCCTGCTTCCGCGAGATCGGCGGCTTCGTGCGGCAGGTGATGTGGGACGGCATCGACTGCCACCGCGCCCGCATGCTCGGGTGGATCGCCGAGAGCGTGGACGAGCCCGACCTGCGCTTCCTGCACCTGCGGCCCATGGGCGCGAGCCAGGGAAAAGGCATCTGGTCCGGCCGCGTCCGGGCCGGCTTCGGCCAGTACTTCATGGGAACCTCTCCGCTCTACTACCTCGCGGTCGCCCTCTACCGCCTGCCCATGCACCCCAGGGTTTCCGGCAGCGCCGCCATGCTCTGGGGCTACCTCTCCAGCGCGCTCAAGCGCGCGCCGCGCTACGACGAGCCGGGCTTCCGCAAGTTCCTCCGCCGCTACCAGCACCTCTGCCTGGTGATGGGCAAGTCGGCGGCGACCGCGCGGGTCAATCGCGAGCAGGAACCGGTCTGGCAGCACAGTCACGGCAAGGAAGTCCCGGGAGGCTTCGCCAGTGCACTCGACTCCTCGCGCTGAGCTCCTGGGCCTCCCCTTCGACCGGGTCACGATGGGCGACGCCGTCGCCCGCTGCCTGTCGTGGTGCGAGGGCCCGCGGGCGCCCCACACGGTGATCACCGCGAACTCCGCCATCCTCTGCATGATGCGGCGCGATCCGGAGCTGCGGAACGCCTGCCTTTCGGGCGACCTGATCGTGCCCGACGGGATGTCGGTGGTCTGGACCTCGCGGCTCGCGGGCGCGGCGTTTCCCGAGCGCGTCACCGGCGTGGATCTGATGACGCAGCTCCTCGCGGCCGGAGCGGCCCGCGGGCTGCGCGCGTACTTCCTCGGCGCCCGCAAGCAGGTGGTGGAAGACCTCGCGGCGGTCTGCGCGCGCGACTACCCGGGACTGCAGATTGCGGGGTATCGCGACGGGTACTTTTCCGCGGCGGAGCACGGCGCCATCGCCGACGAGATCCGCTCCCGGGCGCCCCACTTTCTCTTCGTGGGGATGCCGAGCCCCTTCAAGGAGACCTGGTGCGAGCGCAACCGGACGCGGCTCGACGTGCCCGTGATCATGGGGGTGGGCGGCAGCTTCGACGTGATCTCCGGGAACGTCAAACGGGCGCCGCTCTGGCTGCAGTCGGCGGGGATGGAGTGGTCGTGGCGGCTGCTCATGGAGCCCCGGAAGATGTGGAAGCGCTACCTCACCACCAACAGCGAGTTCGCCTGGCTGGCCGGGCGCGAGATCGTCGCGCGGCGCCTGGGCGGGCGCGCAGCGGTGGGGAGCGCGCCGTGAGCGCCGGCGAGGCATGCGCGTGAGCGGGCGCAAGAACCTGCTCGTGTTCATGGGAACGCGACCCGAGGCCATCAAGCTGGCGCCGGTGGTCGCCGCGCTGCGCGCTTCCCCGGATTTCGAGTGCACGGTGGTCGCCACCGGCCAGCACAAGGAGATGTTCAGCCAGGTGGCGGAGCAGTTCGGGTTCGGCGTGGAAGCGAACCTGGACGTCATGCGCGCCAACCAGACGCTCGCCGGCCTCACCGCGCGCCTGATGGAGGGCATCGACCGCTGGCTGGAGAGCGCGCACCCGGACATGGCGCTGGTGCAGGGAGACACCACCACCGTGCTGGTGGCGGCGCTGGCCTGCTTCTACCGGCGCATCCCCATCGGTCACGTGGAGGCGGGGCTGCGCACCGGCAACATCTGGTCGCCGTTTCCGGAGGAGGTGAACCGCCGGCTCGCCACCCCGCTCGTCTCGCTCCATTTCGCGCCCACCGAATCGGCGCGTCTGGCGCTGTTGCGGGAAGGCGTTCCCGACGACACCATCGCGGTGACCGGCAACACCGTCATCGACGCGCTGCTCACGGCGGTGGCCGCGCAGGAGTCCGACGCGCGCCTGCGCGCCGCCATCGACGCGGAGATCGAGTCGCTGGTGGGAGCCGACTGGCTGCGCGTGCCCTTCGTGCTCATCACCGGCCATCGCCGCGAGAACTTCGGCCAGGGCTTCGAGGAGATCTGCCAGGCCATCGCCGCGCTCTCGCGCCGCTTCTCCGACCACCGCTTCATCTATCCCGTCCACCTGAACCCCAACGTGCAGGTGCACGTGACGAGGCTCCTCGGGAACCTGCGCAACGTGCGGCTCATCGCCCCGCAGGGATACCGGAACTTCGTCCGCCTGATGTCGAAGTGCCGCCTGGTGCTGACCGACTCCGGCGGCGTGCAGGAGGAGGCGCCGTCGCTGGGAAAGCCCGTGCTGGTGATGCGCGACACCACCGAGCGCCCCGAGGGCGTGGAGGCGGGCACCGCGCGGCTGACCGGCCCGCACGCGGGCGCCATCGTCGAGCACGCCACGCGCCTGTTGACCGACGCCGCCGCGTACCAGGCCATGGCCACGGCGAAGAACCCCTACGGAGATGGCCGCGCCGCCGGCCGCATCGTCGAGCGCATCCGCCGCCACCTGGCAGGATGAGGCGCCGCTGACCTGACCACCCTGCGCGGACGTCGCAGCGCGCAGGAATTGCGCGCAGAAAAGTCCATCGGGCAACACGGCTTTCGTGGTATTCAGTACGACGTTCATCGTACGAGGGGGAGATGGAACACGAAGAGTTCCGGCGCGGCGACACGGCCGAGGTCAAGAGTCCCGCCGAGATCCTTGCCACCCTCGACGACCGGGGCACCCTGGAAGGGCTGCCCTTCATGCCGGAGATGATCGCCTGGTGCGGAAAGCGGGTCACCGTCGATCGCCGCGCCGACAAGGTCTGCGACACGGTGAATTATTCGGGAAGCCGCAGGGTGCCCGACACGGTGCTGCTCGGCGACGTCCGCTGCGACGGCTCCGGCCACGACCGGTGCCAGGCGGAATGCCGCATCTTCTGGAAGGAAGCCTGGCTGCGCAAGGTCTCTCCCGATTCGCCGCCGCCGCGCCCGTTTCCGCCCGAAGACGCCGCCGCCCTGCTCGCGCGCGTGTCGCCTCCCACCCGCTCGACGGTGGCGGAGAACGGCAAGGAGTGGACCCGCTTCCGCTGCCAGAACACCGCCATCCCCGACTGCAGCGAGCTGCTCAGCGTCTGGGATCCGCGCCCCTACGTCCACGAGTACACCAGCGGCAACGTGTCCTTCGGGCATTTCCTCCGCGTGACCGCGCGCGCGGCGACCTGGGAGCCGGCGCGCAAGCTCGGCCTGGTCCCGGAGATCCACGTGCCGGGCACGGCCAGCAAGGACCAGCCGCGCCCGCCGCCGCTGAACCTGAAAGTCGGCGAGTGGGTGCGGGTCAAGTCGAAGGAAGAGATCGCCACCATGCTCACGCCGGACGGCCGCGACCGCGGGCTCTGGTTCGATCGGGAGATGGTGCCGTACTGCGGCGGGACCTATCGCGTGCGCCAGCGCATCGGCCGCTTCATCGACGAGCGCAGCGGGAAGATGACCGTGCTCAAGAACGAGGCGATCACCCTGGACGGAGTGGTCTGCTCGGGAGATCGCAGCATCTGCCGCTGGCTGTGCCCGCGGGAGGTGTACCCGTACTGGCGCGAGGCGTGGCTGGAGCGCGTGCAGCCACAGGCGTCGGCCGCGGCGAATTGAGCGATGGAACCGCGGGTTTGGAGTGGTCGTCGTGTGTTACAGTGAACTGAGCTGCCGGCCCGCTGCGGCGGCGAAGAGGAGCGGCCTCCGGCTGCCCTCGTGGGGGAAGACATGAAGATTCTGCTGACTGGAAGCCGCGGGTACATCGGCACCGTGATGGCGCCGTTCCTGCTCAAGGCCGGCCACGAGGTGGTGGGCATCGACACCGACCTCTACCGCCGCTGCAGTTTTGGTACCTGGCGCGAATCCATCCACACCATCGAGAAGGACGTCCGCGAGCTGCGCGTCTCCGACGTGCGCGGCTTCGACGCGGTCATCCACCTCGCCGCCCTCTCCAACGACCCGCTGGGTGACCTCAACCCGAACCTGACCTACGACATCAACCACCTCGCCTCGGTCCGGCTGGCGGCGCTGGCGAAGGAGGCGGGCGTCCCCCGCTTCGCCTTCGCCTCCTCGTGCAGCAACTACGGCGCGGCGGGCGACGAGCCGGTCAACGAGGAGTCGCAGCTCAATCCGGTGACGCCCTATGGCGAGTCCAAGGTCCGCGTCGAGCGCGACGTGACGGCCATCGCGGACGACTCGTTCTCGCCCACCTTCCTGCGCTGCGCCACCGCCTACGGCGCCTCGCCCAGGCTGCGCTTCGACATCGTGCTCAACAACCTGGTCGCCTGGGCGTTCACCTCCGGCAAGGTGCTGCTCAAGAGCGACGGCACCCCGTGGCGGCCCATCGTCCACATCGAGGACATCAGCCGCGCCTTCCTCGCGGTGCTCACCGCGCCGCGCGAGGCGGTGCACGCGCAGGCCTTCAACGTGGGCCGCAACGACCAGAACTACCGCATCCGCGAGATCGCGGAGATCGTGAAGGAGACGGTGCCCGGCTGCGAGATCGCCTTCGCCGAAGGCGCCGGCCCCGACAAGCGCAACTACCGCGCCGACTTCTCCAAGATCGCGCGGGTCCTCCCGGCCTTCCAGCCGCAGTGGGACGCGCGCAAGGGCGCAAGGCAGCTCTACGAGACGTACAAGGCCATCGGTCTGCGGCTCGAGGACTTCGAGGGGCCGCGCTACCGCCGCATCGACCAGATCAAGCGGCTGATGAGCAGCGGCAACCTGGGAGCGGACCTGCGCTGGCTGTCCGAGCCGGTCGCCGCCTGAGAGGCGAGCAGCGGCGTGGAAAGGGGCAACCCATGATCTTCACCGAGACCAGGCTGAAGGGCGCTTTCATCCTCGACCTGGAGAAGCGCAGCGACGACCGCGGGTTCTTCGCCCGCAGCTTCTGCCAGCGCGAGTTCCAGGAGCACGGGCTCAAGCCGGTCATCGCGCAGGCGAACCTCGCCTTCAACGCGCGCAAGGGAACGCTGCGCGGAATGCACTTCCAGTACCCTCCGCACCCGGAGACGAAGCTCGTCCGCGCCACCCGCGGCGCCATCCTCGACATCATCGTGGACCTGCGGCCGGAGAGCCCCACCTATCTGCAGTCGGTGGGCGTGGAGCTGACCGCCGACAACCACCGCGCCATCTACGTTCCCGAGCGCTTCGCGCACGGATACCAGGCGCTCGAGGACTCCACCGAGACCAGCTACCAGGTGGGCGAGTTCTACGCGCCCGCCACCGAGGGTGGCCTCTCGCCGTTCGATCCGCGGCTGAAGCTGCAGTGGCCGCTCCCGGTCAGCGTGATCTCGCCAAAAGATGCCGCCTGGAAGCACCTCGACGAGGTCGAGGCCGAAGTGAAACGCAGAATGACGCTGTAGGGGGCCGCAATGATCATCGTGGACAGGGCGCTTTCGGCCCGCGAAGAGCAGGGAAAGCCCATTCGCGTCGGATTGATCGGCGCGGGCTTCATGGGCCAGGGGCTGACCAACCAGATCGTCCACAGCGTGCCCGGCATGCGGATGTCGGCCATCTACAACCGCAAGCCCGAGCGCGCGCTCGGCGTCTACAAGTACGCCGGCTGCGAGGACGTGAAGCTCGTCTCCAGCCAGGCCGCGCTCGACGAGAGGCTGCGCCGCGGGCTGCCCGCGGTGGCCGAGGATCCCTACACCATCTGCCGCTCTCCGGAGATCGACGTGATCGTCGACGTGACCGGCTCGGTGGAGTTCGGCGCCCGGATCATCCTCGAGGCCTTCGAGCACCAGAAGCCGGTGGTGCTGATGAACGCCGAGGTGGACGCCACCATCGGCCCCATCCTCCGCGTCTACGGCAAGAAGCACGGGCAGATCCTCTCCGCCTGCGACGGCGACGAGCCGGGCGTGGAGATGAACCTGGTGCGCTGGGTGAAGGGCCTCGGCCTCACCCCGCGCGTGATCGGCAACGTGAAGGGCCTGCAGGATCCCTATCGCAACCCCACCACCCAGAAAGGCTGGGCGGAGCGCTGGGGCCAGAACGCGGCCATGGTCACCTCCTTCGCCGACGGCTCGAAGATCAGCTTCGAGCAGACCATCGTGGCCAACGCCACCGGCTTCAAGGTGAAGCAGCGCGGGATGTCGCGAGGGGTGAAGTACGACGGCTCGATCATGGACATCCACAAGCTCTACGACGGCGACCTGGATCGCATCCGCGAGATGGGCGGCCTGATCGACTACACGGTGGGTCCTCCGCTGATCAAGGTGTTCGTCCTCGCCGAGCACGACGACCCCAAGCAGCGCCACTACCTGCAGCTCTACAAGATGGGCGACGGGCCGCTCTACCCGTTCTGGATTCCCTACCACCTGGTGCACTTCGAGACGCCGTTCTCGATCGCGCGGGTGGTGCTCTTCGGCGACGAGCTGGCGCCGCCGCTGGGCGGGCCGGTGGTCGAAGTCTGCGCGGTGGCCAAGCGCGACCTCAAGGCGGGCGAGGTGCTCGACGAGTACGGCATGTACATGACCTACGGCGAGGCCTGCAACGCCGAGGAGATGTGCGCCAACCGCTACCTCCCCGAGGGGCTGGTGGAGGGCTGCAAGCTCAAGCGCGACATCGGCAAGGACCAGGTGCTGACCTACGCCGACGTCGAGCTGCCCGAAGGCCGCATCGCCGACCGGCTGCGCGCCGAGCAGTACCGCCATTTCCGCAACGAGACCTGGCTCGAGGAACATCTGCAGCGCGGCGCCGGTCGCGGCACGGCGCCGAAGGCGGGAGAGCTGCGCATCTGAGGCGTCGGGATTCACGGACCGGAAGACGAGACGGGGGGTGATCGAATGAAGGTCGTGATCTTCTGCGGTGGACTGGGAATGCGGCTGCGGGAGTACTCGGAGTCGGTGCCCAAGCCGATGGTGCCGGTGGGCTACCGCCCGATCCTCTGGCACGTGATGCGCTACTACGCGCACTTCGGCCACAAGGAGTTCATCCTCTGCCTCGGCTACAAGGGCGACTCCATCAAGCGGTACTTCATGGAGTACGACGAGACGGTGTCCAACGACTTCGTCTTCAGCGAAGGCGGCAAGAAGGTGAACCTGCTCGCCAGCGACATCGACGACTGGAAGATCACCTTCGTCGACACCGGGCTCAGCTCGAACATCGGCATGCGCCTCAAGGCGGTGCAGCCGTACCTGAGCGGCGACGAGATGTTCCTCGCCAACTACAGCGACGGCGTCTCCGACCTGCCGCTGCCGAAGACGATCGACTTCATGACCGCGCGGCCCGAGGCGGTGGCCTGCTTCGCCGGCGTGGCCCCCTACGCGAGCTATCACCTCGTCTCGGTCGAAGACGACGGACGGGTCAAGAGCATCCGCCACGTGAAGGACTGCGGCATGCGCATCAACGGCGGCTACTTCGTGCTGCGGCCGGAGATCTTCGAGTGGATGCGGCCCGGCGAGGAGCTGGTGCAGGAGCCCTTCCAGCGCCTGGCGGCGGCGGGCAAGCTCCTCTCCTATTCGTACGACGGCTTCTGGGCCTGCATGGACACCTTCAAGGACAAGCAGATGCTCGAAGACCTCTACGCGCGCGGCCACGTGCCGTGGGAAGTCTGGAAGAACGGCGGCGCGGCGGCGGCCCGCTGAGCATGGAGCGGGTGTCGCTCCTCGGCGGAAGCGCGCCGCGGCGCGTGCTCGCGCTCGGGGCGCACTGCGACGACATCGAGATCGGCTGCGGAGGCACCCTGCTGCGGATGATCGCCGAGCGGCCGCAGCTCGAGGTGCGCTGGGTGGCATTCGCTTCCACTCCGGCGCGGGCGGAGGAGGCGCGCGCTTCCGCCGCAGCCTTCCTCTCCGGGGCGGCGAAGTCCGAGGTGATCATCCACCAATTCCGCGACGGCTACCTGCCCCACGCCGGCGCGGCGGTGAAGGACGAGTTCGAGGCGCACAAGCGCGCCTTCTCGCCCGACCTGATCTTCACGCACTATCGCAACGACCTGCACCAGGACCACCGGCTCGTCTGCGAGCTCACCTGGAACACCTGGCGCAACCACATGATCCTCGAGTACGAGATCCCCAAGTACGACGGCGATCTCGGGGTCCCCAACTTCTTCTCCCCGCTGCCCGCGCGGACGCTGGAAGAGAAGATCGCGCTCGTCCTGAAGCACTTTCCGACGCAAGCCGGCAAGCCCTGGTTCACCGCCGACCTCTTCCGCGCCATCGCCCGGATCCGCGGCATGGAGTGCGTGGCGCCCGAAGGACTGGCAGAGGCCTTCTACTGCCGCAAGGCCGTGTTCTAGCCCGGCCGCGCGGGCCCTGTAGGTGTTTTCAGGATATCCGACCTCCGTCGACCAACGGCGGAGGGCGCCTACCCCGGCAAGTGCTGTAACCTTCTAGCTGGGGAAGACAAGGACCATGCGTCTTGCGGGACAGGCAGCGGCGCGTGCCGCGCAGATCGTTTCGCCGGCGGCGGGAGTGATCCCGCTGGAGAGAGCGACCATCCGCGCCGCGAAGGCGCCGCCCCGGCGCGTTGCCTTCTTCGGGAACTTCGGCGCGCAGAACCTGGGCAACGAATACACGCTCAAGGCCATCCTCGCCCACGCGCGAAGGCGCTTGCCCGACGCCGAGCTGCTCTGCATCTGCACCGACCCGGAGGACGTGGCTGCGCGCCACGGCGTGAGCGCGATTGCGATGTCCTACCGCTACACGAGGGGCTTCCGCGCGGCCACGGAGGGAAGGTCCCCGGGGCGGATCTTGCGCATGCTGCGGCGCCTCTTCGTCCGGCTGCCGCGGGAGCTCGCCGAGGTGGTGCGCGCCTTCCGTTCGCTGAAGGACGTCCGCATGCTGGTGATGACGGGCACCGGAATGCTCAGCGACGTCGGCATCGGCCCCTTCGACCTCCACTGGGAGATCCTCAAGTGGTCGGCGGTGGCGAAGCTCCGCGGGGCGCGGGTGACGTTCGCGAGCGTCGGCATGGGACCCATCGCCAGCGCCGCGAGCCGGCGGATCGTCAGATGGGCGCTCTCCCTGGCCGACTACCGTTCCTTCCGCGACGGGTGGTCGCGGTCGTACCTCGAGAGCCTGGGCTTCGACGCGAGCCGGGACCGCGTCTATCCCGACCTGGCCTTCAGCCTTCCCCCGGAGGTCCGGGCCGGTGCGAGGAGCGCTGGCCGGCGCGTGGTGGGCGTGGGCCTGATGGACTACTACGGCACGCACGTGAGCCCGCGCGTCGGAGAGGACGCCTACCGCGCCTACGTCGCCAAGATGACGCGGTTCGTCCGCTGGCTGCTGGAGCGCGGATACGACGTGCGCCTGCTCATCGGCGACATCTCGTACGACACGCGCTCGAAGCACGACGTGCTCCGCGGCCTCTCCGAATCCGGGGCGCCCGTGGCCTCGGGGCGCGTCGTCACGGCGCGCATCGCTTCGGTCGACGACCTCGTGCAGGAGCTCGGCCGGACCGATCTGGTGGTGGCGATGCGCTTCCACACCACGCTGCTCGCGCTGATGCTGAAGAAGCCCGTGCTCGCGCTCTCGTACCACCAGAAGTGCGTTTGCCTGATGGACGCGGTCGGGCTGCCGCAATACGCGCACGACATCGACCGATCCGACGCGGAGCAGCTGATCCGCCAGTTCGAGGATCTGGAGACGAACAGCGAAAGCTTCGCGCCCTCGATCGCGGGAAAGCTGGACGAGTCCCGCCGCGCGCTCGACGAGCAGTACGCCGAGCTCTTCGCCTCGCCGCCCCACGATGACTGAACGCCCAACCCGTGCTATTCGTCGGAGCGGGGCAAGGAAAGGCGCGTTGACGTAGCCTCAGGGGCGGAGGCTGAAGCAATTGAAATCGATGCTCTTTTCGGGGCCGTCCGGCGCGGGCGGCATCGCGCAGGTCGAGCGCGGCGGCGGCGACGTCCTGCAGCTCTCGATGCGCAGGGTGCACGACCTCGTCGCCTTCTGCACTCCGTACGAGTTCGAGGACGTGGTGACCGCGGCCACCGGCGCCGATCGGGTGGAGCCGGAGGACTTCGCCGCCATCGAGAGGGTGCGGCGCTTCTACAAGCTGGGGCGGCTGGCCACCCGCTCGCGCCGCATGGCCCGCGCGGTGACCCCGCCGCTCGGCGTCCCGCCGCTGACGCGCGACTACGAGCTCTTCTTTCCCGTCTTCAACCATCCCTTCGAGCTGTTCGCGCTGGCCGCGGTGCCCGACTGGCGCCTGCGCTGCCGGGTGGCGGCGTGCTTCGTGAGCGAGATCTGGGTCCAGGAGATCCCCGAGTACCTCCTCGAGCTGCTCGCCGACTTCGACCACATCTTCATCGGCATCAGCCACCCCGCGCAGGAGGTGGCGCGCATCGTGGGCCGGCCCTGCACCTACCTGCCGCTCGCCACCGACGTGCTGCGCTTCGCGCCCTGGCCGCAGCCTCCGGCGCGCGCCATCGACGTCTGCAACATCGGAAGGCGGTCGGCGGTGACCCACGCCGCGCTGGTGCGGATGGCGGAGGAGCGGCGCATCTTCTACTACTACGACACGGTGCGCCCGAGCGGCGAGCGCGGCAAGCAGATGACCTTCAGCGTGGGCAACGCCAGCGAGCACCGGCTCCTGCTCGCGAATCTGCTCAAGCGAAGCCGCTACTACGTGGCCAACCGGGCGCGGGTGAACGAGCCCGAGGTGACCGAGGGCCGCGAGGAGATCTCCGCCCGCTTCTACGAGGGCGTCGCCGCGGGCGCCGCGCTCATCGGCGTGCCGCCGCGCTCGCCCGGATTCCAGCGGCAGTTCGACTGGCCGGACGCGGTCATCGAGATGCCCTTCGACTGTCCCGACATCGCCGAGCGGCTGCGCGCCATGGACGCCGACACGGCGCGCATGCAGCGCATCACGCGCGAGAACGTCCGCCAGGCTGCCCTTCGCCACGACTGGATCCACCGGCTGCGCACGGTCTTCGAGGTGCTCGGGTTGCGCCCCACCGAAGGGATGCTGGCCCGCGAGGAGCGGCTGCGCGCCCTGGCCGCGATGGCTTCGCAGGGCGGGTAGGTCCCTGCCGGTCAGTCAGGGGCACATCGCTTCCACGTTGGCATGAGGGTCGAAGTACGGTGGTGCCATGACGGCTCGGCGATCAGCGGCTCGGCCGAGTCGGCGGCCGCCCACAAGTTCCCGGGCGAAGGCGCATCGATCCTGCGCGCATCCGCCGCCGCTGGCGCGCTTTCGGCGCCAGCCAGTTCAACCGGTTGAACTGGCGGTTGCTGCGAGTCGGTTCAACCGTTTTAACTGCTGGTGAAGGCGGTTGCTGCGAGTCGGTTCAACCGGTTGAACTGCGGCGAGTCGGTTCAACCGGTTGAACTGCTGCGGCGACCCGGTGACGGACCTCGACGCCGACTCGCGGAGCGAGGCCGAGGGTTGCAGCGCCGCCGCCAGCGTCATCGTCGTCATCCCCGGCAGTATCGCGCGGGCATCTGACATGAGGCGGCGCGGGCGACCGCGACACCTCCCCTTTGCCGCCCGGCGCACCGCGACCAGGCTGGTATGCGCCAAAGTGACCGGGACCGGCGTCCAGGCCGGTCACGCCTCAGCAGCCGGCCACGCGCCGCACGTGTTCGGCGATGGCGAGCACGGAGGTGAGCCCCGGCGACTCGATGCCGAACAGGTTCACCAGCCCGGGTACCCCGTGCTGCTCCGGCCCGTCGATGCGGAAATCGGGCGCCGCGCTGGTTTGCGGAGCGATCTTCGGGCGGACTCCGGTGAAGCCGGGGACCAGAGCCCCGTCGGGGAGCGTCGGGTAGTAGCGCCGGATGGAGGCATAGAAGCTGGCGGCGCGCGACTCGTCGAAGGCGTAATCGACGCCCTCGCACCACTGCACGTCCGGGCCGAAGCGCGCCTGCCCTCCGAGGTCGAGGGTGAGGTGCGTGCCCAGCCCGCCCGGCACCGGCACCGGATAGACCAGATGGCGGAAGCGGTGCCTGCCGGGCATGACGAAGTAGTGGCCCTTGGCGAAATACTGCGGCGGAATGGCCGCCGCCGGCACGCCCTCGATGCGACGGGCGACCTCTGGCGCCCAGGGGCCGGCGCAATTCACCACCAGCTGGAAGCGCACCGCCACCGCGTCCTCGCCGCCCGCGTCCAGCTCGATGCCGCCGTCGCAGACGCGGCCCGAGCGCACCGGCGTGCCGAGCGCCACCTGGGCGCCTCTGGCCTCCGCATCGCGCCGGAGCGCGGCCATCAGCGCGTGGCTGTCGATCAGCCCGGTGGAGGGTGAGAAGATCCCGCGCACGCAGGAGACGTCGGGCTCCATCTCCTGGACCTCGGCCTGGCTGAGGGTGACCAGGTCCATGACGCCGTTCGCTTCCGCCGCCGCCTTGAGCTTGCCGAGGGTCGCGATCTCCTCCTCCGAGGTGGCGACGATCAACTTGCCGATCCGCGCGTGCGGGATGCCGCGCTCGGCGCAGTAGGCATAGAGCGCCTTTCGCCCTTCGACGCAGAAGCGCGCCTTGAGCGAGCCCTTCGGATAGTAGATGCCCGCGTGGATCACCTCGGAGTTGCGCGAGCTGGTGTGCATGCCCACCTGGTGCTCGGCCTCGAGGACGATCACCTCGCGCCCCGCCTCGGCCAGCGCGCGCGCGACGCCGAGGCCGATGACCCCGGCGCCGATGATCGCGACGTCTGCGGACTCGGTCATCGCCTGCGCACCCCGGGATCTACGTGGCGGAAGAGGTTTCCGCCCCGTCGGCGAGGGCGGAGGCAGGCGCCGCGACGTCCGGGCGGCGCTTGCGCAGGAGCGACGCGAGCTGTTCCAGATCGCGGCGCCGCAGGAGGCCCACCGCCAGCGCGCAGAGGCTGAAGCAGGCGACGCAGACGGGGATGCCGGCGAAGAGCGGAAGCGGAGGCAGGGCCTCGAAGAGCAGCGCGGTGGCGCCGACCGAGACGATCGCCCTGCCCGTATCCACGAGGATGCCGGTGCCCAGGCTTCCGCGCGGCATCAGGAAGACCGCGCCGCCGAAGACCACGAACTCGCTGAGGATGAAGGCGGCCACCGCGCCGATGCCGCCGTTGCCCTGCCGGTGCTGGAAGAAGGGGATGAGGATGAGATCGAGCCCGGTGCTGACCACGATGCTCGCCACCTTCACCACCGAGAACGCGCCGGCGCGGCCCATGGCGGTGAGCGCGTTGCCGAAGAGCACGTCGATGAAGAGGAGGAAGAGGCCCGGGCCGAAGACCTTGAGCACGATGCCCGCGGCGGCGAAATTGCGATGCCCGTAGACCAGCGCGATGGCGCCGTCGGCGAAGAGGAAGGTGCCGAGCCCGCCCAGCGCTCCGAGGAGCAGGATGGGCCGCAGCGACGCCTGGAACTCGCTCTTGAAGACGGAGATGGAAGACGAGCTGCGCGAGAGCCTGGGGTACGCCGCCGCCGCGATGATGAGGGCGGGCGCGATCAGCGTGCCCATGATGCTCTTGGCGGCGCCGAACCAGCCCATCACTTCGGCGGGAACCATCTTCGAGATGATGATGGCGTCGAGGTAGGGCTGGATCTGGACCGCGATCATCATGCTCACGATGCCGGTGCCGCCCGCCAGCACCTCGCGCGCGGTCTCGCGGGTGAAGCGGACGGGCCCCACCGCCACCCGCCGGTAGAGCCGCGCGGCAACCCACAGCGCCGCGCAGCCGGCCAGACCCTGGGCCACCACCACTCCGCCGAGGCCGGTGCCCAGGGCCAGCGCGCCGAGCGCGAGAGCGAGGCCGGTGGCCCGGTTCACCACCGAGGTGATGGCGTCCAGCTCCATGCGGTCGCGGCCGCGGAAGACGAACGAGCAGGCCTGGCTGAGGAAGAACGGGAGCATGACCAGCATGAACGCGACGGTGAACCAGCAGGTCCGCGCGTCGTAGCCGAGCAGCCAGCTCACCAGCCCCGCGGGAATGGCGGCGAGGACGCCTCCCAGGGTCCGCAGCACGAGCGCGCTGCCGAGCAGGTCGCCGCCCCTGCGCGGAGTGCGCGCCACCTCGCGGATCACGTAGAACTGCTGCCCCCAGTCGACCACCACGTACGCGAAGGTGGCGAACGAGCTGATCAGGAAGTAGAGGCCGAAGTCGCCCGGCCCCAGCGTCCTTCCCAGCGCGGCGCTGAAGACGATGGCGAGGCCGGTGGTCGCGACCTGTCCCAGCACCAGGTGGAATGCATTGCGCGCCATCGAAGCGCGCGGCGCCGCTTGCGGCGTCTCGAAGGCCGGTGCGTTCGTTTCCCCCATCCCGTCTGTTTTCTAACACGGGACCGGGGCCGTCCCCGCGCGAATTCGCGCCGTGGCGCGCCCGCCTCAGGCGATGGTGGGAGCGTGCCGCTGCGGGCCGCGCACCAGCCTGAGAATGCGGGTGACGAGCCAGGGCCGCGAGGCCGGCGCCATCCGCCAGACCACCGCCGCCTTCGACACCCGCCGCGGAAGAAGCCCGGCGCAGAGGAACCACGCCACCAGCATGGCGCGCCGCTTCCGCGAGAGGCGCCTGTCGCCCACGCTCGCGCGAACGCCGCGCCAGCCGAGGCGCGACCTTTTGTCGCCGGACACCGGGTGGCGCGCGGGCTCGATGCAGAGGGAGCACATGCGTTTTTCCAGGTGCAGCCAGTCGTTCATGCCGGGCTCCACCGGCCTGGGCAGCCCGAGCTCCGCGGCCTTGCGCGCCAGCGCGCGATAGCGCGCGGCGTCGAGATCGATGGCGCGCCGGAAGCGCTCGCCGTCGGCGGTGGCGCGGGTGGCCCAGGCGTTCTGGTCGTGCATCCTGTACGTGCCGAGCGGCTCGTCGAGGGAGAGGACCGCGCCGAACAAGGGCGCGAGCGTGACCAGGTAGCCGTCCGCCGAGATGCGGAATTCCGCCTCGGGAATGGGGAGGATCCGCGCCAGCACCTCGCGGGCGAAGGCGTTGCCGCTGGTCACCGCGGTCGAATAGCGCCCGCTGCGGAGCAGGAGCGGAACCACGTCGCCGCTGTCGAAGGGAATGTCCCGGTGCGGGAAGAGATCGAGGCCGTCGGCGCCGGCGCCGGTGATGGTCAGCCGGTACTGGATCTTCGCCACTCCGGGCCGCCATCCGCGCACGATCCTCTCCACCGCGTGCGGCTCGAGGGAATCGTCGGAATCGAGGAAGACGACGATGCTCCCGCGGCTGCGGAGAAAACCGGCATTGAGCGCGGCGGCCTGCCCGCCGTTCACGGGCCTGAGGACCGGGATGGCCGCGGGATAGCGGGCGATGACCTCCTGCGACCCGTCCGTGGAAGCGTCGTCGACGACCAGCACCTCCGTGTGCGGCCAGGTCTGGGAGAGCGCCGTCTCGATGCAGTGAGGGAGGAACCGGGCGTAGTTGTAGTTGTCGATGACGATGGAGACGAGAGGGCCGCCCACGCCCCGAAGCATGGCCCGGACGGGCGAGACGCCGCAACGGCCCTTGCGGTATTTTCGGCCAGGACGGAAAAATCGTTCCAGCCCGCCTGTACCGGCAAACGTCGAAAAATCAATGATTGCGCAGGCTTCACGACGCACCGCGATGGAGCCCTTGACGCGAGTCCGCATAGCTACCTACAAGGGGCGTTCGGGGGGGCCGCCCGGGCTGCAGCGCCGGCGGCATTGAACGGCTATGGCGGATACGACCTCAGCATCCGGCAGCATGCTGGCAGGACGGTTGTCGCCGGGGTTTACGTCGAAAGTGAACCTCTTCGTCGACGTCGCGCTCGTCTTCATCCTGACGTTTGCCGCCGCGTCGTCGAACGCGGACGCCGACCTCGAGGACATGCGGGGGCTCTTCTGGATCGCGACCGCCGGGATGGCGGCCTGGGTGATCACCGCAGCCGCGCTGCGGCACTACAGCGTGCTCGCCTACGACCGCGCCGCGCTCGACGACGCCGCCATGATCAGCGTGCACGTCGCCGCCATGGTGACGGTGCTCGCCATCGTCGAGCTGTTCGTCGGCGGCCGCGCGCCGACGCCCAACATCCCGCAGCTTCTGGTGCTCGTCTGGTGCTCGGTTGCCCTGGCGCGCTGGTTCTTCCGCCGGCTCGCCAGCGGGGAGCCGCCGCTGGACGACGTGCTCATCGTCGGCATCGGCCCCATCGGCCGCCTCACCGCGAGCGACCTGCGCCAGCGGAGGCGACACAACGTGATCGGACACCTCAAGCTCGCCACCGAAAACGGCCGGGAGACCGCACTGCTGGAGCGCAGCTACGCAACCGACGGCGCCATCTGCCGGATCCTCGGCGGCGCCTCGCAGCTCGAGCAGGTGCTGCGAACCGTGGCGGTGGACGAGGTGTACGTCGCCGGCAAGGTCCGCACCCACGGCGAGGAGATGCAGGAGGTGATCCGCGTCTGCGAGAGGTTCGGCATCCCCTTCGCGGTGCCTGCCTACGCCTTCCGCCTCGACCGCGCGCATGCCGTCGAGGCCAACGCGGTGCAGGACGGCTACCTGCACTACGAGACCCACAAGCCGATGGTGCAGCAGCAGGCGATGAAGCGGCTCTTCGACATCATCGCCTCGGCGGTGGCGCTCTGGCTCTTGTTGCCGCTGTTCGTGGTGGTGGTGGCGCTGATCAAGCTGACCTCGCGCGGACCGGTCTTCTTCCGGCAGACGCGGGTCGGCCTGCACGGGCGCACCTTCAACATGCTCAAGTTCCGTTCCATGGTGGTGAACGCGGAGAGCCTCAAGGCCTCGCTCGCCACCTTGAACGAGCAGTCCGGCCCCGTCTTCAAGATGCGCCGCGACCCGCGCGTGACCCGGATCGGCCGCTTCATCCGCAAGTACTCCATCGACGAGCTGCCCCAGCTCATCAACGTGCTGCGCGGCGACATGAGCGTGGTCGGCCCGAGGCCGCCGGTGCCGGACGAGCTGCTCAAGTACGAGGCCTGGCAGCGCAGGCGGCTGTCGGTGCGCCCCGGCCTGACCTGCATCTGGCAGGTCTCGGGCCGCAACCAGATCTCCTTCGAGGACTGGATGCTGCTGGACATGCAGTACATCGACCACTGGTCGCTGGCGCGCGATTTCCAGTTGATTTTCCGCACCATTCCGGTCGTGATCACCGGACGTGGCGCAAGCTAGGGAGACGATGGCGGAACGGCGCAGCCTGGTGCTGGTGGTCGAGGACGAGCCCGACACGCGCAAGCTGCTGCGCAAGTACCTGGAGAAGCTCGGGCTCGAGGTGCTGGAGGCCGCGAGCGGCAAGGCGGCGCTGGCGCTGCTCGAGACGCAGCTGCCGGATCTGGTGTGCCTCGATCTGATGCTGCCGGAGATCAGCGGCTACGACGTGTGCGAGCGCATCCGCGCCACCCCGCGGCTGCAGCGCATGCCCGTCCTGGTCATCTCCGCCCGCTCGCAGCCGCCCGATCGCGCGCTGGCGGAGGAGGTGGGGGCGACGGCCTACCTGATCAAGCCCATCCGCTGGAGCACGTTCTCCGAAACCGTCCACCGGCTGCTCGGCACGGATCCGGGCGCCGGAACCGGACCCGCCTGATCCATGCCAACGCGTGGAACGGCGGCGCACGCGCTCATCGTCGAGCCCGATGCGGCACGGGCGGCGCAATACAGCGATCTGATGGAGCGCCGCGGCCTCGTGCCCACGGTGGTCCAGAGCGGAGAGGAGGCTCTCTTCGCCCTCTCCCACCTGGGCGCCCTGGCCATCATCCTCCTCGAGGCGGTTCTCCCCGACGGAGACGGGCTCTCCTTCCTCGAGGAGATCCGCGGCTCGCTGCGCGAGGAGACCGCGCCGGCCATCCTCATCGTCGGCACCCGCAACGCGCACGAGAAGGCTGCGCGCGCGATGATCCGCCTCGGCGTGGCCGCGCTGCTGCCGCCCTCCCATACCCTGGGCAGCCTGGAGAAGGCGGTGGAGCGCGCGGTCAGCCGCGAGGCGGAGCCCGAGGCCGGCGTCGCGGCCGCCCCCGGGGAGCTGCTCCCGGAGACGGAGCCGCCGCCACCTTCCGTGGTCGGCTCCCACCCGCTGGTGCGCGAGCTGGCGCTCCTTCCCGGCCTGCGCTTCGACAGCGACGAGGATCTGCGCGCCGTCGCCACCTCGACCGCCCGGACCTTCGGCGCGGCGGTGGGGATGATCTGGGTGGAGGCGGGGCAGCGGTCGCGCTTCGCGCTCCACCTCGAGGACGCGGTTCCGCAGCGATCGCCCCTGCGCGAGATCGAGCGCTGGACGCCGGTGCGATCGGCGATCGGCGGCGCGCCCCTCTTCGTCGCCGACGTGATGCAGCACGAGATCCTGCGGCGCACCCCGCTGCTTCCGGACCGCTCGTCGGCCACGCTCCTCGGCGCGCCGCTGATGGTGGAGGGAAAGGCGGTGGGCGCGGTGGCCATCCTCCAGCCGCAGGTGGTGGGCAGGCTCGGGAGGGACCTGATGCGGCCGCTCTCGTTCTGGGCGCAGCGGCTCTCCGGCGATCTGCAGCTCCGGCGCCGCTCCGCTGCCCGGACGGCCGCGACGCCCGCGCCCGCCCCGCCCGGGGGCGTCGCCGCGACCGTCGCCGACATGCTGGCGGTGGGGCTCCTGGTCAGCGATCAGGCGGGGATCGTCTGCTTCGCCAACGCTGCGGTGGGCCGCTTCCTCGGCGCGGCCCTTCCCCGCTGGATCGGCGAGACGCGGGCGGTGGTGCTGCGCAACCTGGGAACCGCGGCGGGCGCGGACGACGGCGTGGTCAGCGCGGTGGTCGGAGCCCACGACGGCTTGCCCCAGGAGATGGAGTTCGAGGTCCAGCACCCGCAGCGGCGAATCCTGCAGTGGCGGGCGAGGTTCATCGAGCTGCCCTCCGGAACCGGCATCCTCGACGAGCTCGCCGACGTGACCGTGGAAGCGGAGCGGGCCCGCGCCAAGGACGCGCTGGTCCGCGTCGACGAGAGCACCGGCCTGCCCAACAAGGAGGGCGCGGAGGACGCGCTCGGCCGCGAGGTGGCCCGCTCGCTGCGCTCCGGGGTTCCCTTCTCGGTGGCGCTCTTCGCGCTCGACGGCGCGCAGACCGGCCCGAGCCGCGAGGAGGCGTTCAAGCAGGTGGCCTGGCTGCTCCGCTCCACCGCGCGGCGGTACGACTACGTCGCGCGCCTGGACGCGCTGCGGCTCGTGGCGGTGCTGGCGGAGACGCCCGCGGACCCAGCCCGCGCATTTGCCCGGCGGTTCCTCTCCCAGGTGCGCGGCCCCGCCGGCCTGGTCGCGACGGTCTCTGCGGGCATCGCGCAGTTCGACGCAGGCAGGAACATCCAGGAGATCCTGCGCGACGCGAGCCTCAAGCTGTCGGAGGCGAAGCGGCTGGGCGGCAACCGCGTGGCATGACGCCGCAGGCCGGCCCCGGGAGGCATGGAGCCCTTCCTCCTACCCCTCGGGGTGTATGTAGAATTTTGCCTCATGAACGGATTCGACCTCGCCGCCATCCAACTGGTGAACAGCGTCGCGGGCCGCTGGCCGGAATTCGACCGGTTCGTCGCCTTCCTCACCTGGCAGAACCTGCTCAAGGGCGGCGTCTTCGCCACCCTGATCTTCTGGGCCTGGTTCTCGCACCGGCCGCGGGCGAAGGAGGTGGTCGTGGCCGCGCTCTACGGCAGCGTCGGCGCGGTGGCGATCGCCCGCGTCCTCGCCGCCGCCCTGCCCTTTCGCACCCGGCCGATCTTCAACGCGGCCGTCCAGGTGCATCACATCGACGGCCTCAACACCGGGACCTTGATCGATTGGAGCTCCTTTCCCAGCGACCACGCCGCGCTCTTCCTCGGGCTGGCCACGGGCCTCGGCTTCATCTCCGTTCCCCTCGGCGTGGCAAGCGGGCTCTATGCGACGGCCATCATCCTCTTCCCGCGCTTCTACGCGGGGATCCACCACGCCACCGACATCATCGCCGGAGGCGTGCTCGGGGTGTGCCTGGGCCTCTTCTCCTGCTGGCAACCGTTGCGCGAGAAGCTGGCGCGGCCGCTGCTCGCGCTGGAGAGATGGAAGCCCGCGCTCTTCTACGCCGCCATGTTCGTCGTCTGCTTCGAGATCGCGGAGCTGTTCGAAGGCGTTCGCAACTCGGCCGAATCGGCCTGGCGGATCCTCGCCCGCCATCACGCCATTCCCCTGCACCACGGCTGAGCTCTTTCGCTGCATTGTGAACGCCGCATCCGGGCAGGATCGACGGCCGCAGGGGATTGTGCTTTAGTTGCGAATGAGCATGTTCTTCGTCTCTTGATGGGCTGCGGGTGCCGGCCTCTGCCCGGGAGGCGTCGCGTGTCGGAGACAGCTTCGGTTCGCGAGATGGTCATGGTCTGGACCCTGCTCGTCGCCGCTTCCGCAACGGCCTGGTTGCTGCTCCTGCTCGCGCACCGCTGACCGCATGGTCGAGAACGGACGCAAGCCGCCCTTGTCGCAGAAGGCAGCGCGCGTCTGACCTCGAATGGTCTTCCGCGCACCGTCGCCGCGCCGCCGCATTTACTGGAGCGCGCTGAGGCGCTTCTTCTTGCCGGTGGCGCCCGGCGTGCAGGGCCACCCGCCCCCGAAGACGAAGCCCTGGCACCAGGTGCTCTGGCTCACCGGCGTCGATTACTTTTCCACCCTCGGGTATCAGCCGGGTATCGCCTTCCTCGCCGCGGGGGCGCTCTCGCCGCTGGCGACGCTGGTGCTGATCGCGGTCACGCTCGGCGGAGTGCTGCCGGTCTACGCGGAGGTGGCGCACCGGTCCTACGCGGGCCAGGGTTCCATCGCCATGTTGGAGCGGTTGATCCCCGGCTGGCCCGGAAAGCTCTTCGTCCTCGCCTTGCTCGGGTTCGCCACCACCGATTTCGTCATCACCATGACCCTCTCCGCGGCGGACGCGGCGCAGCACGCGGTGGAGAACCCGCTCCTCGGCGCGTTCCTGCACGACCGGCTCCTGGTCACCTGCGCGCTCCTGCTCGCGCTCGCCATCGTGTTCCTGCGCGGGTACGGCGAGGCGATCGCGGTGGCGATGGCGGTGGCGATCCCGTACCTGCTGCTCAACGCGGCGGTGATCGCGCGCGGCCTCTGGGAGATCGTCCGGCACCCGCAGACCATCGCCTCCTGGCGGCAGGCGCTGGAGGGCCACGGCGATGCGTCCGCGCTCCTGATCGCGGCGCTGCTGGTCTTTCCCCGCCTCGCCCTCGGGCTGAGCGGGTTCGAGACCGGCGTGTCGGTGATGCCGCTCGTGCGCGATCGGTCTGGCGAGCAGCCCGGCCCGCCCCGCGGACGCATCCGCGACACCCGGCGCCTGCTCTTCACCGCGGCGCTGATCATGAGCGCGCTCCTGCTGGGATCGAGCCTCGTCACCACTCTCCTGATCCCGCCGGAGTCGTTCGGAAGGGGCGGCAAGGCGTCGGGGCGCGCGCTCTCCTGGCTCGCGCATGCGCTCCTCGGCGAGGGATTCGGCGGGCTCTACGACCTGACCACCATCGTCATCCTCTGGTTCGCCGGCGCCTCGGCGATGGCCGGGCTGCTCAACCTCTTGCCCCGCTACCTTCCCCGCTTCGGAATGGCGCCGCAGTGGGCGCAGCACGCGCGCCCGCTGGTGGTGGTGCTGCTCGCCGTCGACCTCACCGTCACCTGGCTCTTCGGCGCCGACGTCGAGGCGCAGGGCGGAGCCTACGCGACCGGCGTTCTCGCCCTGTTGCTCTCCGCCGCCATCGCGGTGGTGATCGCGTTCGCCCGCGAACGCAACTGGGCGCGCTGCGCGGCCTTCGCCTTCGTCGCCGCGATGCTCGCTTACACCTTCGTCGACAACGTGATCGCCCGCCCGGAGGGCGTGGCCATCTCCGCGGTGTTCATCCTCGCCATGGTGGCGCTGAGCGCGCTGAGCCGCTTCTTGCGCGCCACCGAGTTGCGGGTGGAGAAGGTGGAGTTCGACGACGGCGTCTCGCAGCTGCTCTGGTTCGCGATGAAGGACAAGCAGGTGAACCTGGTGCCGCTGCGCCACACCGACGCGGCCGGGCGCAGGAACAAGGCGGAGCGGCTGCGCCAGCACTACCGGGCCGCGGGCGCCATCGTCTTCCTCCACGTCGCGCTCGCGGACGACACCAGCGAGTTCCAGAGCACGCTGCGGGCGAAGGTGAGCGAGGAGGACGGCGACTTCGTCATCGAGATGCGCGGCGCGGTGGCCATCGCCAACACCATCGCCTGGGTCTCCGAGCAGCTCGACCCCATCGCCCTGTTCCTCGAGCTTTCGCACCGCAACCCGTTCTCGCAGGCGCTGCAGTACCTGCTCTGGGGCGAAGGGGAGGTGGGGCTGCTCGTCTACCAGATCCTCGTGCGCTACTGGCAATCCACCACCGAGGACGACGTGAGGCCGCTCATCTTCCTGGTCAGCGAATAGCGGGCGGAACGCCGCCGGCCCCTGCAGCATCAGGGAGGATCGATGTCCTGTCCCATCGAAGACTACGCCCTCCTCGCCGACTGCCAGAGCGCCGCGCTGGTGAGCCGCGCCGGGTCCATCGACTGGCTCTGCCTGCCGCGCTTCGACTCCGACAGCTGCTTCGCGGCGCTGCTCGGCAAGCCTTCCGA
>DATDMU010000274.1:0-8294 GCA_036518615.1 Myxococcales bacterium
ACCACGTTGCCGCGGGGCGCGGGCGGATAGGCGAGCGAGGCGGAGATTAGCAATCCGAGGAGTCCGGGCATTGCCGCAGGATACCGCGAGCGAGGACTCCGCGGAGTGGCCGTCTCCCGATGAAGATCCCCTGGCCGTTCAGACTTCGAGGTTGGCGCGGCCGCGAGGGCCGGTTTGCCGATTGGCTGCGGCGCCGTGGGATGTCAGGGGGCGGCGGGATACTGCCGCCATGACGACGACTGCACGGGTCCAGGCAGGCCGGCTCGCGGATCTTCTCCGCCGCGAGCGGGCCGAGATGGCGGAGTTCCTTCTCGCGCTCGCGGAGTTCGACGAGCAGCGGGGGTGACTCGAGCTGGGGTATTCGAGCCTCTTCTATTTCTTGCACCGGGAGCTGGGGCTCTCCAAGGGAGCAGCGCATTACCGGAAGACCGCGGCGGGGCTGGTGCGGCGGTTTCCGGAGATCCTCGAGCCGCTGCGCGACGGGCGGCTTTGCATCACCAGCCTGGTCGAGGTGGCGAAGGTGCTCACCGCGGAGAACCGGCACGAGGTGTTGCCGAGGTTTTTCCAGCGGTCGAGGCGCGACGCGATGGCGCTGGCGGCGGCGCTGCAACCCTCGGCAGCGCCGCACCGGGACGTGGTCACGGCCGCGCGGCCAGCGCCGGCGCCGCTGACGGCGTCCTCGTCGCCGCGGGTCACCGTCCTGGAGGCCGAGGTTCAACCGGTTGAACCGGGTTCAACCGCAGTTCAACCGGTTGAACTGCCGGGCGCCGGCAGCGCTCCGGCGGTGGCTGCCGGTACAATGGGTCCGCCTTCAACCGCGAGCTCCCGGGCGCCCGAGTCGGCCGAGCCGTTGACTGCCGAGCTGTCACGGCTTCACGTCACCGTCTCGCGGCGTTTCCTCGACAAGCTGGAAGCGGCCCGCGCGGCGCTCTCTCACGCACAGCACGGCGCCGACGCCGCGAGCATCCTCGAGGCTGGCCTGGACCTCGTCCTGAAACGCCACGCCGCTCGCAGGGGCATGGTGGAGAGGCCGCGGCCTGAAAGCGCCGCGGCGGAATCGTCCGGCGCAATCCCGGCGTCGGTGAAGCGCGAGGTGTGGAGGCGGGATGGCGGACGGTGCCAGTGGCCGCTCGACTCGGGCGGGATCTGCCAGTCGACGGAACGCGTCGAGTACGACCACATCATTCCCCGCGCGGTGGGAGGCTCCTCCGACCCGGGGAACCTCCGGCTCCTCTGCCGGTTCCACAACGATCTGGCCGCAAGGCGCGCCTTCGGCGCCGACTGGATGAACCAGTTCACGCACGACCCCGCCCCGAAGCGATCGCCGCGGTCGTGACGCGGCACCTGGCCGCTCGCCGCTGGGCATCTGCCTATCGCGGCACGATCATCCCGCGCCGATCGGGCCGATATCCCTCCGTCCGACGGCACTGAAGCGGGGTCGCGCATCGACGGCGACCGCGGGGCTACAATGGGCCGATGTTCGAGGGTATCGGACCGCGCGCGGCGCGGCTCATCGCCGAGCTGGCGCATCGGCAGGACAAGGCCTGGTATGCCGCGCACAAGGCGGAGATCGAGGACGAGGTGTATGCGCCCTTGCGCGCGCTCTTCGAGGAGGCGACCCCCCTCGTCCAGCGGCTCTATCCGCGGCAGGAAGTGACGGCGAAGATCTTCCGCATCTACCGCGACGTGCGCTTCTCCAGGGACAAGGCGCCGTACAAGGATCATGCGAGCGGCGTCCTCATGGTCGGACCCCGCAAGGACCCGATGCGCTCCGCGGGCGCGCTCTACCTCCAGATCGGTCCGGAGGAGGGCGCCGCGGCGGGGATGTGGTCGATGGAGGGCGACGACCTCAGGCGCTACCGGGCCGCCGTGCTCGACGCGGGGCGCGGCGCGCAACTGGACAAGCTGCTCCGCCCGCTGCTTGCGGATGGTTACACCGTCATCTCGGCGGCGCAGCTCGTGCGCGCCCCGAAGGGGGTCGATCCCGCGCATCCCCGCGCGCAGCTCCTGCGCCACAAGGGCCTCGCCCTCGACTTCCCCGCCATCCCCCGCAGGGTCAGGCAATCGAGGGAGCTGCTCGGCTGGACGGTTGCGCGGGCGCGCGAGGTCGCGCCGCTGGTGCGCTGGCTCCTCGACGTCACCGCCTAGGCCGGCCAGAGGCAGGACACGTCCACCCGCCTTGCCGCCACGCTCAGCGCCACGTCGCGGGGCGCGAAGAGGACAAATTCCGGCGACGGCCCCAGCACCATCTGCCGCATCCAGAGCGAGCCGGGGACTCCAGCCAACTCGCCGAACAGCTCCGCGTAGCGCATGCCCGACGGCTTGCCGAACCAATGCGCGACCCGGGCATCGCGGAAGTCCTCGGGCCCCTGTTGCAGCTCGTACACGCCGCCGGCGCCGCCCGCGGCCATGTGCGCCACGTCGTCGTGGGCCGCGCGCCGCGAGCCGCTCACCGCGCCTTCGTTGAGCGTCTCCAGATCGGCGAAGCTCCCCACGCGATACCAGTCGAGGAACGCCGGGCCGGGCAGCCACGGCGCGGGAGCGTGGCGCAGCGTCAGGCCCCCCAGGTATCCGCGCGGCTTGTCCTCCTCCATCACCTGGAAGAACTCGGCCAGATGCCGCTCGTACTCGGAGGCATCCTCCCGCGGCCAGTGCCAGAACGTGTACGCGAGCATGGGCGCATGGATCCGCGCCGTGCCGCGCGTTGTCAATCGTCGCTGCGCCTGCCCGTGAACAGCTCGTAGGAGTGCGCCGTGCTCTCGAGCAGCAGCTCGCGCCTCACCGATCGCCCACGGTGGCCGCGTCCAGGCTCCTGAGCCGCGAAAGCGCGTACCGCCGGTCCACGGTGACGCGCTCGCCGCACTTCTCCGGCGCCTCGAACATCACGTCCGCGAGCAGCTCCTCGAGGATGCCGCGCAGCGCCCGCGCGCCGAGCTTCTTCTCCACCGAGTACTCCACCACCGCCCGCAGCGCGCCCTCGGTCAACTCCAGGGTCACGCCGTCGAGCAGGAGCGCCTCCCGGTACTCGCGCGCCAGCGCGTCGGGCGGCTCGGTGAGGATGCGGTACAGCTCGTCGGCTCCCAGCTCCTCGAGCTGCACCTGCACCGGCAGCCTGCCGAGCAGCTCCGACAGCATGCCGTACTCCACCAGCTCCCGGGTCCGCAGCCGCGAGCTGCCCATGCGAGCGCCGGCGCTGCCGAAGCCCACCTTCCTGTCCACCTGGATCTCGTGCAGATCGGTGAAGGTGCCCGCGCAGATGAAGAGGATGTCGTTGGTGTCCACCTGCACGAAGTCGTGCTTGTTCCAGTGCTGGGTCACGTTGAGCGGCACGAAGATCTCCCGCCCCTCCAGCAGCTTGAGCAACGCCTGCTGCACGCCCTCGCCGCCGATGTCGCGGCTGCCGGCTCCCGTCCGCGATCCGCCGGTGCGGCGCGCGATCTTGTCCACCTCGTCGATGAAGATGATGCCGCGCTGGGTGGCCTCGATGGAGTGGCCGCTCTTGAAGAGCAGCTCGGCCACCATCACCTCCACGTCCTTTCCGTAGTAGCCCGCCTCGGTGTACTCGGTCGCGTCCACCACGCAGAAGGGCACCTCGAGAAGCTCCGCCAGCTTGCGCGCGATGTGCGTCTTTCCGCAGCCGGTCGGACCCATCAGCAGGAGATTCGACTTGCGCAGCAGCGTGGCCTTGCCCAGCCGCCGTTGTTCGATGCGCTTGAGGTGCTGGTGGGCTGCGGTGGCCACCGCGCGCTTGGCCGCGGTCTGGCCGATCACGTAGCGGTCGAGGTGCTCGAAGATCTCCCTCGGCGTGAGGATGCGGATCTCCTCGCGCGCCGGGATCCGCCGGGCGCCGGCGGGCATGGGGGGAGGCCGGGGCCGCTCGTCCTTCGCCATGGCGTCAGTGTACCCCGGCGGGTGCCGCCCTGCGTGCTCGCCTGCCTTCCGAGCGCCTCTCGCTTGCAGGGGTGAGGTGAGGGCACAAGCTTCGGAGGGACGCACTTCCAGAGAGGAACCTCATGAAGCTCAACAAATGGATCACCTTCGCTTCCGCCGCGGCCATGCTGGCCGGCGTGGGCGCGTGCAAGGACAACACCGGCGGCCGCGCGGGCGCGCCGGGCAGCACCAGCACCTCGAGCGGGTCCACCTCGCCGGAAGGCCGGCGCGGCGCGAGCCTCCCGCGCTCCACCGGAATGGACGCGGGCAGCGACGTGAACTTGCGCTCGGGTGGAAACATCGGCGGGACGACCAGCGGCAGCAGCAGCTCGGACACCTCCAGCTCTCCCGGATCGACCGGCTCCACCAGCGGCTCGGCCACGGGGAGCAGCGGCTCGTCGGGCAGCTCGTCGGGTTCCAGCTCGAACCCACGCTGACCGTCCCTGGGCGCCCGTCCCGGCGTTCGAGCCGAGCCTCCTCGCCGGCGCCGGGACGGAGCGCGGTTTCCTCTAGCCGGTGGCCTTGCGCAGCGCCGCCTCCAGGCGCGGCAGCGCTTCCTCGACGTCGCGCACCGACACCGCGCCGACGCTGAGGCGAAACCAGCCGTTCTCTCCCGACAGTCCGAAGGCCTGGAAGGGGACCGCCGCGAATCCGGCCTCCTCGAGCAGGTAGCGGCGGATGTCGTCGTTGGTCTGGAAGCCCCGCCTCCCGATGAGGTCGAACTGCACCGAGAGGTAGATCGCGCCCTGCGGAGGGATGTCCCGCACCGGCAGGCCGGCGGCGGCCATCCGCGCGATGCCCTCGTGCAGCTTGTCCAGGCGCGCCTGCAGGCGGCCCTTGTGCTCGCGCAGGTACTCCTGCATCGCCGGCGGGTCGCGCAACAGCTCGGCGGTCGCAACCTGCTCCGCGCGCGGCGCCCACGCGCCCACGTGACCGAGGATGTCGCGGACCGCGGCGATGACCGCGCGAGGCCCGACGCACCAGCCCACGCGCAGGCCGGTGGCGGCGAACGCCTTGGAGATGCCGTCGACGAACACGGTGTACCGCGCGAGCTCGGGCACGGCGTGGACCGGCGTTTCGTGCCGCGCGTTGCCGAAGGTCAGCATCCAGTACACCTGATCGTAGAGCAGGTATAAAGGCTTCTCCACGGCCCGCGCGCGGCGCACGTTCTCCTCGGCCACCGCCTCCGCGATGCGCCGGACCTCGTCGGGCGAGAGCACCGTGCCCGCCGGATTGAGCGGGGTGTTCAGCGCGATCATGCGCGCCGTGCGCAGGTGCGGCCGCAGCGACGCCGCGGTGGGCAGGAAGCCGTGCTCCGGCTGCGTCTCGATGGCGACGCCGCGCGCGCCCACCAGGTGGCAGTAATGGTTGTTGTTCCAGCTCGGCACCGGGTACACGACCGCGTCTCCCGGCTCGACCAGCGCGCGGTAGGCGGCGTAGATCACCGGCCGCGAGCCGCCGGCGATGACCACGCTCTCCAGCGGCACGTCGATATCCAGGTGCCCCCTCCAGAACTCGCGCACGGCCTCGCGCAGCCGCAGCACGCCGTCGCTGGGCGGATAGTTGGTCTCCCCCGCGGCCAGCGCCTTGAGGATCCCTTCGCGCAGCCGCTCGGGGATGGGGAACTCCTTCGAGGAGAAGTCCCCCACGGTGAAATTGGTGATGCGGCGCCCTGCGGTGACGGCGACGCGGATCTCGGCGGCGATCCTGAGGATCTCCGAGCCGACCAGGCCGCGCGCCATGCTGCCGAGCCCGCGCCGCGGATCGGGCCCGTCGAGATCGAGCTGCAGCTTCTCCATGGCGCCTCCGACCCCGAGCGGAGCCCGCGCCGATCTACCACAAACTTCTCCGCTACAATCGGCGCTGCGTGCGGCTCAAGGCTCTGGTGTGGATTGCGCGGCAGGGCCCCTCGGGGCCGGAGGTGCTCCTGCTCGAGCGCCCGCCGCGCCGTGGCGGCGGCGAGCACCCGGTGACCGGCAAGGCGAACCCGGGCGAGACGGCGAGAGCGTGCGCCGAGCGCGAGGCGTTGGAGGAGACGGGCCTGCGCGGCGAGCTGGTGGAGCTGCAGTACGCGCACCGCTATCGCGGCAGGAAGGGGAGGGTGTTCGAGGAGCACGCCTTCCTCCTGCGCGCGGCGGGAGACGCGATGCCGGTGCTCTCCGACGAGCACGTCGGGTGCCGCTGGGCTCCGGCGAAGGAAGCTCTCGCCGCGGTGGGGTGGCCCGCGCACCGGCAGGCGCTGGAGCTCGCGCTGCGGGCGTGGTGAGGCCGCGTCAGCGCCGGGCGGGGATGCCCAGCGCGATGGGCTCGAGCTGCGGCTCCGAGGCGAGCTCCGCGAGCGAAGTGCGCCGGTAGACCTCGAGCATGCGGTCCTGCCCGACCTTCCAGACCTGGTACATGGTGCAGCCCGAGCTCACGTCGCAGCGGTCCTTGTGGTCGAGGCAGACGTTGAGCTGCACCGGCCCTTCCACCGCCTCGATGACCTCGAGGAACGAGATGTCGCGCGACGGCCGCGCCAGCTGGTACCCGCCGTGCGCGCCGCGGGTGGAACGGACCAGGCCCTTGTCGGTGAGCACCTTGAGGATCTTGGCGAGGAACTCGCGGGGCAGGTGCAGCGTCGCGGAGATGTCCTGCAGCGATGCCACCTTCCCGGCGGGCAGCCCCGCGAGGTAGATGATGGCGCGCAAGCCGTAGTCGATCTTGCGGCTGATCTGCAGGACGTGCTGCATGGTAGGGAGATAACCAGTGCGGCGAAGGAGCGTCAATCGCCTGTGATCGACCTTCACTCACACACCACCCACAGCGACGGCGATCGCTCGCCTGCCCAGCTCCTGGCGGCGGCCGCCGCGGCGGGCGTGACCGTCCTTTCCGTCACCGACCACGATACGGTGTCGGGAATCGTGGAATGCCGCGCTGCGTCAGAAGCCGCGGGCATTCGCCTCGTCCCCGGCATCGAGCTGTCGTGCGATCTGCACGGCCGCGAGGTGCACGTCCTCGGACATTTCATCGACGAGCGCTCCGCGGCGGTGGGCCGCCTCGCCACCGGCATGCTCGCCGAGCGCCGCGAGCGCATGGAGCGGATGGTGCGGCGCGCGCAGGAGCATGGGCTCTCCGGCGTCACCTTCGAGCGCGTGGTGGCGGCGAGCGGAGGAGAGAACCTCGGCCGCCCACATCTCGCGCGCGTGCTCGTGGACTGCGGGCATGCGCTGAGCGTGAAGGACGCCTTCGAGCGCTACCTCAAGACGCGCGGCCCGCTCTGGGTGGACCGCAGGCGCCTGGAGGTGCCCGAAGCGCTCCAGCTCGTCCACGACGCCGGCGGCACGGCCAGCGTGGCGCACCCGGGCGCGAACGGGGTGACGCGGCAGGAGCTGAAGGCGCTGGCGGAAGCGGGCCTCGACGCGGTGGAGGCCTGGCACCCGGAACATCCGCCGAACCAGGCCGAGGCGTTCGTCCGCTGGGCCGACGAGCTGGGGATGCTGGTCACCGCGGGCAGCGACTATCACGGACCCGGCGTCCAGCCCGACCGCAAGCTCGGCGACCGCACCCTGCCGCAAGATCGTTTTGCCGCCCTCGAGGAGCGCGCCTCCCGCCGGCGCTAGAGCACGTTGCCGGCGCCGAAAGCCGCGGAGGCCCAGCGGACCAGCGGCGCCCAGTAGACGCCCAGGGCGATGATGGGAACGGCCAGCGCCACCAGCACGCCGGTGTAGACGGCAGGCAGCGGGAGCGGGCGCTCGTCGAGCGCGTCCTCCAGGTACATGGCCTTGATGATGCGCGCGTAATAGAAGAGCGACACGGCGCTGTTGAGCACGCCGATCACCGCCAGGAGCACGTTCCAGAAGCCGCCCTGCTGCACCACCGCCGCGAACACGAGGTACTTCCCCGCGAAGCCGGCGAAGGGCGGAATGCCGGTCAGGCTGAAGAGGAAGATGCTCAGCGCCAGGGCCGCCACCGGCGCCTTGGTGCCGAGGCCGCGGAAGTCGGAGACCTCTTCGCCGCCGGTCACGCGCGACACCGCCATCACCACCAGGAACGCGCCCACGTTCATCAGCACGTAGACGATCAGGTAGACGAGGATGCTCTGCACGCCCGCGGTGCTGGCGGCGGCGAGGCCCATCAAGAGATAGCCGGCGTGGGCGATGGAGCTGTACGCCAGCATGCGCTTGACGTTGTTCTGCACGATGGCGGTCAGGTTGCCGAGCGTCATGGTGATGGCGGAGATGATTCCGATGATGGCGGGCCAGGGCAGCTCGGTGGTGGCCGCGTAGCCGCCGCCGGGCACCGCCTTCTCGAAGGCCGCGAAGAAGAAGCGGATGGCCACCGCGAACCCGGCCGCCTTGGGGCCGACGCTGAGGAACGCGGTGAAC
>DATDMU010000275.1:0-3486 GCA_036518615.1 Myxococcales bacterium
ACCGCCGCCGACGTGGAGACGGGGCAGAAGACCTCCTGCACGATTCGCTTGTCGTCCGGCCTCACCGAGGAGATGATCAAGCAGGCGCAGGACAAGAACGCGCGGACGCAGCTCGCGCGGGGGGAAGCGGCTGCGTGATCGCACCCAGGATCATGACGCTCGAGCGGAGAGGTCGGGGGGTCGAGTCGCCAGTCGAGCGAGGCTCCCCCCTTGTGAAGGCGCCGGACGGCGCCGAATCGAAGAGCGTTACGTCAACGGCAGAGCCCATCATGTTTTGCCGCACCCCGTAACATCATGGACGAATCTTTCGAGATCGAGGCGCAGGCCCTCGCGCAGATCCTCGACGAGCTGGATTACTTCCAGATCCTCAAGATTGCCCAGCACGCGAGCCCGCCGGAGATCAAGGCCGCGTACTACCGCGAATCGCGCGCGTACCACCCCGACCGCTACAGCACGCTGCCGCCGGGCGAGCTGAAGGACAACATCGGCCGCATCTACAAGCGCATCAACGAGGCCTATGTCTGCCTGCGCGACGACACCCGGCGGGCGAAGTACCTGGCCGACGTGGTGGGTCCGGACCGGCTGAGGAAGCTCCGCTTCGTCGAGGCCACCGAGCAGGAGATGAAGAAGGAGAAGGAGCAGGAGGTCGGCGCCACTCCGCAGGGCCGCAAGTTCTTCCTCGCCGGCCTCTCCGACATGGCTGCGCAGCGCTTCGCCTCCGCCGAGCGCAACTTCAAGATGGCGCTCACCTACGAGCCCAACAACCCCAACTTCAAGGCGAAGCGCGACGAGGCCGGCAAGCTGGTCAAGTCGGACATGAGCATCCGGTGAACAGGTTCGACCTGTTCTGCCTCTTGCTCGTGGCGCTGTTCGCGCTCTGGGGCGCGCTGCGCGGGCTGCTCCGCCAGGTCTTCGGGATCCTCGGCTTCATCGGCGGCATCGCGCTGGCGCGGCTCTTCGCCGGCAGCTTCGGCAACGCGTTCGCCAGGGATCTGCGGGTGCCGGTCGCGGTGGCCACCGCGGGCATGGCCTTCGTCATCTTCCTCGCGGCGGAGCTCACCGCAAAGCTCGTCGGCGGCTTTCTCCACCGCCGCATGACGGGCGGCTTCACCGCGGCGGTGGAGCGCGGCGGCGGCTTCTGCGCCGGCGCTGCCAAGGGGCTTCTGGTCGCCTGGGCGGTGGCATCGCTGGTGGCGCTGGTGCACCCGCACCTGCGCGACATGGAGAACGACACCGCGCTCTCCAGGCTGGATCTCGAACACTCGCGCGCGATCTCGCTCTCGCGCGAGGTGAACCTGGTCACCGAGCTGCGCGGGCCGAAGAAGTCGTGAGCCGGGCGCGGCGCCGCCTCCTCAGCGCAGGTTCGCGATGGCGAAGGCGAGCTGATCCGCGCTCTCGGCGATGATCCGATCGGTCGGCCGGTAGCCGTGGCTCCCCGCCACCTCGACGCGGATCAACACCGGCTTGTCGCACGTCTGCGCGGCCTGCAGGGCCGCCGTGTACTGGAAGGAGTGGCTCGGCACCACCCGATCGTCCCGGTCCGCGGTGGTCACCAGCGTGGCCGGATGGCAGCCCGGCTTGACGTTGTGCAGGGGCGAGTACGCGAGCAGCACCGGCACCATCGCCGGATCGTCGGAGGAGCCGTACTCGTCGACCCAGAAGAACCCGCCGGTGAACTTCTGGTAGCGCAGCATGTCCATGACGCCCACCGCCGGCTCCGCGACCGCGAAGAGATCCGGCCTCTGGTTGACGACCGCTCCCACCAGGAGGCCGCCGTTCGACCCGCCGCGGATGGCCAGGTGCTTCGGGCTCGTCCAGCCTTCGCGGCCCAGATATTCGGCCGCCGCGATGAAGTCGTCGAAGACGTTCTGCTTCCTCTCCCGCATGCCCGCGTGATGCCATGCCTCGCCGTACTCGCTGCCGCCGCGCAGGTTCGCCTGCGCCCACACGCCGCCCATCTCCACCCAGGCGGCGATGGTGGCGGAGAACGACGGCTGCAGCGCCACGTTGAAGCCGCCATACCCGTAGAGGATGGCCGGATGGCTGCCGTCGAGCGCCATCCCTTTCTTCGCGGTGACGAAGAGGGGCACGCGGGTCCCGTCCTTCGAGGGGTAGAAGAGCGCGCGCGTCTCGTATTTCGAGGCGTCGAAGGGAGCGGCGGGCGGCTGGAACGGCGTGAGCATGCCGGTCTTCAGCTCGTAGCGGTAAGCGGTCCGCGGCCGCAGGAACGAGGTGAACTCGAAGAAGAAATCGGGGTCGCCGTTCTTCGCGCTCAGGTTGGAGACGGAACCGGCCTCCGGCAGCTTCACCTCGGCCACCGGCTTGCCCTCGAGATCGAAGAGCGCGAGCCGGCTCTGCACGTCGACGAGCCGCACCACCACCAGCCGGTCGCGGACCAGGAGCGCGCCGCGGATGGGATCCTTCGTCTCCGCCACCGCCGTCTTCCAGTGCGCGCGATCCGCGTCGCCGATGGCCGCCGAGACGATGCGCCCGTTCTGCGCCGCGAAGGTGGTCATCAGATAGAGCCGCCCGCCGGCGACGCCGAGCGGGGTGACGATGGAGTCCTCCTCCGCCGACACCACCGCGGGCTTGCCGCCGAAGCGGGGTTTGCCTGGACTGCCCAGGTCCTCGACCCAGAGGCGGTTGTTGCTGGTGCCGCTCTGCGAGGAGAGGAAGAGCCAGCGTCCGTCGTCGCTGACGTCGGCGCCCACGCCGTCCTGCGGGGCGTGCGGGCGCTCGAACACGAGCCGGTCCGGCTGCGCGCGTCCGATCGCGTGATACCAGACCTGGTGGAACCGGTTCGCGGCGGCGAACGCAGCGGACCGCTCCGTCCCCTTGAAGCGCTCGTAGAGGAAGCCGCGCGAGTCGTGGGTGAAGCTGATGCCGGAGAACTTCACCCGCGGGACCACTTCGCCGGTGTCCCTGCCCGTCTTCAGATCGCGCAGGTGGAGGTCGCGCACGTCCGATCCGCCGGCGGCGGTCGAATAGACCAGCCAGCGCCCGTCCGGCGAGACTTCCCACTGGTTCATCGCCACCGACCCGTCGGGGGAGAGCGCGTTCGGGTCGAGCACCTTCACGCCCGGCGCGCGGTAGAGGACCGACTGCTTCTGCAGGCCGGCGTTGCGCCGGTACCAGAGCTGGCCGGCCTCGCGCACCGGCACTTCCGTCCGCGGGTAGTTCCAGAGCGCCGTGAGCCGCTCGCGGATCCGATCCCGCTCGGGAATCGCTTCCAGATAGGAGAAGGTCAGCGCGTCCTCCGCATCCACCCATTGCTTCACGGCGGGTGAATCGAGGTCCTCCATCCAGCGATAGGGCGCGGGCACTGCATGGCCGTCGTAGTCGTCGACCACGTTGCCGCGGGGCGCGGGCGGATAGGCGAGCGAGGCGGAGATTAGCAATCCGAGGAGTCCGGGCATTGCCGCAGGATACCGCGAGCGAGGACTCCGCGGAGTGGCCGTCTCCCGATGAAGATCCCCTGGCCGTTCA
>DATDMU010000276.1:0-9361 GCA_036518615.1 Myxococcales bacterium
CGCGCCAGCGCCAGCGCGAGGATGCGGCCAAGGCCCTTGCCCTGCGCGTCGTCCACCACCGTGATCGCCGCCTCCGCCACCTCGGGGTTGCCGGGAACGCGGACGACGCGGGCGACGCCGAGCCCCACCTCGCCCTCCACCCCGGGCACGCGCGTCGCCGCGACGATGGCCACGTGGTCCTGGCCGTCCACGCAGGTGAGGTACTTGACCTGCTCGTCGGTCAGCTCGCTGACCAGGCTGAGGAAGCGGCGGTAGCGTGACGCCGGCGAGAGGCGCTCGAGGCCGCGCTTGAGCTCGGCGGCATCGTCCGGGCGGATGTGCCGGAGCGTGACCTGCGTACCATCACGCAGGACGTGGTCCTCGCGGAAGTCCGGGCCGGTGTCCATGGCGGGCCGAAGAGTAGCAGCACGGATGGCGGCGCGCAGGCGCGAATGGCCGCGCAGGGCTTTCGCGCACGGGTGCCCGGAACGCAGCCTCGTCGCCCTCGAGAGGCACGGGCAGGGCGAGCCGGCGGCACGCGAAATGCTGCGCACCGCAGGATGGACCTGCCTGCTGCAGGGAGCGGAGCGCTTTCGCGGAGGTTGAAATCATGGCGCGCGTGAACGATCTGGTCGAGCTGTACCGGCGAAGCTGCACGGACTACGCCGCCCGCCCGCTCTTCGGGACGAAGAAGGACGGGGCGTGGACCTGGATGACCTACGCCCAGTTCGGCGCGCTGGTGGACCAGGTGCGCGCGGGCCTCGCCGGCCTGGGCGTGGGCAAGGGCGACCGCGTCGCCTGCATCGCGGACAACTGCATCGAATGGGCGGCCGCCGCGTACGCCACCTACGGCCTGGAAGCGTCGTTCGTGCCCATGTACCAGTCGCAGCGGCCCTCGGAGTGGGAGTTCATCCTCGGCGACTGCGGCGCCAAGGTCGTCTTCGTCGCCAACGAGACCATCTTCGCGGCGGTCGAGGCGATGCGGCCGCGGCTTCCGCAGCTCGGCAACGTGATCGGGTTCTCGCGCCCGCTGGATGCGCCGGGCTCGTGGCGCGCGCTGGTGCAGGAGGGGACCAGGACGCCCGCGCCCGCGCGCCGTCCAGCGCCGCAGGACATCGCGGGGTTCATCTACACCTCCGGAACCACCGGCAAGCCCAAGGGCGTGCTGCTCAGCCACGAGAACATCTCCTCCAACCTGAACGCCATCCACGAGATCTTTCCCATGACCTGCGAGGATCGCTCGCTGGCGTTCCTGCCCTGGGCGCACGCCTTCGGGCAGACCTGCGAGCTGCACATGGCGGTGAGCTTCGGCTCCTCGATCGCGCTCAACGACGAGATCGACCGGCTGATCGAGAACCTCGCCGTGATCAAGCCAACCATCCTGGTGGCGGTGCCGCGCATCTTCAACAAGATCTACGGGCTGGTGAACCAGCAGATCGCCGGCCGGCCTCCATTCCTGCAGAAGATCATCCGCGACGGCGTGCAGATCGCGGCGCGGCGTGCCCGCGGCGAGAGGCTCGGGCTCCTCGAGCGGCTGGAGCTGGCCTTCGACGACAAGGCGGTGTTCAGCAAGATCCGCGCGCGCTTCGGCGGCCGGCTCCGGTACGTCATCAGCGGCAGCGCCACGCTGGGCCGCGACGTGGCCGAGTTCATCGACGCGGTGGGCCTGCCCGTCTACGAGGGCTACGGGCTCACCGAGACCAGCCCCATCGTCACCGCCAGCGTTCCCGGCGGCCGGCGCATCGGCAGCGTCGGGCGGGTGCTGCCCGGCGTGCGCGTGGTCATCGACACCAGCGTCACCGGCCACGAGCGCGACGGCGAGATCCTCGTCTACGGCCCCAACGTGATGATCGGCTACCACAAGCGGCCGGAGGACAACGAGAGGACGCTCACCCCCGACGGCGGCCTGCGCACCGGCGACCTCGGCCACCTCGACGAGGACGGGTTCCTCTACATCAGCGGCCGCATCAAGGAGCAGTTCAAGCTGGAGAACGGCAAGTACGTGATGCCCTCGTCGCTGGAGGAGGTGCTCAAGCTGTCGCCCTACATCTCCAACGTGATGATCCACGGAGACGGGCGGCCCTTCAACGTGGCGCTGATCGTGATCAACGACGCCGCCGTGCGCGCATGGGCCGCCGCCCAAGGCGTGACGCTGGGCAGCGACGCCACCTCGCACGAGCGCGTGCGCACGCTGATCCGCGGCGAGCTGGAGCGGCTGGGAAGCGAATTCCGCCGCTTCGAGCAGCCCCGCGACTTCGTGCTCATCCGCGAAGACTTCACCATCCAGAACGGGCAGCTCACGCCGACGCTGAAGCTCAAGCGCAACGAGGTGCTCGCGCGCTACGGCGGCCTGCTCGAGGCGCTCTACGCGAAGCAGGGCGAGCAGCCCGCGGCGTGAGCAGTCCGGGCGCCGCCGCGATCAGTAATCCCGGCGGCGCAGGAGATAGTCGAGTCCGCCCGCGCGATACCAGCGATAGCCGTAGGGCTCGAGCGGAATGCGGTGGGGCTTTCCCGGCGCGGGCTCGCTGTGCGCTTCCGAGTGCAGGTTCACCAGCCGCTCCTCGGGCAGCCGCAGCGAGATCTCCACCGGCTCGTCGGCGAGGTTGTGGACGATGACCAGCGCGTTGTCGCGCCATTCGTAGCGCATCGCCAGGACGCCGCGATTTCCGCAGGGCAGGATGCGGAAATCGCCCCAGCCCACCTCGGGGCATTCCTTGCGCATGCGGATCATCCGCTCGGTCCAGTTGAGCATCGACTCCGGATCGCGCTTCTGGTCGGCGGCGTTGATGCTCTCGTAGCCCCAGGGGCCCTGGTCGATGACCGGCAGCACCGTCTTCTCCGCCTTGGAGAACCCCGCGTGCGGCTCCTTCGACCATTGCATGGGCGTGCGCACCGCCTTGCGCTCCGGAAGGCGCAGGTCGTCGCCCATCCCCAGCTCGTCGCCGTAGCGGACCACCGGCGTCCCGGGCAGCGAGAACATGAGGCTCATCGCCATCCGCAGCCTGCGCGGGTCGCCCTTGAGCATCGTCGGAAGGCGCCTGCGGATGCCGCGGTCGTAGAGCTGCATCGACTTGTCGGGGCCGAACTCGGCGAACACCTTCTCCCGCTGCGCCTGCGTGAGCCGCCCCAGGTCCAGCTCGTCGTTGTTGCGCAAGAAGACCCCCCACTGCGCGGTGGCGGGCCGCGCCCGGGTCTTCTCCATGGCCTGCGCCAGCGCGGGCGCGTCGGAGGCGGCCAGCGCGTAGAAGAGGTGCTGGTTCACCTGGAAGTTGAACATCATCTGCATGCGCTCGCCGGCGTCGCCGAAATACTCGAAGTCGGTGCGCGGCTGCACGTTGGCCTCCGCGAGCAGGATGGCGTCGCGGCTGCGCCAGGAGAGGAAGCTGCGCAGGTCGCGAAGCATGTCGTACTGCTCCAGAGGCTTCACCTTCGGGCCCTTCTTCGCGATCACGAAGGGCACCGCGTCCATGCGGAATCCGGACACGCCCAGCTGCAGCCAGAAGCCCATGATGCGGCGGATCTCCGCCTGCACCTCGGGATTGGAGGTATTGAGGTCGGGCTGGAAATCATAGAAGCGGTGGAAGTACCACTCGCCCGACTCCGCGTCCTTCGACCAGGTGGACTTCTGCACGCCGGGAAAGACCATGCCCTTGTTCCAGTCGCGCGGGCGCGTGGGCGACCAGACGTACCAGTCGCGGCGCTTCGACTTCTTCGAGGAGCGCGCCTCCTTGAACCAGGGGTGCTCGTCGGAAGTGTGGTTCACCACCAGATCGGCGATGACGCGGATGCCGCGCTGGCTGGCGGCGTGGGTGAACTCGACGAAGTCGCCCAGCGTGCCGTAGCGCGGGTCCACCGTGTAGTAGTCGGAGACGTCGTAGCCGTCGTCGCGGTCGGGCGAGGCGTAGAAGGGCATCAGCCACACCGCGGTGATGCCCAGCCCGGCCAGGTAGTCCAGCCGCCGCGCCAGCCCGCGGAAGTCGCCCACGCCGTCGCCGTTGGCGTCGAGGTAGGTGCGGACGTCGCAGTTGTAGATGACGGCGTTCTTGTACCAGAGGTCGTTGATGACGTCGGGCTTGCGCTCTCGCATCCGCGCATCCTGCCGGGCTTTATTTGCCAGCGACACGCGCCGGCGGCTGCGGCGTTCGAACGCAGACCTGCCATCGGCTTTTGCGCCCCACCGTGTTAGCGTTTCAGCCGTGGAGCCGCTCACACAAGCGGCGGCTGCCGACGCGCTCGTTCGGCACGTGATCGACACCCGCTACCGCCTGATCAGGGAATTGGCCCATGGAGGCATGGGGCGGGTGTTCGAGGCGCTGGATACCGAGCTGCGGCGCAAGGTGGCGATCAAGCTCATCTCCTCCGCATCGTCCGACGATACCGCCCGCGCGCGCTTCCGGCGCGAGGCGCTCACCCTCGCGCAGCTCTCGCATCCCAACGTCCTCACCGTCTACGATGCCGGCCCCAAGGACCACGAGGGCGAGCCCTATCTGGTGTGCGAGCTGCTCGAGGGCATCACGCTGCGGGAGAAGAGTGCCTCGCCGCTGCCCCTCACCGAGGCGCTGGAGATCGCCACGCAGATCGGAGCGGGCCTCGCGGCCGCCCACGCGCTGAAGATCGTGCATCGCGATCTCAAGCCCGAGAACGTGTTCATCACCCGCGACGGGCGCGTCAAGCTGATCGATTTCGGCATCGCCAAGCCGCTCCTGCCGGTGGAGACGCTTTCGGCGGAGGCATCCGCGACGAGGGAACCCGACGGTGCCACCGCAGAAGGACGAATGGTAGGCACCGTCGGGTACATGGCTCCCGAGCAGGTGCGCGGCGCGCCCGTGGACCGCCGCGCGGACATCTTCAGCTTCGGCGCGGTGCTGTACGAGCTGGTGAGCGGGCATCGCGCCTTCCACGGGCCCACCCCGAATGCGACCAGCCTCGCCATCCTGGAGAATTCGCCGGCGCCGCTGCCGCATTCCGTTCCGGCCGAGGTGCGGCAGATCGTGGAGCACTGCCTGGAGAAGGATCCGGCGCGGCGCTTCCCGTCGGCACAGGAACTGCTGCCGGAGCTGGAGGACGCGCATGGCGCGCTGCTGCGCCGCCGGGCCCGAGCGCGCCGGCGGCCGTGGCTCCTGGCCGGCGCCGCGGCGGTCGCGGTCGCGGTGGCGGTGTTCCTCAGGTCCAGGCCGCCCCCTCCGCGCGCGCCGCTCACGCTCCGGATCGCGCCGGTCCAGGCGGGCCCCGCGCACGCCGCGGTCGCAGCCTCGGTCGGGCTTGCGCTCGAGCGCGGGTTCGGATCGATGGCCGAGGTCGTCCACGTCGACCAGGGCGGAGAGTGGGTCTTGCAGACCCTGGTCTCCCAGGCGGGAGAGCGCATCAGGGTGGTGTCGCGATTCGAGACGAGGGACGGGCGGCGCCTTGGAGAGCTGATCGAATCGACCGCCTCCTCGCCCGAGCTTGAGCAGGTCGTCCCCGAGTTCGGCGGCCGCGTCACCGACGAGTTCATGCGGCTCTGGCGCGACCGGACGCGGCGCTTGCGCGCGCACGAGGTCTCGCGCTCCGGCGCGTCCACGGAGAAGCTGCTCGCCTACTACGACCTGATGGGGCCCGGCCCGCGCTTCGAGTTCCTCGAACAGGGGCGCCTCCTCCTCGATGAGGCGCTCGCAGGGGACAAGAAATATGTCCCGGCGCTTGCGGAGCGCGCGATGCTGCAGCTGCGGGCGGCGGACAGGCCGGGCGCCGACACCGCTGCCGACCTGCGCCGCGCGCGCGCCGACGCGGACGAGGCGGTGCGCCTGTCGTCCCGCGATCCGCAAGCTCTCCTCGCCCAATGCCTGACCGCGCGGCGCCAGATGCGCGACCAGCCCTCCGATCGCGAGCTGAGCGCAGCGACCTCGGCCTGCGCCGCAGCCGCGCAGGCGGAGCCCCAGTCCGCCCTCGCCCTCTTCACCCTGGCGAAGCTCTACGACCAGGCCTGCGACTTCGGGGCGCTGATCGAGACGTTGCAGACGGGGATCGACCGGGCCGCCCGCTACGACCGCGGCTGGCTGGGGTGGCTGCGGTTCTATCTCGTCTCCATCGCCATCCAGCGCAAGCATCTGCAAGAGGCCGACGTCTTCTCGGCGGAATTGATGTCGCAGCTCGCGCGCCAGGAGCGCGACCGAAACCAGTCGGCGCCGCACATGCAGGGCGCTCACCTGTTGCGGGCCGCCGTCCTGATGAGGCTCGATCGCAATGCCGAGGCGGAACGGGAAATCGAGGCCGAGCTCGCCGAGGGCGCCGCCGCGATGGGCGGCCTGGACGAAGTCATGGAGGCCGCCAGCCTGGTCGGGCTGTCGCGCCTCCATCGCGGGGCGCTGGATGCGTCGCGGGCAGCGCGTCTGGCTGCTCTCCAGCAGCGGTTCGCGGCCGAAGAGGAGCGGACCGCGCAAGTCGGGCGAGCCGCCGGCTGGTTTGGCTTCATGGACCCGCAGGCGGCGATGGCCTGGATCGACGCGCACAAGCCGCATCCGGGATGCGATTCGGCCATCCAGCGCGCGGAGATCTACCGCGACGCCGGACGGGCCGACCGGGCAGCGCGCGCGCTTGCCGACTGCCGTCCCACGGAGGAATGGGCGAAGCGCTGCTTCCGCGTCATTTCGTCGGACTTGCCGCCTGCTTCTGCGGTGCCTTCTTCCGCGCCTTTGCCTGGACCGGCGTCTTCGCCGGCCCCTCGGTGAGGAGTTTGGTGCCCGATGGCGGCGGGCAGCTCGCGCGGCAGGTGGCGCACAAGAGCTTCGCTTCATTCGGGTCCCTGCCCGGGGGCCAGTTCTTCGGGGTGGTGCACGGAGGATACGTGCACCCATTTCTGAAATCGTAGCATTCCCCGCCGGAGAAATAGGTCGCGCAGGGCGTGCAGTACTCCGGAACCGGAACAGGGATCGGACCCGCTAGTGCGCTGCCTCCGAGTGACGACGCTGCCGCCAGGATTGCCGCGTACAACATTCTCGAATACCCGATTCTCATTTTGACCCCCCTCTGAATGCCAACGCCGCTCTGGGGGTGGATGCCGAAAATCCGCAGGAGTGGCAGTATCAATGCCGTGCGGACGGGCACCATCACCGGCAGCGGCGTTCAACGCCGCCCTAGCACAACGGCAAATCCATTTCTCTTCATCGCCCTGCGCTGCGACGATCCGACGCAGCCCGGCGCGCGCTTCTGTCTCGAAGGCGTGGAGACCGTCTCCATCGGCCGCCTCCCTTCGCTCTCGGCAACCCGCGAAGGCAGCGAGCTGCGCATCGGCATCCCCGACGGCCATGTCTCCTCCGCGCACCTGCGCCTTCTGGCCGGCGACGGCCGCTGGACGGCGGAGGACGCCGGCTCCAGGAACGGCACCTTCCTCGACGGCACACGCATCTCCCGCGAGCCGCTCCCCGACGGCGCGCTGCTGGAGATCGGCCGCACCTTCCTGCTCTTTCGCGCGGCCCTGCCGGCGCGGCGCGGCCCGGACATCGTCGATGCGGGACCGCTGCTCGCCGCGCAGGGGTTCGCCACGCTCTCTCCCGCCTTCGCCGAGGAATTGGAGCGGCTTCGCGCCGTGGCCGCCTCCCGCGTCCCCATCCTCCTCCTCGGAGAGTCGGGCGCCGGCAAGGAAGTGCTCACCGCCGCCATCCACCGGCTCTCGGGCCGGCCCGGGCCCTTCCAGGCGGTGAACTGCGGCGCCATTCCACCCGACCTGGTCGAATCCGAGCTGTTCGGCCACCGCAAGGGCGCCTTCTCCGGCGCCATCGAAGACCATCCCGGCCTGATCCGCGGCTCGGATCGAGGCACGCTCCTGCTCGACGAGATCGGAGACCTGCCGCTGCCGGCCCAGGCGGCGCTGTTGCGCGTGCTCGAGCAGGAAGAGGTGCTGGCGGTGGGCGCCTCGCGGCCGGTGAAGGTGGACCTGCGGGTCGTCTCGGCCACCAACCGCGACCTGGAAGCCATGGTCGCGCAGCACCAGTTCCGCGCCGATCTCCTCGCCCGGCTGACCGGCTACGTGTGCAGCGTCCCGCCCCTGCGCGAGCGCCGCGAGGACTTCTCGCTGATCGTCGCGGCGCTGCTGGCGAAGATCGGCGCCCCCTCTGCCACCTTCACTCCCGATGCGGGGCGCGCGCTCCTGCGCTACCGCTGGCCGCTCAATGTCCGCGAGCTGGAGAAGTGCCTCGCCAGCGCGGTGGCGCTCGCCCGCGGGGAGCCCATCGACCTCGCCCACCTGCCGCCGGCGGTCCGCGAGAGCCCGCCGCCGGCCGCGGCGCCCACAATCGATGAGCGGCAGCGCGACGAGCTGATCGCGCAGCTCCGCGCCCACGCCGGCAACGTCACCGCGGTGGCGCGCTCGATGGGCAAGGCGCGCACGCAGGTGCAGCGCTGGCTGCGCCGGTTCGGACTCGACGCGGCATCGTTCAAGCGCTGAGCGGTAGCGCCCCGTGGCATGCCGCGGGCGGTCCGCGCCCCAATTCCCTGCCTGACCGCGTTTCGCGGCGATTCGCCCCGGCACGCCGCGTGCTCTGTGCGGTCGCGCAAGGAGGAAGAAACCATGCAGACCTTCCGTGAATGGGCCTACCCCTGCTCGCTCGTCATCCTGTGGATCGCCGCCGCCGCCTACACCCTGTCGCTGATGATCGACTTTCCGCGGCCCTCGCAGCAGCCCATGGAGCTCATTGCGGCGGAGGAGATCTCCGCCTTCTAGCGCACACCTGAATGGGAGAATGCCATGAAGACCAATGCACTGATGTTCCTCGCCGTGACGCTCACCGCAGCTTGCGGTGGAACCCACAACCCGCCGGCAGCCGGCGAAGCCGTCACCGAATGCGCGATGACCCTCGCTCCCGGCAGCGATGCGACGGCGGTCCAGGACGCCATCGACGCCGTCGCCGCCGGCGCCGTCGATCCCTGCGGCGGCTCGCTCGCACACCGCGAGCTCTACCGTGCCTTGCTCGAGCGCATCGACCGCAGCAACGATCCGGGTTCCTTCGTCACCCTCGTCTACCGGATGCAGCTCCTGCACCCGGATTGGCCGGCGCCGCAGGTGCCGTGAAGAACGCGACAGCAGGAGCTCTTACTTCCGGAGCGCCTGCTCGCGGATCGCGGAGAGCGTGGTGGTGGGCGTGATCACCTCCTGCGGCAGCCGCAGCTCGACCAGCGCCGGCACGCCCGCCGCCAGCGCGCGGTCGAAGGCCGGCGCGAACTGCGCGGTGCTCTCCACCCTCTCGCCGTGCGCCCCGAACGCGCGCGCGAAGGCGACGAAGTCGGGATTGGTCAAATCCGTCCCGTGCACCCGCCCCGGATAGTGCCGCTCCTGGTGCATGCGGATTGTGCCATAGCAGCCGTTGTTCACCACCAGCACGACGATGGCGAGCTGGTACTGCACCGC
>DATDMU010000277.1:0-2458 GCA_036518615.1 Myxococcales bacterium
CACCGTGCCGATCTCCCGGCCGCGGGGATTGAGGACCACGCCTCCGGATGCAACGCGCGCAAGCAGCTGATGGCCGAAGCAGACGCCCAGGACCGGCGTGCCGCGCGCGCCCACCTCCAGCAGATCGGCGCCGAGCTGCAGCATCCAGGGCGCCTCCTCCATCACGCTCAGCGGCGAGCCGGTGACGATGATCCCCCGCGGCCGGACGCGGTCCATCGCGGCGGCGAGCTTCTCTCCTTCGTGCGCCCGCACCACCGGCAGCGCCGTCCCCAGCGCGCGCTCGAACCAGCGGGGGTAGTCGCCGTGGAGGTGGGTGGTGCCGGTCTGCACCACCAGCAGTCTGGGAGTGGACATACGCTCTTGCATGCTCGTCACAATCTAACCCGGCTGCCCTTGACCTGCAGTGGCAGCGCGCACACGCTGGGTGCCCATGGAGAGCGCGAAACCGCGGGCGGCCCAGATCGAGCAACTGCGCGAGGAGTTCCGCAAGAGCGGCATCCGCAAGGTCAAGCTGGGCGGCTTCGACATCGACGGCGTCCTGCGCGGCAAGTACGTGTCGCTGGACAAGTTCTGGGGCGTCGCGGAGAGCGGCCTCGGATTCTGCGACGTGATCTTCGGCTGGGACAGCGGCGACATGCTCTACGACAACGCCGAGGTCACCGGCTGGCACAGCGGCTACCCGGACGCCCACGCCGTCGTCGACCTCTCCACCTACCGCCGCATCCCCTGGGAGGAGGGCACCGCCGCCTTCCTGCTCGACTTCGACATTCCCGTCTCGCCCCGCCAGGTGCTGCAGCGCGTGGAGCAGAAGGCGCGCTCGATGGGCTATTCGCTCAAGTGCTCATGCGAGTACGAGTTCTTCATGTTCCGGGAGACGCCGGAGACGGTGCGCGCGAAGGGCTACTCGAACCTTACGCCGCTGAGCCCGGGCATGTTCGGGTACTCGTGGGTGCGCGCCTCCGAGAACGCGCCGCTCGTGCACGCGCTGCAGGACGGGCTCGCCGCCTTCGACGTGGAGATCGAGGGCTTCCACACCGAGACCGGTCCCGGCGTCTACGAGGCGGCCATCCGCTACGATGGCCTTCTCCGCGCTGCGGACAAGGCGGCGCTGTTCAAGACGGCGGCCAAGGAGATCTGCGCGCGCTACGGCGTGATGCCCTGCTTCATGGCCAAGTGGAACAAGGAGCTGCCGGGCTGCTCCGGCCACCTGCACGAGTCGCTCTGGTCCGCCTTCGGCGAACCGCTCTTCCCCGACCCGCGCGGGCCCCGCGGCATGAGCAAGCTGATGCAGCACTACGTGGCCGGGCAGGTGGCGCTGATGCCGGCGTTCACCGCGCTCATCGCGCCCACCATCAACTCCTACAAGCGGATGGTGCGCGGCGCCTGGTCGCCTACGCTCGCGACCTGGGGCGTGGAGAACCGCACCACGGCGCTGCGGGTGATCCCCGGCTCGCCCTCTTCGATGCGGGTGGAGTACCGGTTCGCGGCGGCGGACATGAATCCCTACATTGCCATGGCGGCGAGCGTCGCTTCCGGCCTCTACGGCATCGAGCGCGAGCTGCCGCTGCCGGAGGAGACGAAAGGCAACGGCTACGAGGCCAGGGCGGAGCTGCTTCCCGCGACGCTGCGCGAGGCCACCGAGCGCCTCTCCGCGTCGGCGGAGGCGCGCGAGCTGCTCGGCGAGGCGTTCGTGGACCATTACGTGCGCACCCGCGAGTGGGAGTGCAGGCAGTTCGAGAGCGCGGTGACGAAGTGGGAGCTGGAGCGGTACTTCGAGATCATCTGAGGAGCGTTTCATGGCGAGCGTGATGAGCTTTCCCACCCGCATCGTGTACGGGAAGGGTTCGATCCGGGAGCTGTCCAACGAGCTGAAGCGCGCCGGCGCGTCGCGGCCGCTGTTGGTCACCGACAAGGGCATCCTCAAGGCGGGCCTCTTGCGCTCCGTCACTCCGCTGCTCGAGCAGGCGGGCATCAAGGCGCAGGTCTTCAGCGAGTTCGAGCCCAACCCCACCGACGCCGACGCCATCCGCGGAGGGGAAGCGTATCGGGCGGCGGGGGCGGACAGCGTGCTGGGCGTGGGCGGCGGCGCGTCGCTGGACATGGCCAAGGCCATCGCGCTGCTCGCCCATCACCAGCCGCCGCTCTCGCAGTACGACGACGCCAAGGGCGGCGACGCCCGCATCACGGCGAATGTCCCGCCCATCATCCAGGTGCCCACCACCGCGGGCACGGGGAGCGAGGTGGGCCGCAGCACGGTGCTGGTCATCGACGGCACCAAGACGGTGATCTTCTCCCCGTACCTGATGGCGAAGGCGGCCATCCTCGACCCGGAGCTGACGGTGGGGCTGCCGCCCTTCGTGACCGCGGCCACCGGCATGGACGCGCTCACCCACAACCTCGAGGCCTACGTGGCCAAGGGCGAGCACCCGCTGGCCGACGCCATCGCCATCGACGGGCT
>DATDMU010000278.1:0-2371 GCA_036518615.1 Myxococcales bacterium
TACATCGCGGTGGTCGACATCGACCGGGGCACCGGCGCGGTCAAGGTGCGCAGGTTCGTGGCGGTGGACGACTGCGGCAACATCATCAACCCGATGATCGTCGACGGCCAGATCCACGGCGGCCTGGCCATGGGCCTCGCGCCCGCGCTCCTGGAAGAGATCAGCTACGACGACAGCGGCAACATGACCGGCGGCAGCTTCATCGATTACCTCCTGCCCACCTCGATGGAGACGCCGAGCTGGGAGACCGCCAAGACCATCACTCCTTCGCCCCACCATCCCTTCGGGGCGAAGGGCGTGGGCGAGTCGGCCACGGTGGGCGCGCCGCCGGCCATCGCCAACGCGGTGGTGGACGCGCTCTCGCACGTGGGAGTGAAGCACATCGACATTCCCGCCACGCCGGAGCGGGTCTGGCGCATCCTCAAGGAAAAGGGGCTCGCGGAGTAGCGGTGCTCGCCGTCCAGCAAAGAAGGTCGCCGCCGTCCTCTGTCTCGCTCGCGCGCGCCGGGGTGGCGCTCGCCGCCCTGGCGCTCTGCGCGACCTCCTGGGCGTGGTCGCTGGGCGCGGCCGCGCACCTGCGCCACGGCGCGGGCCTGTGGCCGCTCTTCGCCATGTGGGCGGTGATGATGGCCGGAATGATGATCCCGCCGGAGCTGCCCGTGCTCTTGCGCCTGCGGCCGCTGCAGGCGGGAGTGTTCGCCCTCGGCTATCTTGCGCCCTGGGTGGCCTTCAGCTTCGCCGCTGCCGCCGCGCACGCGGCGCTGCACGGAGCCGGCCTCCTCGATCACCACATGGCCCTGGTGGGTCACGCCTCTGCGGCGGCGGTGCTCGCGCTGGCCGGAATCTGCCAGCTCTGCCCCTTCAAGCGCAGGTGCCTGCTCCGCTGCCGGGGAGCGCTGACGGCGCCCCCGGGGGTCCTCTCGTCGCTCGAGGCCGGTCTCACTTCGGTGGCCTCGTGCGGCATGCTCATGCTGGTGCTCTTCGCCACCGGGGTCATGAACGTCCCGGCGATGGCGGCCTTGACGCTGCTGCTCGTGCTCGAGCGCACCCTGCCCGCGCGCGTTCCGGTGAGCGCCGCGGCCGGAGTTGCGCTGCTCGCCTGCGCCGCCTGGCTCGCCGCCACCTCCACTGTCTGGAATTGAACACGAAAAAGAATTTTTTTTGTTTTTCGGGGACCCGAGAACGGCTGGGGGTCAGCGGCGCGGCGCTCCGCGGCGGGTCCTCGCAGCGGCGGCCAGGTCGCGCAGCACTGGCACCGTCATTTCCCATCCCATGCACGCGTCGGTGATGGACTGGCCGTACACCAGGCGCGCCGGATCCTTCAGATCCTGCCTGCCGTCGACGATGAACGACTCCATCATCACGCCGGCGATTCCGCGCTCGCCCCCCGCGATCTGCGCCGCGATCTCGCGGGCCACGGCGGGCTGGCGCCGGTAGTCCTTGCGGCTGTTTCCGTGGCTGGTATCGATGATCAGCCGCGGCGGCGCTCCGGCGTCGCGCAGGGCCGCGAGCGCCTTCTGCACGCTCGCCGCGTCGCAGTTGGGACCGCCCGCGCCACCGCGAAGGATGATGTGGCAGTCGGGGTTGCCGCGGGTGGCAACGATGCCGGCCAGGCCCTGCTCGGTGACGCCGAGGAAGCGGTGCGGATGGCCGGCCGCGCGCACCGCGTCGATGGCGATCTGGATGCCGCCCTCGGTTCCATTCTTGAACCCGACCGGCATGGAGAGCCCCGACGCCAGCTCCCTGTGGACCTGGCTTTCCACGGTGCGCGCCCCGATCGCGCCCCAGGACACCAGGTCGGAGATGAACTGCGGCGTGATCGGGTCGAGGAACTCGCAGCCCGACGGCACCTCCAGCTCCACCAGATCGAGCAGCAGCCGCCGCGCCTTCCGCAGGCCCTCGTTGATGACGTACGATCCGTCCAGGCGCGGGTCGTTGATCAGGCCTTTCCATCCCACGGTGGTGCGCGGCTTCTCGAAGTAGACGCGCATCACCACGAACAGGTCTTCCCGCAGCTCGGCGGCAAGCCCCTTCAGCCTGCGCGCGTAATCCAGCGCCGCCGCGGTGTCGTGGACCGAGCACGGCCCCACCACGGCGATGAGCCGGTCGTCTTCGCCGCGCAGGATGGCGATGATCTCCTCGCGGGCGCGGGCCACGAGGCGCGAGCCGGGCTCGCCCAGCGGCAGCTCGTCGAGGAGGATGGCGGGCGGGATCAGCGGCCGGTTGCTCTCGACGTGGAGATCGCGTGTCTTCATCGCGGCGCCATTGTACGCGCGGCCAATGCCCGGCAGTGCACAATCGGGCGGGACGACTGGGGTGAACCTGCGACGGACCCCAGGCGGCCGGGACAGGAATTGGACGCACGGCGGTC
>DATDMU010000279.1:0-8784 GCA_036518615.1 Myxococcales bacterium
TCCGGCGAAAAAGCCACCGCCTCAGGCCGCCGCCTTTACGGTCTCTTGACCGGCTTGATCCGCCGGCCGCCCTGAACCCCGTTCCCTAAACCTAAACCTAAACCCAAACCCGTTCCCTCAACCCTCCGTTGCCGAAAAACAAGAGGGCCGCGAGCGAATTGCCCGCGGCCCCCGCTCTACGAAGCAACCCGACCTAGAACAGCACGTTCCAGTGCGCGAGGAACGACTTCTGCGCAGAGACGCGCAGGTTGGTGTTCTGGGCTCCCCCCGCTCCGCCGCCGGCGAGCAGCGGCGCGTAGCCCGCATTGCCGGTGGTGATGGCCTGGGGGCCGTACCCGGACAGGCCGTGGTTGATCTGGAACTCGAGGTTGAGGTGATTGAGGTTCTTGTTGAAGAAGAAGTTCAACCCTGCCTTCCAGTTGCGGCTGTTCGCCGTCTGGATGCTGGCGGCGCACGCGGCGGCGTTGGCGGCGACGGTCAGGGTGGGGCAGTCGTCCGCCTGGAAGTAGCTGAACGAGGCGTACGGAGCCACCGGGCCGAAGCGATAGCCGACGTCGGCAAAGAAGCCCTTGCCGGTATTGGCATTGCCGTCGCCGTAGCCGTTGAGGTAGCCGACCGCGGAGATCACCAGCTCGGCGTTCTCGGTCTGGGGCAGGTTCAGGTAGACGTCGGCGGAGGCGAGCTTCTGGTCGGTGATGTTGGGATTGGTCGCGGTGCCCACGCCTGTGGTGGTGTTGCGGATGGCCAGCGACTGGTACACGCCGGAGAGGCCGATGGTCAGGACCGGATCCTTCCCCCACTTGTAGTCGCCGTACAGCCAGCCGCCTTCCTCGGAGCCGATCAGGTCGAAGTTGATGAAGCCGGCCACCTGCGGGTTGCGCTTGGGGGTGATGCAGCTGTTGGCGGTGGCGGTGATGCAGCTCGTGGTGGTGCTCTGGAGGATGGGCGTGTAGCCTTCGTAGACGCCGCCGCGGAAGCCGACCTTCTTGTCGGCCAGCCAGCCGCGGAGCTGGACGCCGGTGTCGCGCAGGGCGGGGAAGCCGTTGCCGGGGAAGCGGAACTCGTCGGTGTGGACGTCCGCGGTGATGAAGTTGGTGGTGCTGGTGAGCAGGTGCCGGGAGATGGGGATGAGCAACAGGCCCGCGTCGACGTAGAGCACGGTGCCGCCGGTCTGGCCGAAGGGAGCCCAGCCCACCCACGCGTCCTGGACGATGGCGCGGCCGGTGAAGTTACCGAACTTGCCGAAGTTCGCGTTGTCCACCTGGATGAGATAGGTGAAGTTCTGGCTGATGTCCCCGTTCACCAGGATGCGCGTGCGGCGAACGAAGATGTCGTAAGCCGGATCGGTCCCGTTCGGGGCGCCGTTCTCGGTGACCATCGCCTCGGTCTGCACCTGGACGCTGACGTTCAGGGATGCGCCTTCGACCGGGATGGGAACCTTGGTCGCAAGCGCCGCGGGCGCGATCAGGAGGGAAGTTGCAAGAAGAGCTCTCCACGTAGCCTTCATCGGCGATCCTTTCCGTCGGGTTCTCTGTGCAACGAGAGGCGGGGCGCGGATTGACAGCGTCGCTGCTTAGGCTGCCGCGCACTCTACGAAACTCTGATCACGTTTTGCAAATGAAGTTCCCGCGACGGCTTCGTGACGCATCCCGTTACTACTCCATGTGCCAGCCGTGGCTGACGATCACGGACTGTCCGGTGAGCGCGTTCGAGGGAAAAGCGGCGAAGAAGAGCGCCACCTCGGCCACGTCGGCGAGCGTGGTGAACTCGCCGTCCACCGTGGTCCTGAGCATCACGTTCTTGATCACTTCTTCCTCGCTGATTCCCAATTCCCGTGCCTGTTCAGGGATTTGCTTCTCCACCAGCGGCGTGCGCACGAACCCGGGGCAGATCACGTTGGAGCGGACGCCGTGCTGCGCGCCCTCCTTGGCGACCGCCTTGCACAGGCCGATCAGGCCGTGCTTGGCGGTCACGTAGGGACCTTTCAGCGGTGAAGCTTCCTTGGAGTGGACGGAACCCATGTAGATGATCGAGCCGCCGCGCTTCTGCGCGACCATCTGCCTCAGACAGGCGCGGGTGGTGAGGAAGGCGCCGTCCAGGTGGATGGCGAGCATCCGCCGCCAGTCGGAAAACCGGAGATCGACGAGCGCGGAGATGATCTGCACCCCGGCGTTGGAGACCAGCACGTCCACGCCGCCCAGCTCCTTCACCACCCGCGCGATGCCGGCCTCCACCTGGGACTCGTCGGTCACGTCCATGGAGACGCCCAGCGCGGCAGGACCGAGAGCGCGCGCGGCGTCGTCGGCGCCGCGGACGTCGGCGATGGCCACCCGCGCGCCCTCCGCCAGGTACTTTTCCGCGATGGCGCGGCCGAGCCCGCTGGCCGCACCGGTGACCACCGCAACCTTGCCCTTGAGCTTCATAGAGGCCTCTTGAGGAGCCGCGCCAGCTCTCCGAACATGCCGCGGCGGAAGGCGAGCACGCAGATGACGAAGATGACGCCCTCGGTCACCTGCACCCACGACCCGAGCTGCGCCAGGTAGTTCTCCAGGGTGGTGAAGAACACCGCGCCGGCGATGGGCCCGAAGATGGTGCCCATGCCGCCGATCAGCGTCATGAGGATCACCTCGCCGCTCGTGCCCCAGTGCACGTCGGTCAGCGAGGCGAGCTGGAAGACGATGGCCTTGGTCCCTCCCGCGAGCGCCGAAAGGCCGGCGGAGAGCACGAAGGCGACGAGCTTGTACTGGTCGGTCTTGTATCCGAGCGAGACCGCGCGCGGCTCGTTCTCGCGGATGGCCTTGAGCACCTGTCCGAAGGGCGAATGGACCACGCGGTGGACGATGCCGAAGCCGGCGAGGAAGACGGCGGCGACGAAGTAGTACATCACGCGCATGTTGGAGAGGAGCGCGCCGCGGGGGACGCCCTGGATGCCGTTCTCGCCCCCGGTGAAGTCCGCGCGCAGGCAATAGAAGTAGAACATCTGCGCGAGCGCCAGCGTGATCATGGCGAAGTAGATGCCCTGGCGGCGGATGGCGATGGCGCCCACCACCGCGCCCAGCGCAGCGCCCACCACCGCGGAGAGGAGGATGGCGAGGATGGGCGGCATGCCCCATTCCAGCGCCGCGTGCGCCGCGACGTAGCTCGCGCCGCCGAAGAAGAGGGCGTGGCCGAAGGAGAGCAGGCCCACGTATCCGTTGAGGAGGTTGAAGGCGCAGGCGAAGAGCGCGAAGCAGAGCGCCTTCATGAGGAACACGGGATAGACGACCCAGGGCGCGGCGACCACCAGCGCGACCAGGATGAGGGTCGGCACCCGCTGCGAGATGGCCCGCGTCTCGATGCGCTGGACGACGGCCTCGGTCATGCCTGCCTTCCGAACAGGCCCGCCGGGCGCACCAGGAGCACGATCGCCATCACCACGAAGATGACGGTGTTCGACGCCTCCGGATAGAAGACCTTGGTGAGGCCTTCGAGGATGCCGAGGGTGAAGCCGGTGACGATGGACCCGAGGATGGAGCCCATGCCGCCGATCACCACCACCGCGAAGACCACGATGATGAGGTCGGCGCCCATCAGCGGGCTGACGCGGTAGATGGGCGCCGCGAGCACGCCCGCGAGCGCCGCCAGCGCGACCCCCAGCGCGTAGGTGACGGTCACCATCCGCGGCACGTTGATGCCGAAGGCCGAGACCAGCGCGGCGTTCTCGGTGGCCGCGCGCAGGTACGAGCCGATGCGCGTGCCCTCGGTGACCGCCCAGGTCCCGAGGCAGAGCACGAGCGAGGTCCCGATGACCCAGACGCGGTAGTTGGGCAGGAACATGAAGGGCAGCGCCTGCCCGCCCTGGAGCTGCGCCGGCATCTCGTAGGGCATGCCGCTGCTGCCGAACCAGTTGCTGAAGAGCCCCTGCAGGATCAGGGCGAGCCCGTAGGTGAGCAGGAGCCCATAGAGCGGATCGAGGGTGGCGATGCGCCGGATGAGCAGCCGCTCGATGAGTATGCCGAAGAGGCCCACCGCGAGCGGGGCGAGCAACAGCGCCGGCCAGTATCCGATGCCCGCCTTCTCGAGGAGAAACCACGCCACGAACGCCCCCAGCATGTAGAGGGCGCCGTGGCAGAAGTTGATGACGTTGAGCAGGCCGAAGATGATGGCCAGGCCCAGCGAGAGCAGCGCGTAGAAGGAGCCGTTGATCAGCCCGATCAGGAGCTGCCCGAACAGCGCCTGCATGGGAATGGCAAGCAGAGGGGTCATGGCTCCCGAAGCAGAACGGTCATCGCCGGCGAAGTGGGGGGGCCAGTCGCCAGTCGAGCGAGGCTCCCCCCGGGGGAAGGAGCCGCAGGCGCCGGATCGAAGAGCGCCGCATGAGAAGCAGAGCGGTCCGCATCTCAATGATCACTTCTTCACCAAGGAACAATCGCCTTTGTCCAGCGGTCTGAAGGCCTGGTCGCCGGGGATTTCCTTGATCAGCTTGTAATAGTCCCAGGGGCCCTTCGACTCCTTCGGCGTCTTCACCTCGTACAGGTACATGGGGTGGATCTTGCGGCCGTCGGCGCGGATGGTGCCCTTGCCGAAGAGCGGGTCGTCGGTGGGCAGCTTCTTCATCTCCTCCACCACCGCCTTGCCGTCGGCGTCGCTCTTCAGCGCCTTCACCGCCTTCAGGTAATGCAGCACCGAGGCATAGACGCCCGCCTGGACCATGGTGGGCATGTGGCCGCCGGCGCGCTCGGCGAACTTCTTCGACCAGGCGCGGGTCTTGGCGTCCTTGTCCCAGTAGAAGCTCTCCGAGAGCAAGAGGCCCTGCGCGGTCTGCAGGCCCAGGGAATGGATGTCGGTGAGGAAGACGAGCAGGCCCGCGAGCTTCTGCCCGCCCTTGACGATGCCGAACTCGGACGCGGCCTTGATGGCGTTGATGGTGTCGCCGCCCGCGTTGGCGAGGCCGATGACCTGCGCCTTGGAGGACTGCGCCTGGAGGAGGAAGCTGGAGAAGTCGGTGGTGTTGAGCGGGTGCTTGACCGAGCCCAGCACCTCGCCGCCGGCCGCCTTCACCACCGCGGTGGTGTCGCGCTCCAGCGCCTGGCCGAAGGCGTAGTCGGCGGTGAGGAAGAACCAGGTCTTCCCTCCGGTCTGCACCTCGGCCTTGCCGGTGGTCTGCGCCAGCGCGTAGGTGTCGTAGGTCCAGTGCACGGTGTTGGGAGAGCAGGACTTCCCGGTCAGGTCGCTGGTCCCGGGGCCGGAGCCGAGGAAGACCTTGTTCTTGTCGCGGGTGACCTGGCTGACCGCGAGCGCGACGGAAGAGGTGGGCACGTCGACGATCACGTCCACGCCGTCGGCGTCGTACCACTGGCGGGCGATGCTCGAGCCCACGTCGGGCTTGTTCTGGTGATCGGCGAAGATCACCTCGATGGGAACGTCGCCGACCTTTCCGCCGAAGTCCTCCACGGCCATCTTCGCCGCCGTCACCGAGCCCTGTCCGGCGAGGTCGGCGTAGAGGCCGGACTGATCGTTGAGGACGCCGATCTTGATCACCTTGCCGGTGAAGTCGGCGCGCGCCGCGAACGGCAAGGCGAGGGCGAGGAAGAGAGAGATGCGTGCTTTCATATCGAGAGCTCCTTGGTTGTCAGACTCCGAGGTACTGGCGGACGCGCTCCATGCTGCCCTGCAGCGCGGCGTTGGGGATCTCGTCGACGATCCTGCCGCGCTCCATGATGTAATGCCGGTCGGCCACGGTGCCGGCGAAGCGCAGGTTCTGCTCCACCAATAGGATTGTGAAGCCGTCCGCCTTGAGCTTGCGGATCACCGCGCCGATGTGCTGCACGATCACCGGCGCGAGGCCCTCGGTGGGCTCGTCGAGGAGGAGGAGGCGCGCTCCGGTGCGCAGGATGCGGCCGATGGCGAGCATCTGCTGCTCGCCGCCGGAGAGGCGGGTGCCGGGGCTGCGCACGCGCTCGCGCAGGTTGGGAAACAGCTCGAACACCTGCTCGACCGTGAGCCCGCCCTCGCGGATGCGCGGCGGCAGGAGGAGGTTCTCGCCCACGTCGAGGGTGGCGAAGATGCCGCGCTCCTCCGGGCAGAAGGCGATGCCCAGGCGCGCGATGCGGTGCGGCGGCAGGGCGGCCGTTTCCACGCCCGCCACCTTCACCGAGCCGATGCGCTTGCGCAAGAGACCCATGATCGACTTCATGGTGGTCGTCTTGCCCGCGCCGTTGCGGCCCACCAGCGTGACCAGCTCGCCTTTGCGGACCTCGAGATCCACCCCGTGGAGCACGTGCGACTCGTCGTACCAGGCCTGCAGCCCCTGGAGCCGGAGCAGCGGCTCACTCATGTCCGGTCCCGAGGTAGGCGGCCACCACCGCGGGATTCTTCGAGACGCTCTGGTAGTCGCCCTCTGCCAGGACCTCGCCGCGGGCGAGCACGGTGATGGTCTGCGAGAGCGTCGCCACCACGCCGAGGTTGTGCTCCACCATCAGCACCGTCCGGTCCTCGGCGGCGCGGCGGATGAGCCCGGTGATGCGCTCCACGTCCTCCTGCCCCATGCCGGCGGTGGGCTCGTCGAGCAGCATCAGCTCCGGATCGAGCGCGAGGGTGGTGGCGATCTCCAGCGCGCGCTTGCGCCCGTAGGGCAGCTCGGCGGCGGCGGTCTCGCGAAAGCCGGCGAGCCCCACCGACTCGAGCAGCTCGTCCGCCCTCGCGTCGTACTCGCGCAGCACGGTCTCGCTGCGCCAGAAGTCGAAGGACGCGCCGCGCTTCCGCTGCAGCGCGATGCGCACGTTCTCCAGCGCGGTCAGCCAGGGAAAGACGGCGCTGATCTGGAACGAGCGGACGAGGCCCATCCGCGCCACGTCCGCGGGCGACTTTCCGGTGATGTCCTGCCCCTTGTAGAAGATGGCGCCCGCGGTCGCGGGGAGAAACCGGGTGAGCAGGTTGAAGCAGGTGGTCTTGCCCGCTCCGTTGGGCCCGATCAGCGCGTGGATGGTCCCGCGCCTCACCCGAAGGTCCACGCGTTTGACCGCCACGAAGCCGCGGAACTCCTTCGACAGACCACGGGTCTCGAGGATCACCTCGGAGGCGGCGGGCACGCGGCTACTTAGTCGCAAGCCTGCCTCCCGTGCAAGTACAGGAGCGCTGGAAGGGTGCGATTCGTGCGCCCCGTCGCCAGCTTTGCAGCTGACCTCACGGGGGTAACGACATGACCGCTTTCTTCCGCTCGATCTTTCTTGCCGCGCTTCTCTGCGCCGGCACTGCCTGGGCGCAGTCGGACACGCAGGACAATCCTCATTCCACCAAGTCCACGGACAAGCAGGGCGCGAACACGCCCAGCTCCGTCACCAACGACCAGACGCAGTCGGCCGAGACGTCCAATCCGGAGTCGTACAACAACAAGGACGATTCCTCGAAGCCGAAGGGGGCCGCGAGCGGCGACCAGGTGCAGAACGCCGAGTCGCAGAACCCGCACGACGTGAACTACAAGAACCGCCCGCACAACGAGGGCAAGGCCGGCATGGACCACGGCCACATGGACATGGACCACGGCCAGATGTCGGACGCGGACCACGAGATGATGATGAAGAACGCCAGCCCGCAGATGATGCTGCAGGCGCTGCACATGGCGAACCTGGAAGAGATCAAGATGGGCAAGATGGCCGAGGACAAGGGCAGCGACCGCGTCAAGAGCTACGCGAAGACGCTGGAGCAGGACCACTCCATGGCCGACCAGAAGGTGAAGGACCTGGCCCAGAAGAAGGGCTGGACGCTGAACGACACGCCGAAGAACGAGAAGATGCAGCACCACCAGCAGGCGATGCAGGACCGGCTCAACGGCCTCAAGGGCCCGCAGTTCGATCGCACCTTCGCCAACATGATGGCGAATGGCCACCAGCGGCTCATCCGCATGGCGCAGAGCTGGTCGCAGAACGCGCAGGACCAGGACGTGAAGAGCCTTCTCGACGAGATGATGCCCAAGCTGCAGCAGCACCAGCAGATGGCCGAGCAGCTGAAGGCGCCTGCCGCCCAGGGCCGCGCTCCCGACGTCCAGCGGTAACGGTCGCGAGCGAACCCCGGACCCTGAACCTGAACCCAAACCCGAACCCGTTCCCTCGACCCGGGGGGACGGGTTTGCGTTTTTGCATGTCGCCGGGACTCAAGTTGCAAACTTCCGCGGTAAGTGCTTTTGTCTGCCCCCGCAGCGCGTCCCGGTTTTTCGCTGACCCCCAGAGTGAAGGAGCGGACGTCGATGACCATCTCCCGACGGAAACTGATCCAGGTTGCAGGCGCAAGCGCCGCAGCCCTCGCGCTGCCGAAGAGGGCGCGCGCGGCGAAGAAGACGCTGCGGATCCTGCAGTGGAACCACTTCGTCCCGGGCTACGACAAGTGGTTCAACGGCCAGTACATCAAGGAGTGGGGCGAGAAGAACGATACGGAGGTGGTGGTCGACAACGTCGGCATCCCCGCCATCAACCCCACCGCCGCTGCCGAGGTCTCCGCGAAGAAGGGCCACGACCTGTTCATGTTCCTCTGGCCGCGCCCGGCCTACGAAGAGGACGTGATCGACCACGGCGAGATCTACCGCGAGTGCGAGAAGAAGTGGGGCAAGCCGGTCGATCTCGCGATCAAGAGCACCTACAACCCGAAGACGAAGAAGTACTTCGGCTTCAGCGACATGTTCGTGCCCGACCCGATCAACTGGCGCAAGGACCTCTTCGACCAGGTGGGCGGCAAGGTCGACACCTGGGAGGACATCCGCAAGTACGGGAAGATGATCAAGGAGAAGACCGGCGTGCCGGTGGGCATCGG
>DATDMU010000280.1:0-4346 GCA_036518615.1 Myxococcales bacterium
GCCCATGAGGTTCACGCCCATGACCCACTGCCAGTCCTTGAGGCCGGCCTCCCAGGCGAATCCCCCGCCTCCCGCGACCCCGGCGTTGTTGAAGAGCAGGTGGACGGCGCCGAACTTGCCGACCGTCTCCGCGGCGAGGCGATCGACCTCGGCGGCGCTGGAGACGTCGGTGCGCACGCCGATGGCGTCGGCGCCGGAGCGGCGCGCCTCCTCGACCGCCTCGTCGAGCGCGTCCTGCTGCACGTCGGCGAGCGCCAGCCGCATGTTCTCGCGGGCGCCGATGCGCGCGAACTCGCGGCCGAAACCGCTGCCCGCGCCGGTGATGACGGCGACCTTGCCGGCAAGATCCTTCATGGCTGCCTCCGGGCGCTTCGATTACCACGCCGCTACCGAAAAGTGCCGGCCGTCCGCGAGCGCCGCCGTTTCAAACCGTGAAACGGGGGCGCCGCGCATGGAGGGCGCCACTTGAAATCGCGACCGCAAGTGACGTATCGCAAGCCGCGCGGACACGACCTTCACATTTCCCAAAGGGGGCAGAGATGAAGACGATCCGGACGTTGCCGTGGATGTTGACCGCCATGCTCGCAGCAGCGGCCATGCCGGCCCATGCGCAGATCAAGATCGTCTACATCGACCCGCTCTCCGGGCTGATGGCCGCGACCGGCGACCACGGCCTGCGCGAGCTGAAGTTCGCCGCCGACCGCATCAACGAGAAGGGCGGCATTCTCGGGCAGAAGCTGGAGATCCTCGGCTGGGACAACAAGCTCTCTCCACAGGAAAGCCTCACGCTCCTGAACCGCGCGGTGGACGAGGGCATCCACTACGTCTTCCAGGGCAACGGCTCGAGCGTGGCCGGCGCGCTCATCGACGGCGTCGAGAAGAACAACGCGCGCAATCCCGACAAGCAGATCGTCTTCCTCAACTATGCCGCCGTCGATCCCGACTTCACCAACTCCAAGTGCAGCTTCTGGCATTTCCGCTTCGACGCGAACAGCGACATGAAGCTGAACGCCATCGTCAACTCGATGGTGAACGACAAGAGCATCAAGAAGGTCTACATCATCGGGCAGGACTACCAGTTCGGGCACCAGGTCTCGAAGACCGCCAAGGAGCTGCTCAAGCAGAGGATGCCCAACGTGGAGCTCGTCGGCGACGAGCTGCATCCGCTGGCGAAGATCAAGGACTTCGCGCCGTACGTGGCGAAGATCCAGGCCTCCGGGGCGGACAGCATCATCACCGGCAACTGGGGGAGCGATCTGGCGCTCCTGGTGCGGGCCGCGAACGACGCCGGGCTGAAGGCGAACTTCTACACCTTCTACGCGGGCGTCGTGGGATCGCCCACCGCCATCGGCGAGGCGGGCATCGGCAGGGTGAAGGTGGTTTCCTACTACGGCCTCAACGACGCGAACCCGAAGGAGCTCGACTACCTCAAGGCGTTCAAGAAGAAGTACGGCGACACCGAGGATCCCTACACCGTCGCCATCCAGAACGCGCTCGACCTCCTCAAGACGGCGATGAACGAGGCGAAGAGCACCGAGCCGGCCAAGGTGGCGAAGGCGATGGAAGGCAAGAAGTGGGACGGCTACTTCGGCCCCGTCGAGATGCGCGCGCAGGACCACCAGTTCATCCAGCCGCTCTTCGTCGGGACCTTCGGCAAGGTGGACGGGAAGAAGGTGAAGTTCAACGCCGACGGCACCAGGGAGTTCGGCTTCACGCTGGACCACAAGACGCCGGGGCCGGAGACGGCGATGCCCACGACCTGCCAGATGAAGCGCCCTTGACGTGGCAGCGCGAGATTGAAGAGCTGCGGCGGCGAGAGGAGCTGGCGCGCCGCATGGGCGGACCCGACAAGGTCCGCCGCCAGCACGAGGCGGGCAAGCTCACCGTCCGCGAGCGCATCGCGAGGCTCCTCGACGCCGGCAGCTTCCACGAGATCGGCGGCACCGCCGGCAAGGCCAGCTACGGAGAGCAGGGCGAGCTGCTCGACCTGGTGCCCGCGAACTTCGTCTTCGGGCGCGGCCGCATCGAGGGCCGCGCCGTGGTGGTGGCGGGCGACGACTTCACCGTGCGCGGCGGCGCGGCGGACGCGTCCATCTGGCTGAAGCAGGTCACCGCCGAGCAGATGGCCGGGGAATTGCGCCTGCCCATCTTCCGGCTCATCGACGGCACCGGCGGCGGCGGCTCGGTGCGGATGCTGGAGACCGAAGGACGCACCTACGTGCCGGCGAACCCCGGCTGGGAGCACGTGGTCGCAAACCTCGGCCTCGTGCCGGTGGTCGCGCTCGGGCTCGGACCGGTGGCCGGCCTCGGAGCGGCCCGGCTGGTCTCCAGCCACTACTCGGTGATGGTCCAGGGGCTCTCGCAGATGTTCATCGCCGGCCCGCCGGTGGTGGCGCGCGTCGGCGAGAAGCTGACCAAGGAGGAGCTGGGCGGCGCGGCCATCCACGCGAAGTCGGGCGCCATCGACGAGGTGGTGGCGAGCGAGGACGAGGCCTTCGCTTACGCGCGCCGGTTCCTCTCGTATCTGCCCTCGTCGGTCTTCGAGTTGCCGGCGCGGGGACCGGTCACCGACCCGCCGGATCGCCGGGAGGAGTGGCTGATCGAGGCGGTGCCGCGCGACCGCCGCAAGGTCTACGACATGCGCAAGGTCATCGCCGCGGTCGCGGACGCGGGGTCCTTCTTCGAGATGGGCCGCAAGTTCGGCAGCCCTGCCATCACCGGGCTCGCGCGGCTGGACGGATGGCCCGTCGCGCTGCTCGCCAGCGACCCGCATTTCTATGGCGGCGCGTGGACGGCGGACGCCGCGCAGAAGGTCACGCGCTTCGTCGATCTGGCGGGAACCTTTCACCTCCCGGTCGTGCACCTCGTGGACCTGCCCGGGTTCATCATCGGCCTCGCCGCGGAGAAGGCCGGCACCATCCGCCACGGCGCGCGGGCGCTGGCCGCCATCTACCAGGCGAAAGTGCCGTGGTGCTCGGTGCTCATCCGCAAGGCGTTCGGCGTGGCGGGCGCCGGGCACCAGAACCACGCGCGCCTTCATTACCGCTTCGCCTGGCCTTCCGGCGATTGGGGCTCATTGCCGGTGGAAGGCGGCATCGAAGCGGCGTATCGTGCCGAATTGGAGGCGGCGGCGGACAGGCCCAGGCTGCACGCGGAGATCGAGGAGCGGCTCAACCGCGTGCGCTCGCCGTTCCGCGTGGCCGACGCCTTCGGGGTGGAGGAGATGATCGATCCGCGCGACACCCGGCCTCTGCTCTGCGAGTTCGCCAATCTGGCGGCGCGGCTGCGCGAGCCCGGACCGGTGGCGACGGCGATGCGCCCCTGAGAGGAGGCGGCGATGAATCCGCAAGTCGTGGCGTTCATCGAGATGCTCAAGAACACCATTCCGGCCGATACGCCGAAGATGTGGCAGCTCACGCCGGCGCAGGCGCGCGAGCAGAGCGAGCGGTTCTTCGCGCCGTTCAATGCCGGAGGCCCGCAGATGGCCGAGGTGCGCGAGATGCGGGTGGCCGCCCGCCGCGGCGAGATTCCGGCCCGGCTCTACGTGCCCAAAGGAGCGCAGGCGGCCTCGCGCGGGATGCTCTTCTTGCACGGTGGAGGCTTCGTCGTCGGCAGCCTGAAGACGCACGACCGCCTGGCGCGCGAGCTCGCCACACGCCTCGCCGCGCGGGTGCTCTCGCTCGATTACGGCCTCGCGCCCGAGCATCCGTATCCGCAGGGCCTGGACGACTGCGTGGACGCGGCCCGCTGGGTCGCCTCGCACGCCGCGGCGCTGGGGATGGACCGCTCGCGCCTGGTGATCGGCGGAGACTCCGCCGGCGCGAACCTCGGCGCGGGCACGCTCCTGCGACTGCGCGACGAGGGGTCGGCGCCGCTCTTCTGCGCCGCGATCTATCTCTATGGCCGCTTCACGGTGGGCGAGACCGATTCCTTGCGCGCCTGGGGCGACCGCGAGCTGATCCTCTCGCGCAGGCAGATGAAGTGGTTCGCGCAGGCGTACGCCGGAACCGGCGCGCCGCCCACCGGGCCGTATCTCGCGCCGGTGGAGGCAGACCTGCGCGGGTTGCCGCCGTCCATCCTGGTGGTGGGCACGCTCGACCCGCTGCTCTCCGACTCGCAGCTCTTCGCCGACGCGCTGCGGAAGGCGGGCGTCCCGGCGGAGCTGCACGTGTACCCGGACGGCATCCACGCATTCTTGCAGATGCCGATGTTCGACATGACCGGCGATGCGCTGGAGAAGATCGCCGCGTTCGTGCGCAGGTGCTAGGCACGGTAGCTGAGGGGCGCGCCGGACCTCATGATCGCGCTCCGCACTGAATGATTGACTGTGTATGAGCAACCAGAAC
>DATDMU010000281.1:0-3360 GCA_036518615.1 Myxococcales bacterium
GGCTCGCGCATGGACGAGGTGATCTTCGAGGAGTTCAAGGGCACCGGCAACTCCGAGATCGTGCTCGACCGCAAGCTGATGGAGAAGCGCATCTTCCCCTGCCTGGACATCAACCGCTCGGGAACGCGCAAGGAGGAGCTCTTGATGGACGACAAGCAGCTCAACCGCGTCTGGATCCTCCGCCAGCTCCTGCACCCGCTCAACACCATCGACTCGATGGAGTTCCTCCTCTCCAAGCTGCGCGGCACGAAGTCGAACAAGGAGTTCCTCGACTCGATGAGCCGGTGATCGCAGGGCGCGTCGCAGTCATGGTTTGCAGATGCTCTGGAGATCCTGCGGCCCCATCGCGCCGGTCACGGTGGCGCGGCGGAGCGAAAGCACGTCGCGGCTGCCGTGATCCGCTCCCGCGACGGCGACGCGGTATCCGGCGGCGCCCGCTGCGCGGCGGATGGACGCGCGGACGGAGTTGTAGGGATAGGCGAGGGCCTCGATGGGCCGGCCGAGCTCGGACTCGAGGGCTGCCCGCGACCGGCGCAGCTCCTCGTCGACGCGCTCCTTGTCGAGGTCCGCGAGCCGCGCGTGCGTCACGGTATGCGATCCGATCTCCATGCCGGCCGCCGCCAGCGCGCGAACGCCGTCCCAGGTCAGGTACCCCGGCCGACCGACGGCACCGGTGATGACGAAGAAGGTGCCGCGCATTCCCCGTTTGCGGAGAGCGGGAAGGACGGTGCGCAACGCATCCTCCTTGCCGTCGTCGAAGGTCAGGATGACGGAGCGCTCCGGCAAGCGCCGGCCGTGATCGCGCGACTCGAGAAGGTCGTGCAGCGAGACGGTGCGATAGCCGTTTGCCACCAGCCAGTCGAGCTCGCGCTCGAAGGTCGGGGGCGCAACGGTGAATTCATCGCCCTCCGGAGCCACCGAGTGGTAGTTGAGGATCGGCACTTCGGGTTTCCCGCGCACGCACGCCGCGGCCAGCAGCAGTCCGACGAGGGCAGCCCGCCTCACCGCGGCTTCCCGACGCCGCTGCGAATCAGCTCTCGCGTGTAGCCGGCGCCCATCGCCGCCACCACGGCGTCCGGCAACAACCCGGCGACCCAGGGGTTCATCCCGCTCTCCGCCAGCGCGACGCCGAAGCGCTGGAGCGCGTAGAAGGCGACGAACACGGCCACGGTGACGAGGTAAGCCGAGCCGCGGCTGCCCCGCGTGGCCACCGCCAGGGGCACGCCGAGAAAGGCAAAAAGCACGCAGGCGAAGGGCACGCCCCACCGGCGCGCCAGATCCACCTCCAGGCGCGCCGCTTCCCGCGGCCGGTTGAGCCGCCGCAACTCGGGGATGCGCGCCCGGATCTGCGGCTCGGTGAGCGAGGCCTCGTTGGCCGCGAACCGGTTCTTGGTCGCGAGCGGATCCTGCACGCCGACCAGGAAGCTGCCCTCGCGGAAGCGGGCCACCGTCTCTCCCTTCGCCTCCATCCGGTGCAGCTCCCCCCGGGAGAGATGGAGCGCCAGCGCCTGCCCGCCGGCGTCCTCGATGCGGCCGGTTTCCGCGAGCGCCAGCAGCGGGGCTCCGTCGCCCACGTCGTCTTCGATGAGCACGCCCTGCCAGGTCGCGTAGGGGCTGCCTTCGGCCCCCTCTTCGCTGGTGACGTAGACCATGAAGCGGGGGAGCTGGTCGTTGAAGATGCCGGGTTCGAGGCCTTCCTGGAGGTTCCGCTTGATCACGCCGTTGAGGACCTGGTTCAGCTCCTGCAATCCCCAGGGCTCCGCCCAGCGCGCGAGCGCGAGCACCGCCATCGAGAGGAGCGCGCCGACGATCACCGGCACGCGGTAGAGGCGCAGCGGATGCGAGCCCGCCGCGCTCAGCGCGAGCAGCTCCTGATCGCCCGCCAGCCGCCCGAGCCCGAGCTGCACGCCGAGCATGAACGCGAGCGGCACCGCGACCACCAGGAAGTGGGGCGCGAGCGCCGCCGTCACCCGCGCGAGGTCCCAGAGGGTGATGGCGCTGCCGAACACCACCTCGTTGAGCTGCAGCAGCTGGAGGATGACGAGGAGCTGGACGATGGCGAGAAGCCCCACGCCCAGCGGCACCGCGATCTCGCGGAGCACCAGCCTGTCCAGGAGCGGCATCGCGGCGCACTGTAGTATGTAAGCGCGCCTTGGATCGCCGGAAAACCGCCGCCGCCCTCGCCCTCTTCGGCCTCTGCGGGCACGCCTTCTTCCTGCCGGTCTCCATCGCCGGCATGCAGATCGCGCTGGCCGTCGCGGCGGCGGGCGTGCTGCTCGATCCTCCGCGGCCGCTGCGCACGCCGCTCGATCTGCCCGCCCTCGCCTTCGTCGTCGTGGCGGTCGCATCCGACGTCTTCTCGCCCGTCGGCTCTCCGCCCTTCGCGGAAGCGACCCTCTGGCGCTCGCTCTTCGGCTTCTTCGTCGTGACCCATGCGCTGGGGCTGCTGTCGCGGCGCCCCGGCCAGGCCGGCGCGCGCGCCTCGCTGGTCGGCTGCGCGGCCGTCGGGCTCTTCGCGGCGTCGCTGGTGGGGCTCGTGCAATACAAGACCGGCGTCGACCTCGTGCACCTGCTCGGGCTGCGCGAAGAGCCCGCGCTGGTCCAGGCGCCCGGCGTCCCCGGCCGCTACGGCGCGATGGGCTTCTTCACCTCGCGGTTGACCTTCGGCCACAACGCGGTGCTGCTGCTTTCACTCGTCGTGGGTGCGATCGCGGCCGGCGCTCTTCCGCGCAAGGTGGCGCCGTTGGCCGCGGCGGCATCGATCGCGGCCCTGGGCGCGGTGGCGGTCACCTTCGACCGCGCCGCGTACCTTGCGCTCGCCGTCGCCGCGGCGGCGCTGGTCTTGCGCAGCCGCCACGTCCGGCTCGGCGCGCTGCTCGCCGCGCTCGGCGCCCTCGGGCTCCTCCACCCCGGCGTGCGGGCGCGGCTGCTCACCGCGTTCTCGGGCGCGGCCAACTCCGACCGCGTGTTCATCTGGGCGCGCGCGCGAGAGATCATCGCCGATCATTTCTGGCGCGGCATTGGCTTCGCCAACTACCCGCACGTCTGCGGCGCCTACTACGACCGCGTCGACCCGCATTTCCTGATGAGGACATGGGCGCACAACCTCGAGCTCTCCACGCTCGCCGAGCTGGGTCCGCTGGGACTCCTCGCGCTCTTCTGGCTGCTCTTCGCCGCCTTCCGGCTGGCGCTGAGGAGCGCGAGCCCCTACGCGCTGGGCGGCCTCGCCGCGCTCTGCGCCTGGCTGACCATCGCCCAGTTCCACGACCTGCTCTACGACACCAAGGTCATGTACGCGCTCTGGTTCGCGCTGGCGCTGGCCCAGGAGGCGCCGCCCGGATCGCCGCAGGCCCCACAGCC
>DATDMU010000282.1:0-3021 GCA_036518615.1 Myxococcales bacterium
GCGCCCTTCTCGCGAAGCTCCTGCGCCTTCTCTTCGCGCAGGCGGATCTGATCCTCGATCGAGCTGGTCGCTCCGGGCTGGGGAGTGTCGGCCATGGGGAGCGTCTCTTTACTCCCCGGAACCGTGCGCTGTCACCTCGAAGGCGCCCTGCGCCGACGCCCAGTACGCGAGCGGCAAGAGGGCCACGAGGCCGCACGCCGCCATCAGCGCGCGCGCGGGAACGCCGCGGTCGAGGAGCAGGCCGGTCGCGAGCGTGCTCGCCGAAAGGGTGAGCATGAATCCGCCCATCTCCGCCGCCGCCACGCGCCCGCGCACCGCATCCGGAACCAGGCGCTGCAGCAGGGTGGAGCCGCTGGTCCAGAGGATGCTGCCGCCGGCGTTGGCGAAGGCCAGCGCCACCGCCGCGTACGCGAGCGCGGGGCTGAGGGCGAAGGCGACGTAGCAGGCGGCGAGCAGCGCGAAGGCGAAGCCGATGCCGCGGCGCAGCCCGCGGTCGTCGGTGCCGGCGAGAAGGAAGGCGGCGAAGGGCCCGGCGAAGCTGCCCACGCCGCGCGCGCTGTAGAGCACCGCGATGCCGGCGCCGTTGCCGGACTCGAAGACCTTCTCGCCGAAGTACGCCAGCAGCACCAGGACGCCTCCCAGGGTGAGGCCGAAGCTCGCCTTCACCGCGAGCAGCGCGCGCACGCGACGGTGCGAGGCCATGTAGCGGACGCCTTCCTGCAGGTCGCGCAGCCCGAGCAGGTTCTCGATGCGCGAGCCCGGGTCGCGCGCCTCCTCCCTGGCTTCGATGGCCTGCCGGTCCGCCCGCCTCGCGTGCCCCGCGGGAAGGCGCGAGATCAGGGCGGCGGAGGCGAGGAAGCTCGCCGCGTCGCAGGCGAAGGCGGCGTCGCGGCCGAGGAGCGCGAGCGCGAAGCCGCCCAGCGCCGAGCCCACCGCCAGCGTCGCGGCCCAGAGCGAGTTCTCCAGCGTGGCGGCGAGGGGATAGTCCTCGACCGTGACCAGGTTCGGCAGCATGGCCTGCTGGGCGGGGTCGAAGAAGGCGCTCACCAGCGAGTGCGCGGTGATCACCGCGTACGCGATCCACACCTGGTCCGGACGGCGCACGAAGACGAGGCACAGCACCAGCGCGGCGCGGAGCAGGTCGCTCACCGCCATGACCGCCCTTCGCGAGACGCGGTCGGCGAGGACTCCCGCCGCGGGCCCGGCGAGAAAGGCGGGCACGAACCGCGTCAGGAGCGCGATGGCCACGGCGCCGCCCCTGCCGGTGAGCTCCAGGAGGAGCGAGAAGAGCGCCACGATGTTGAACCAGTCGCCCATCTGGGAGACGGCGTTGGCGGCGTAGAGCCGGCGGAAGTCGCGGTTGTTCCGGAGGACGCCGACCAGTCTTCCGATGGAAAAGGCGCTCACGGGGGTCGAGGGATCAGGGAGCGGGTTCAGGTTCGGGTTCAGGTTTCGGGCGCAGAGTGTAGGGAAGCGCAGCACACCCTGCGACCTGAACCCCGTTCCCCAAACCTGAACCTAAACCTGAACGTGGACCCTGTGCCCGCGGGTACACTCGGTCGCGCATGTCTACGCGACGGGTCGTCGGCCGGTTCCGGCGCAGGTTCATCGTCGGCTCGCTCGCGGGCATCGCGATCTTCCTGGCGGCGTTCTGGCTCAGCTTGCCGTCGGCGGAGCCGCTGCGCAGGCAGAACCCGGCCAGCACCGCCCTGATCGATGCGCGGATGCGCGATGCGCGCGAGCGCGGCAGGGCGCCGCGGCGCAACCAGCACTGGGTGCCGCTGGGCCGCATCTCCATCTGGCTGCAGCGCGCGGTGATCAACAGCGAGGACGCGCGCTTCTGGGAGCACGAAGGCATCGACGTGGAGCAGACCCGCATCGCCCTCACCTCCGCCGTCGAGGAGGGGCACCTCGGGCGCGGCGCCTCCACCATCACCCAGCAGCTCGCCAAGAACCTCTGGCTCGGCGAGGAGCGATCGCTCTTGCGCAAGGCGCGGGAGTACTTCCTCGCGCGCAGGCTGGAAGCGCTGGGCAAGCGGCGGATCCTCGAGCTGTACCTCAACGTCGCGGAGTGGGGGCCCGGCATCTACGGCGCCGACGCCGCGGCGCGCTTCTGGTTCCACAAGCCGGCCGCGGATCTCCTCCCCGAGGAGGCCGCGGTGCTCGCCGCCATGCTGCCGGCGCCGCGCAAGCGCAACCCGCAGCGGCCCTCCCGCCACCTGCGCAAGCGCGCCCGCGAGGTCATCGAACTCTACTCAGTATATCGCGAGCTCTCCCCGGAGGAGACCGCGGACGCCCAGTGGCGCCTGCAGTTCCTGCTCGGGCAGCAGTGACGACTAGTGCGTGCGCCAGCCGACCTGCTTCTCGGCGGGCGACAGCTCGGTCCACTTGCGCGCCACGAACGGGTGCAGCTTGGCGTCGAAGCTGCCGCCCAGATCCACCAGCGCCGCCAGCGCGATCTCGCGGAAGTAGGGATGCGTGGACGAGGGCACGCAGGTCACCCGCACTCCTTCCGACCCCACGGTGATCTCCAGATCCGAATCCTCGCACTCGTCGCACTCGATGGTCCCCGACTCCTTCACGTCGCCGATGTGCGGCCAGTGGTGGCCCGGCTCGATGGCGTCCTTGATCAGGTGCGTGCGCAGCCCCAGGCGCTGGTCGATCTTCTCCTTGATCTGCGTGAGCGACGGAACGTTCCTCTCGAAGACCACGTCGTAGTGGATGATGGCCATTTACGCCTCCGCGGGTTCGCTGCCCGGTCTGTCCTTGCGCCGCACCCCGAGCAGGAATGCGGTGATGAATGGATCCAGCTCTCCGTCGAGCACCGCTTCCGTGTTGCCGCTCTCCACGCCGGTGCGCACGTCCTTCACCATGCGATACGGCGCCAGCACGTAGTTGCGGATCTGCGAGCCGAAGGAGTTGTCCGCCTTGCCCGCCTCGATCTTGTCGCGCTCCGCCTGCTGCTTGCGCAGCTCCAGCTCGTAGAGGCGCGAGCGCAGCACCTTCCAGGCCATGTCGCGG
>DATDMU010000283.1:0-11381 GCA_036518615.1 Myxococcales bacterium
TTCACCCTCAGCTTCCAGGAATACGTCTACGCGCTGACCTTCATCTCCAGCACCTACAACCGCACCTTGCCGGTGGGCATCTCGGTGGAGATGGTGCGCGGCGACGTCTACTTCTGGGGGCCGCTGATGGCGAGCGCCATCCTCGGGTCGCTCCCGGTGGTCATCGTCTATGGCCTGTCGCTCAACTACTTCATCAGCGGAATGACCACCGGCGCCACGAAGTAGGTATCTCCGCAGCTTCGTCCTCCCCGACCGATCTCGTCGCGCACCGACGCCGGGGCGAGGCGGGGTGGGGGGCGGCTCAGACATGCAGAAATCGCGTGCGCGCTGCGGATGATACGAAGCGAGGGATTCCAGGCGATTTCTGAACTCGCCGCCCGCCCACCCCGCCTCGCCCCGGCTATTGCGCGCGTAGAGGCATCCCGACCAGCGCCACCGCGCAGCATGGACGGCAACTGCACCGCCGATTACCGCGAACGGGCACCTGCCCGTCGCGTTTTCAGCCGCCAGCGCGGGCGAGGTTGAGCTTGAGCAACTCCGCGAGAAGGTCGTCGTCGGAGACATTGTCCGGCAGGCGGTAGGCCGCGAGTACCTGCCGATCGAGCTCTTCGTGAAGCATGTCGAGCCAGCCGGGGCGCTGGTTGTAGAGCTTGGTTAGCGTACGCTCTTTCAACTCCTTCTCGGCAGCCTCGTCCACCGGCATGACGCGTGGCGGCAGTGGCGCGTCGTCGATGACCTTCACCAGCTCGGGCGGGCTTCGTCGCCATCTTGTCGAACAGACTCTTGATCTGTGTTGCGAACAGCTCTGGCGTCTGTCGAGTGGTCTCAACGAGCCTCTGAAAGAGGCCGCGTGGAAGCAATGCCACGTCCTCGGCGAAGAGGCAGAAGAGGCAACTTCGTAAGGAAGTGGGCGACAGCGTGCGGCTCGTGGCCGCGCCCGCGCGGACCGAGCCGCTCGGCCAATGTGGCGAACCGGCTTGCCACGTCCTCGGTGATCTGCGCACGCGTCTGCTGCGGCTTCAGCGACTCTGGATCTTCCATCGCTGCGCGAAGCAGACGCAGCGGCTCGGCCGGCGCATTCAGAAGATCATCCAGCGTGAAATCGTAGACGACCTTCCTCGTACCGGTGAAGTTCGTGTGGATCTCGAATCGGTGCAGATCGCACACGATGAGCAGGGGCGGATTCTCCAGCGCCTCCCGGTACTGCAGCAACTGCTTGTACGCGTCGGCAAGGTTCGAGCGCTTCTTCTTGTACTCCCACGCGAAGCGATTCCGCTTCCAGACGTCGGCGAATCCCTCCCCTCCTTCCTCCTTCTTGGCGCCCTTCTCGAATGCGTACCCTTCGCCGGTTGGGTCCGCCTCGTTGGGTGTCGGTACACCGATCATCCTGCAGAGGTCGATGAAGTGCTCCTGCGCGGCGGCGCGCTCGGTACGCGTTGAAGCTCTCCACTTCGTGGCAAAGTCGACGGCGCTGAGAGTCGGGCTGTAGGGCACGCATCAGAGCCTACCAAACATGTCCGACACGTGAAGTCTCCCGAGGCGGGCCTTCCCGCGGCTGGCGGGAGTCAGATACGCTGATCATGTCTGGAACTTGATTGAGCGCACATCTGGAACGCGTTCGGTTCCGGCGGACTCCGTCCATGATGCGCGGCGGTGCTGGTCGAGAGAGTTCTGCGCGCGCAATAGCCGGGACGAGGCGGGGTGGGCGGGCGGCGAGTTCAGAAATCGCCCGCAATCCTTCGACCGATATCATCCGCAGCGCGCACGCGATTTCTGCATGTCTGAGCCGCCCCCCACCCCGCCTCGGCCCGGCGTCGGGGCGACACGAAATCGGCGCGACGTCAACCCACCACGAACACCGTGCACGACCGGGCGCCGTGGGCGCCGATGACCAGCGACTGCTCGATGTCCGCCGTCTTGGAAGGGCCGGAGAGCCAGACGGCGAAGCCCGGCGAGGGGATGGCCGCCCTGGCGTAGCCTTCGTGGAGGTTGTGCACCAGCGTGGCGCCGCGGACCACGACCGCCAGGTGCTGGCAGAGGAAGAGCACGGCGCGGTTCTTCCCGCCGTGGTGGACGATCCAGCAGGCGCCGCTCTCGGCCACGCCCAGCTCGGCGGACGCCACGCAGAAGTCCACGTCGCGCACGTCGTGCGGGTCGCGGACCGCGGTCAGGTCCACGTTGGCCTTCGCCACGCCGGACACCAGCGAGGCCACCTTGCGGGACGCCGCATACTCGGGCACCGCCTGGAGCGCGGCCTCCAGCGAATCGCCCTCCGCGAGCGCCACGCAGCGGCCGCCCACCTCCACAACGCTCTTTGCGAATCGGTCGCGCACGTCGGGGTAGCGCACCGCGGGGAGGAGCGAGACGTCGGGCAGCGGCGCCGGCGCCACGGCGGCGGCGCGGAGCGACTTCAGGATCTCATCGCGAGCGGACACGCTTCCTCCACTGCGCGCGGAAGCTCTCGCGCGGCATGGGCGGCAGCTCGCGCTGGCGCGTCCAGGGATTGGGAACCAGCGGCGCGAACATGCGCATCAGCTTTCCGAAGGCGCGATACGCCCAGGTGCGCAGGAGCACCCAGCCGCCCACGCGCGAGACGATGCGCTTTCCCAGCGGCACCAGCCCCAGCCGCGACAGCTCCCCGCGCCAGGCGAGGAGCTGGTGGTGCAGGTCGATGCGCACCGGGCAGACGTCGGTGCACGAGCCGCACAGCGACGAGGCGAAGGGCAGGTCGGCGTGCTTCTTCGGGTCGATGTGCGGGGCGAGGATGGAGCCGATGGGGCCGGGCACGGTGACGCCGTAGCTGTGCCCGCCGCTGCGCCGGTACACCGGGCAGGTGTTCATGCACGCGCCGCAGCGGATGCACTTGAGCGAGTTGCGGTACTCCTCGCGCACGAGGATGCGGCTGCGCCCGTGATCGACGATCACGATGTGCAGCTCGGCTCCCGGCCGCGGCCCGTGGAAGTGCGAGGTATAGGTGGTGATGGGCTGGCCGGTGGCGCTGCGCGCGAGCAGCCGGAGGAAGACCGCCAGCTCCCGCGGCGAGGGGACCAGCTTCTCCACTCCCATGCAGGCGATGTGGATGGGAGGCAAGGAGGTGCCCAGGTCGGCGTTGCCCTCGTTGGTGCACACCACCACCCCGCCGGTCGAGGCGATGGCGAAGTTCACCCCGGTGAGGCCCGCCTGCGCGGCGAGGAATTTCTCGCGCAGGTGCTGCCGCGCCGCCTCGGCCAGCGCCTTCGGATCCGATAGGCCCGCGGGCGTGCCGAGCTTGTCGTGGAAGAGCTGGCCCACCTCCTCCTTCCTGAGATGGATGGCGGGCATGACGATGTGCGAGGGCGGCTCGCGGCGGAACTGCACGATGCGCTCGCCCAGGTCGGTGTCCACCACCTCCACGCCGCGCTCCTCCAGGTAGTGGTTGAGCCCGCACTCCTCGGTGAGCATGGACTTGCTCTTCACCAGCCGGGTGACGGAGCGGGAGGAGAGGATGCCGTGCACGATGCGGTTGTGCTCTTCGGCGTCGCGCGCCCAGTGCACCTGCGCGCCGGCGGCGAGGGCGTTCTTCTCGAACTCCTCCAGATAGTCCGGCAGGCGCGAGAGCGTGTGCGCCTTGATCTGCGAGCCCAGGGTGCGGAGCTCTTCCCATTCCGGCACGAAGCTGCGCGCGACGTCGCGCTTGTTGCGCACGAACCAGACCGCCTGGTCGTGCCAGTGCAGCCGCGCGTCGTCCGCCACGAACTCCGCCGCGCGCCCGGCATGGCCGCTCATCGCGTGGCCTCCTCGAGCAGCTGCGCCAGGTGCAGCACGCGGATGGGCTTCTTCTCCCGGCGCAACAGCCCGTCGAGGTGCATGAGGCAGGAGATGTCCGCCCCGGCGATGATCTCCGAGCCGGCGCGCTCGTGGTCGGCGATGCGATCGCGGCCCATGGCGCAGGAGACCGCCTCCTCCGCCACCGCGAAGGTGCCGCCGAAGCCGCAGCATTCGTCGGTCCGGTGCAGCTCGGTGAGCTGCAGCCCTTCGATGTTGTCGAGGAGCGCGCGGGTCTTGGAGAAGGCGGGCACGAGCCGCTCGCTGCCGCTGCCCAGCCGCAGCTCGCGCAGCCCGTGGCAGCTCTGGTGCAAGCCCACCTTGTGCGGGAACCTGCCCCGCGGCTTGACCTGCATCACGTCGTGCAGGAACTCGCACAGCTCCAGCGTCTTGTGCGCGAGGTCCGCCACCTGCGACTCGCGCGGGAGCAGCATGGCGTAGTGGTTGCGCACCATGCTGGTGCAGCTGCCGGAGGGGCAGACCACGTGGTCGTACGGAGCGAAGACCTCGAGCATCTTGCGGGCGAGGGGCCGCGCGTCGTCGAAGAACCCGGAGTTGGCCATGGGCTGGCCGCAGCACGTCTGCGCCTCGGGGAAATGCACGGTGACTCCCAGCCGCTCGAGCAGGTCGGCGGTGGCGAGGCCCACCTCGGGGTAGAGCTGGTCGACGTAGCAGGGCACGAAGAGCGCGACGTCCATTCCCGCCAATCTTGCACGTCGCGGCCCCGTCCACCACAGGCGCTAGGCTTCGCGGTGCCGGAGGGCCGGCGGAGTCCTGCGCCGGATCAGCAGCATGGCTCCGAACCAGGCACCATAGAAGAGCAGCAGCAGGGCCAGCGCCACCGGCAGCGCCGCCCGGTGATATCCGGCGCGCCGCAACACCACGTAGAGATCGCCGCAGAACCCGGGGCCGAGCAGCGCCAGCGCGAGCACCACCATCCGCGAGGCGAAGGCATGGAAGCGCTCCGTGTCCTCGCCGCGCTCGACGATGCGGTGGTAGGCGGCCGGCGCCATCAGCACGATGGTCGCGAGCGCGATGAATCCAAGGCTTCCGAGATGGACGAGCTGCACCGGCTGCGGCAGCCTGGCGAAGGCGTCCATCAGCACCATGGCGAGCTGGAAGCCGAGCAGCGCCTGGGCTCCGGGCAGCACCACGCGCGCCTCGGTGAGCACCTGGACGATGCGCTGTTCGAGCGGGGTGTCTTCCATGCGATCCTCCGAATCCTCGTGGCGCTTGCGCGAGCGCCGCGCGAAGTGCCCGTACCAGAACGCCAGGGCAGCCGCCGCGGTGAGAGCGCCGGAGAGGGCGCCGCCCCAGGGTCCGGCAATGCGGTTCCCCACCACGGCGAGGTCCACGCTCAGCCCCACCGCGAAGGGCAGGAGCACCGCGCGCATCACCAGCATGGTGAAGCGGTGGAAGCGGGAGGTGTCGAATCCACGCTCGACGAGGCGGTGGCGCGACGCGGGCAGGAACAGCGCGCCCACCGTCGCGAGCAGCGCGAAGAGCCCCACCAGCTCGAGCGCGCGCTCGCCCGGGCCGAGGCGCTCGAAGCCGGGCTCGAAGAAGGCGCGGTACTGGAAACCGAGCAGGACCTGCGAGCCCAGCACGAGGATGCGCGACTCATCGAGCGCGTTCTTCACCTTCGAGTGGAGGCTCGTCACTTCGTTCAATCTGTGGACTGCCGAACGCTCGCGCAAACGGCTGTCCGCCCGTCTGGTAGAAGGGCGCGTGCGCTTCTCCGCTCTGCAGTCCCGCGATTTCCGCCTGCTCCTCGGCGGCCAGCTCGTCTCGCTCACCGGCTCGCAGATGCAGCAGGTGGCGGTGGTGTGGCAGCTCTATCTGCTCACCGGATCGCCGCTCTCGCTCGGCCTGCTCGGAGCGTTCCGGGTCACGCCCATCCTCCTGCTCGCGCTGGGCGGCGGGGTGGCGGCGGACGCGCTGGACCGGCGCAAGCTGATGCTGGGCAGCCAGTGCGGCATGGCGCTCGCGTCGGTGGGGCTGTTCGCCGCCACCCGGTCGAACGCCATCACGCCCGGCGTCATCTACGGGCTCTCGGCGGTGGCAGGGGTGGCCTCCGCGTTCGATCTGCCGGCGCGGCAGTCGCTCGTGCCGCGGCTGGTTTCGCCGGAGCTCCTGCCCAACGCGCTCAGCATGTACACCACCGTCTACGAGATCGCCGCGATCGCCGGACCGGCGCTCGGCGGGGCGCTCCTGGCCTGGAAGGGCGTCCTGCCCATCTACGCCATCGACGTGATCTCGTTCCTCGCCACCATCGGGGCGCTGCTCGCCATGAGCCACACCGCTCCGCCCCGCGGCCTCGCCGGCCTCAACGCCGGGGCCATCGTGGAAGGGCTGCGCTTCCTCAAGAGAACGCCGCTCATCCTCGCCACCATGCTGCTCGATTTCGTGGCCACCTTCCTCGCGGGTTCGCTCCTGCTCCTGCCCATCTTCGCCGACCAGCTCCTGCACGTGGGGCCAAGGGGCCTCGGCATCCTCTATGCGGCGCAGCCCGCCGGCGCCGCGGCGGCGGGCGTCCTGCTCTCCTGGCTGCCCACGCTGCGGCGGCAGGGCAGGGCGGTGCTGGTCTCGGTCGCCGTCTACGGCGGCGCCATCGCGGTGTTCGGCGTCTCGCGCTGGTTCTGGCTCTCGCTTCTGGCCCTGGCGGTCTCCGGCGCCGCCGACACGGTGAGCGCGGTGATGCGGCAGACGCTCCGGCACACGCTCACGCCCGACGAGCTGCGGGGCCGCATGACCTCGGTGAACATGATGTTCTTCATCGGCGGCCCGCAGCTCGGCGAGGTGGAGGCGGGGGTGGTGGCGAAGCTCCTCGGCGTGCGCGTCTCGGTCTGGTCCGGCGGCGCGCTCTGCGTGCTGGCAGCCGCAGCCGCCGCCGCGCTGGTCCCGTCGCTGCGCAGGTATGAGCACGGCGACTAGCCGGCGCGTCCGAAGGGGGCTGGCTGCCCAGGGGCGACGAGGAGCGGCCAGGCGCGGCCGGGGATGGCTCATGCCCTGATGTTCAAAAGCCGACGAATGGTTCAGCCGGTGAACCAGCGGCGCAAAGTTTGCGCCAGCGGCGGCCCGTTCGAGGCGCAAAGGCTGCTGGCCCCGGGCTTGCTCCGCACGATTGCCGTGCTGGAGGGGCGCCACATCGAGATTCGCGGAACGGTCCAGGGCGTCGGCTTCCGGCCGTGGGTGTATCGCGTGGCCCTGCAGGTCGGGGTGGGCGGGCGCGTGCTCAACGACGCGGCGGGCGTGGTCATCGAGGCGTTCGGCACCGGCGCCGTGCTCGATCGCTTCGTCGCGGAGCTCCAGCGCGACCAGCCGCCGGCGGCGGAGGTGCGATCCTTCGCGGTGCGCGAGATCGCGCCGCGGCCGGTGCGCGGGTTCACCATCGCCGCGAGCGCCGTCTCCGCGGAGCGGCGGGTGTCCATTCCCGCGGACCTCGCGACCTGTCCGGACTGCGAGCGCGAGATCTTCGACCCGGCGAACCGCCGCTACCGCTACCCCTTCACCAACTGCACCAACTGCGGGCCGCGCTTCACCATCGCCCGCGACGTGCCCTACGACCGGCCCGCCACCACCATGGCGCCGTTCCGCATGTGTCCGGCCTGCGCGCGCGAGTACCAGGACCCGCTCGATCGCCGCTTCCATGCCCAGCCCAACGCGTGCCCGGAGTGCGGTCCGCGCCTGCGCTCGCAGCCGGCCAGCGCCGATCCGCTGGCTTCCGCGGTCGCGGCGTTGCGCGCGGGCGGAATCGTCGCCGTCAAGGGCATCGGCGGGTTCCACCTCGCCTGCGACGCGGCCAGCAGCGCGGCGGTGACGCTCCTGCGAAAGCGCAAGCGCCGCGAGGAGCGGCCGTTCGCGGTGATGGTGCGCGACCTTTCGGCGGCGGGCGCGCTGGCGGAGCTGACGCCGCCCGAGGAGCGGCTGCTCTCGTCGGTAGAGCGTCCCATCGTGCTGGTGCAGCAGCGCGCGGACGCGCCGCTCGCGATGGAGGTTGCCCCGCAGAACCCGCTGCTCGGCCTGATGCTGGCCTACTCGCCCTTGCACCACCTCTTGCTCGCGGACTTCGGCGGCCCCCTGGTGATGACCTCGGGCAACCTGAGCGACGAGCCCATCTGCCAGAGCGACGGCGAGGCGCTGGAGCGGCTCGCCGGAATCGCCGACTTCTTCCTCCTCCACGACCGCGAGATCGAAACCCGCTGCGACGATTCCGTCGCGCGCCTCATCGCCGGCGCGCCGGCGGTGCTGCGGCGGTCGCGCGGACACGTGCCGCACACCATTCCCCTGCGGCGGCCGGTGTCGCGGCCGGTGCTCGCGGTGGGCGGCGATCTCAAGAACACCTTCTGCGTGGCCTTCGGCGACACGGCGGTGCTGGGGCCGCACGTGGGGGATCTCGGCAGCGCGGAGACGTGGCGCTCGATGGAATCGTCGATCGAGCGCATGCTCCGGTTCCTGCGCGTCGAGCCGCAGGTGATCGCCCACGATCTGCACCCGGATTCCATCGCTGGCTCCTACGCGCGGTCGCGCAAGGGCGTCCTCGTCCCCGTGCAGCACCACCACGCGCACGTGGTCAGCGCGATGGCCGAGCACGGCATCGACGGGCCGGTGATCGGCGTCGCATACGACGGAACGGGCTTCGGCACCGACGGCACCCTCTGGGGCGGCGAGATCCTCCTCGCGACCGCCGGCGGATTCCGTCGCCTCGCGACGTTGCGGCCGGTTCCGCTCGCGGGAGGAGAGAAGGCGATCCGCGACATCTGGCGCATCGCCCTGGCCGCCCTCGACGACGCCTTCGCTGGCGCGCCTCCCCTGGACCGCCTGTCGCTCTTCTCGGGCATCTCCGCCCTCGAGATCGCCGCGGTCCGGCAGATGATCGCGCGCGGATTCAATGCGCCCCTGGCGCGCGGCGTGGGGCGCTGGTTCGACCTGGCCGGCGCCATCGGGCTTTCGCGACCCAGCGCCAGCTACGAAGGGCAGGCTGCCCTGGAGTGGAACAACGCCGCCGGGCATGCGGAGGGCGGCGCGTATCCGTACGAGATCGATCGCCCGGCGGCGGTGCCGGAGCTGGACCTGCGCCCCGCGCTGCGCGCGCTGGTCGGAGACGTCGCCGCCGGCCGCCCTGCGCCGCAGGTCGCGGCGAGCTTCCACGACACGCTCGCGGAAGCCACCGCGGCGCTGGTCCGCGGCGCGGGGCTGCGGCTCCCCGTGGTGCTCAGCGGCGGCTGCTTCCAGAACGCGCGCCTCGCCGAGTCGGTGCGCGGCCTCCTCTCCCCCGAGTTCGAGGTGTTGTTGCATCGCGACGTGCCCTGCGGCGACGGCGGCCTCTCGCTGGGGCAGGCGGTCGTCGCCGCGGCGCAATGAGCGCACGATTTTCGCGCCCTCCGCGGCGCCGGGGCGAATGTTGCGGTGGCCGTCCACCCTTCGGTACAGGCGCGCGACGCTTTTCCCCTCTGGATCAATATGGGCCGAATCGGTCCGGTTCGAATCGTGCACCCCGAGCGGCGCAAGCACCGGCCTGCCGCGGGAGAGATGATGCGACCCGTCGATCCGAAGAACGAAGCCCCACTCGCCGACCGCCTCGAACAGAAAGGTTTCAGCCGCCGCGACTTCGTCCGCCTGGCCACCATGGCGGGCGCCGCGGTGGGCCTCTCGCCCTCGTTCGCCGCCGACGCGGCGGAGGCGAAGAAGCGGCCTTCGGTCATCTGGCTGCACTTCCAGGAATGCACGGGCTGCACCGAGTCGCTGCTGCGGCCGGAGCATCCCGAGATCACCGAGGTGATCCTCGAGACCATCTCGCTCGACTACCACGAGACCCTCTTCGCGGCGGCCGGCCACCAGATCGAGGCGGCCCTGAAGAGCGCGATGAAGGAGAACGCGGGCAAGTACGTCTGCGTGGTGGAAGGCGCCATCCCCACCAGGGACAACGGCATCTACTGCAAGGTCGGCGGCCGCACCGCCATGGAGATCGTCGAGGAGGTCGCCGGCAACTCGGCTGCCGTGATCGCCCTCGGCTCCTGCGCCTCGTTCGGCGGCATCGCCGCGGCCGAGCCGAACCCCACCGGGGCGGCAGGCGTTCCGCAGATCTTCAAGAAGAAGCCGGTGGTGACGCTGCCCGGCTGTCCGGCCAACCCCTACAACCTGCTCGGCGTGGTGCTGCAGTTCGTGACCTACGGCACGCTGCCCAAACTGGACGCGCTGGGCCGGCCCATCTTCGCCTACGGCCGCACCATCCACGAGGACTGCCCGCGCCGGCCGCACTTCGACGCCGGCCGCTTCGCCGAGGTGTTCGGCGACGAGGGCCACCGCCAGGGCTTCTGCCTCTACAAGCTGGGCTGCAAGGGACCGGTCACCTACGCCAACTGCTCGCTCAAGCACTTCTGCGACGTGGACGGCGCCTGGCCCATCGGCATCGGCCATCCCTGCGCCGGCTGCACCGAGAAGGAGTACGCCTTCCGCGTGCCGATGTTCGACACGGTGCCGATCGCGCGGCCGACCCCGCCGGACACCTATCCGCCCATCCTCACCGAACACCGCCGCCCCAGCGCTGTCTCCATCGGATTCGGCGGAGCGGTGGTGGGCGCTGCCATCGGCGCGGGCGTGATCACCGCGCGCAAGCTCTCCGCCGAGGCGAAGCGCGACGAGAAGAACGATCCGGGCAAGGAGGCCTGAGATGGACCGCCGCAACCTGCTCAAGGTGCTCTTTGCCGGCAGCGCGGCGGCGGCGCTTCCGGCTGCCGCCCGCACGAAGCGGACCGCCGCGCCGGACTCGGTGGGAATGCTCTTCGATTCCACCGCCTGCATCGGCTGCAAGGCGTGCGTGGTGGCCTGCCGCGAGGTCAACGGGCTCAAGCCCCAGGCCCCGGACGGCATGCACGACTACCAGACGGAGCTGGACGGACAGACCAAGAACGTCATCAAGCTCTGGAAGGACGAGGCCAACCCGGCCGCGTTCACCTTCGTCAAGCAGCAGTGCATGCACTGCGTGGACCCGGCCTGCGTCTCGGTCTGCATGCTGGGCGCGCTGAAGAAGACGGCGGGGGGCCCGGTCACCTACGACAAGGACACCTGCATCGGCTGCCGCTACTGCCAGGTGGCCTGCCCGTTCAACGTCCCCAAGTTCGAGTGGAACTCGGCGACGCCGCAGATCGTCAAGTGCGACCTCTGCCAGGCGCGCATCGCCAAGGGCGCCACGCAGCCTGCCTGCACGGAGGTGTGCCCGCGCAAGGCGGTCATCTACGGCAAACGGGAGGACCTGCTCCGCGAGGCGCACCGCCGCATCGACGCGAACCCCCGCTTCTACCAGAACAAGGTGTACGGCGAGGACGACCTGGGCGGCACCGGCGTCCTCTACCTCGCCTCGGTCCCCTTCACCAGGCTCGGCTTCCCGGAGAAGGGCAACCGCTCCAGCGCCTCGGTCACCGAAACGCTGCAGCACGGGCTCTACCAGGGAATGCTCACTCCCGCGATCCTCTACGCCGGCCTCGCCGTGGCCGTGATCCGCAACCGCAAGAAGGACAAGGAAGGTGACGAATGAGCCGCGCTGCGCCTCTGGGCGGCCGCATCTTCACGCCCCG
>DATDMU010000284.1:0-7929 GCA_036518615.1 Myxococcales bacterium
CTCGGCGATCAGCCTGCGCGCCCGCTCGATGCGCGCCTTGCTCTTGGTGCGCCGCGCCTCGACGCCGCGCCGCAGCCACGCCACCTCCTGCGCGATCCAGCGCTCGCGCTTGTGCTGCTGCTGCGCCGCCTGCTCCTGCGCCAGAGCCCTCTGCTCGAGATAGGCCTCGTAGTTTCCCGGATAGGAGACGAGCCCCTCTCCGGGCTGCAGCTCCACGATCCGGTCCACCAGGTCGTCGAGGAAGTAGCGGTCGTGGGTGACGAGCAGGAGCGCGCCGGAGAGCCGGTCCAGCTCCTCCTCCAGCCAGTCCACCGTGTCCGCGTCGAGGTGGTTGGTGGGCTCGTCGAGCATCAAGAGATCCGGCCTGGTCAGCAGCGCGCGGGCCACCGCCACCCGCTTGCGCGCGCCGCCGGACAGCTCGTCGATGGGGCGGTCCCAGTCCTTCACCCCGAGGCGGTCGAGCATGGCGCGCGCTTCGTGCAGCGGGTTCTCCGCCGAGAGCTCCGACTCGGGGGTGGCGCCGGGCGTGAAGGCCGGTTCCTGCGGCAGCCAGGTGACGCGGGCGCCGCGCCGCAGTTGAAGGGTGCCGGCGTCGGGCTGCGCCGTGCCCGCGAGGATCCGCATCAGCGACGACTTCCCCGAGCCGTTGACGCCGATGAGGCCGACCCGCTCGCCTTCCTCGATGACGAGGGAGAGGCCGCGGAAGACCGTGCGGCTCCCGAACGAGAGCGCCACGTCGGCTGCGCGGAGCAGGGTCACGCGCTCGTTCCAGGAGGCCGTTGCCCCGAGGGCAACGGCGGCGGCCCCGCTTCTTCTAGGGCGCGGCGGTGGTGTGGCGCCCGCGGAAGAAGCCCAGCACGAAGAGGATCAAACCCGCGATCAGCGCCACGTGGATGATGCCGGTCGTGACCTTGAATGCGAGCCCGATGACCCAGACGACGATGAGCAGCGCGCCGAGAAACCACAGCATGTGATACCTCCTCGAAGGGCAAGGTAGGTCTCCGACCGCGGCACGGCCTGCCTGGCCGGTCAGGGGGAGGCGGCGGGCGCCACTGCTCAGGGGAGATCGATGCGCAGGATCGCGTGGTAGGGCACCACGGTCCGCTTCCCGTCGTCGAGCTTGAGCACCACGGTGTATCCCGCGGCGTGGTGGTCGACCTGGAGGATGCGGCCGGACAGCCTCTGCCCTTCCCCGAGGTGCACGGTCACCTGGCGCAGGTCGTCGCCCAGCGCCTTCAGGTTGATGTTGTGCGCGCCGGTGGCCTCGACGCCGAAGGCCACCGCCTCGCGGTACATCTCGGTGGTGGTGCGCAGCCGGGCGGCGAGGATGAAGGAGAGGTTGCGGAAGAACGCCGCGGCGATGTCCGGCCGCTCGCGCTGCACCACGGCGAAGCCCTGCTTCGAGAGCACGCGGAAGACGCTGGGCTCGGTGGTGCGCGCGCTCGCGCTGCGCCGGGCGCCGTCGATGAAGCTCATCTCCCCGAGCACGTCTCCCGGCCCGAAGGTGGCCAGCGAGCGGTCGAGGTCGCCGCGGATGTTCTTGAAGATGTCCACCCTGCCGGACTGCACGATGTACAGCGAATCGCCGGCGTCGTTCTCGTGGAACAGCTCCTGCCCGCCGACCAGGGTGCGCTCCTCGCAGCTCCCGAGGATCACGTCGGCGTCCGCCGGGCTCAAGCCGGCGAAGAGCCGGGCGCGGTCGAGCCTGTCGGCGGCGTTCACCACCTTTGCATCGCACGGCGCATGCGCCGCCGCAAGTTCAGCCCGCGTGGAGGATGAGCGCGGCGTAGATGGCGCGGTGCGCGGGCACCGGGATGCCGTGCTTTTCCGCCCGCCGCACCACCGCCCCGGAGAGCCAGGGAAGCTCCAGCCGGCGGCCGCGGAGCAGGTCGTGCGCCATCGACGCGAGCATCCCCGGCGGGAACGAATCGGCCAGCTCGAGCTGCCGGTCGGCGAACGACTCCTCCAGATTGGCGCCCTCGGCGCGCGCCACGGCGGCGGTCTCCCGCAGGGCGTCGAGCAGCATGGCGCGCGTGGCCGGGTGCGCGCGGACCTCGCCGATGGGCTTGCGGGTCAGCGCCGTCATTCCGCTGAGCGCGCTCAGGAAGACGAACTTCTCCCAGATGACGCGGCGGATGTCGTCGCTCACCGTGGTGTCCACGCCGCAGGCGCGGAAGGCCGCGGCGATGGCCTCGATGCGGGGCGAACGGGATCCGTCCAGCTCGCCCAGCGTGACCTTCTGCAGCCGGCCGGCGTGCGCGATCACGCCCGGCTCGGCGATGGACACGCCGATGTGGGTGGTGCCGCCGACGACGCGGGCAGGGCCGACCGCGCGCGCCATCACCTCGTCCTTGTCGACGCCGTTCTGCAGCGAGAGCACGGTCGTCCCGGGGCCCGCCGCCTTCGCGACGGCGCGCGCAGCCGCCTCGCTGTCCCACAGCTTGACGGCCACCACGATCAGGTCTGCCGTACCTGCCTGGGCCGGGTCGTCGACCACGCGCGCCGGATGCAGGTGCACGTCGCCCAGCTCGCTCTTCACCCGCAGGCCCCGCTCGCGGATGGCCTGCGCGTGGGCTCCGCGGGCGACGAAGGTCACGTCGTGCCCCGCCTGCGCGAAGCGGGCGCCGTAATAGCCGCCCACGCCCCCGCTGCCCATCATGAGGATCTTCATCGTCCGTCGATGTAGGTCTGGAGTTGCTCGATGAGGAACTGCTTGTCGTCGAGCATGAGCTGGATGACGTCGCGCATGGAGATGATGCCCACCACCTGGCCCTTCTCCTCGACGAGCAGGTGCCGGGTGAACTGCGTGCGCATCGCCTCGGTGCACTCGGTCTCGGTGGAATCCGGCCGCAGGCGCGGCAGGTCGGTGCGCATCGCCTCGCCCACCGGCATGGAGCCGCTGTCGCCCGCGGCCAGGACGCGCGCCACCAGGTCGCGCTCGGTGACCACGCCGACGATGCGCCCGCCCTCGCGCACCGCCACCGAGCCGATCTTCTTCTCGCTCATCAGCCTGGCCGCCTCGCGGCACGGCGTGACCGCGTCGAGCGCCACGATCTGCCTCGTCACGTGTCTTTCGATGGTGGCCATGCGCGCCTCCGGAGGAAGGACGAGTATAGGAAATCCGGATGGACCTCGTACAGCACCTCGACAAGCTCGGTTCGCTGCTCGACCGTGAGCGCAGCGCCGAAAAGGAGCGCTACGCGCAGGTGCCGCTTGCCGAGCGGTTGCGCCGCGGGCTGGCGCTCTCCGACGTCGAGGCCGTGGAGGAGGGCGGCCTCGCCGGGCGCTCGCTCGTGACCTTTGCCCGGCAGGACGGGCGGGAGCTGGGCGGCCAGGAGCTCGGCGCAGGCGCCATGGTCCGCGTGCTGCCCCGCCGCGAGGCTCCTCCCGACGATGCGCCCACCGGCATCGTGGCGCGCCGGCAGCGGGCGCGCATCGCGGTGGCGTTCGACGAGCCGCCTCCGGACTGGGCCACCGGAGGCCGCGTGGTGCTGGAGCTGTTGCCCTCGGCCGCGACCTGGGAGCGGCTCTCCGGGGCGGTGCGGCGGATGCGGGACGCGGCGCGGTGGCGGCCGGTGATCGGCGAGGAGCCGCCTCGCTTCGACGAGCGGCCGCGCGAGGGCGGCGAGCCTCTGGCCGCGCTCAACCCGGAGCAGCGGGCCGCCGTGGAGCTGGCGGAGCGGGCGACGGACGTGATGCTGGTGCACGGCCCGCCCGGCACGGGAAAGACCACCGTGCTGGTGGAGGTGATCCGCCGCGCCGCTGCGCGGGGAGAGAAGGTGCTGGCGGCGGCGCCCTCGAACCTCGCGGTGGACAACCTCGTGGAGCGGCTGGTCATGGCCGGCGTCGACGTCGTGCGGGTTGGACATCCTGCGCGCGTGCTCGAGTCGGTGGTGGAGCACACCCTCGACGAGAAGACGCGGTCGCACCCGCAGGCGCAGATCGCCGCCGAGCTGGTGGAGCAGGCGCTGCGGCTGCGGGCGGATGCGCGCAAGCGCCACCGGCGGCGCGGCCCGGGGCGATTTTCCGAGTCGCGCGCGCAGGAGCGCGAGGCGCGGCAGTTGCTCGCCGAGGCGCGCGAGCTGGCTGGGCGCGCGGAGCTTGCGGTCCTGGAGCGGGCCGACGTGGTGCTGGCGACGCTCACCGGAATCGAGTCGCGCGCGCTCGCGGGCCGGCGCTTCCAGCTCGCGGTCGTGGACGAGGCGACGCAGGCGGTGGAGCCGGCGGCGTACCTGGCGCTCTTGCGGGCGGAGCGCGCCGTCCTGGCGGGAGACCACCTGCAGCTTCCACCCACGGTGCTGGCGATGGATGCGCAGGAGCTGACGCTTTCGCTCTTCGAGCGGCTGGTGCGGGCGCAGCCGGGAGCGGTGGTGGCGCTCGCCGAGCAGCACCGGATGAACGAGCGCATCATGCGCTATCCCTCGGACGCGCTGTATGGCGGCAAGCTGCGCGCGCATCCCGCGGTCGCGGACCATTCCATCGACGAGACCCCGCTGCTGATGATCGACACCGCCGGGCGCGGCTTCGAGGAGTCGGCGCCGGAAGGGAGCGACTCCAGGCTCAACGAGGGCGAGGCGGAGCTTGCGGCCTCGCAGGTGCGCGCGCTGCTCGGGAAGCTCTCGCCGCGCGACATCGCGGTGATCTCGCCGTACGAGGCGCAGGTGCAGAAGCTGCGGCAGTTGTTGCATGACCTGCCCGAGCTGGAGATCGACACGGTGGACGGCTTCCAGGGCCGGGAGAAGGAGGCGGTGGTGGTCTCGCTGGTGCGTTCGAATCCGGACGGCGAGCTGGGGTTCGTGGCCGACATCCGCCGCATCAACGTGGCGCTCACACGCGCGCGCAAGAAGCTGATCGTCATCGGCGACAGCGCCACCGTGGCCCGGCATCCCTTCTACGCGGGCTTCGTGCGCTATGCGGAGTCGATTGGCGGATGGCTATCAGCCTGGGACGTGACGGGTTGACCCCGCGGCGGGTTCGCCTTTCGATGGAACCATGCTTCTCTGTGCGCTCCTCCTCGCCGCCGTTCCCGGCCATCTCCGCGTCACGCCCGACGCCGTCCATCTCACCGCCGACGCTCCGCGCGCCACGCTCCAGCTTCACAACTCGGGCCGCAAGACCGCGCACGTGATCGTCACCACCTGGTCGTGGTGGCAGTCGGCGAGCGGAGAGACGCGGCTGGACCCTTCGGCGGAGGTCGACGTGCAGCCTGCGGACGTGTACGTGATGCCGGGGGCCACCGCGACGCTGCAGGTGCAGGTGACCGGCCCGGCTTCCGAGGTGGAGCGCGCCTACAAGGTGGAGCTGGAGGACGAGCCCCTGCAGGCGTTCGGGCGGGAGAAGCCGGTGGCGGAGCACGTCTCGGTGCCGGTGTTCGTGGCGCCGGACAAGGCCGCCCCGCGCCCCGACGTCTCCGGGCTGGAGGTGGAGGGCGGGCACGCGCGGTTCACGCTGGTGAATTCCGGGACGAGCCACCTGCCGGCGCAGCTTCGCGTGGTGCTGCTCGGCGCGCGCGGGCAAAGGCTCGCCCTGCAGAAGCTGCCGGACTGGACGGTGCTGGCGCGCGCGCAGGTGAGCTACGACGTGCCGCTGGGCTCGCGGGCATGCCTTCTCGCGCACAGCGTCGAGGTGGAGGTGGGCGAGGGAAAGGATGCGCTGCGCAAGGCCGTGCCGGTGACGAAGGAGGCGTGCGGGCAGTGATTCAGCGCGTGGTTGCCCAGGCTGCGATGCCGTCGGCGATCCGCGCCATGCGCGCGTAGTCCAGGGTATCGGGCGTGTCGTCGGCACGGTGGTATCGGGGATTGCGATACCAGGCCGTGTCGGTGACCATGACGGCGCGGACGCCGTGGCGCCAGAAGCTGCGGTGGTCGGAGTTGCCGATGCCGGGAATGGCTTCTGGCGCGTCGATGGATTGGGCCTTTGCGCCATTGCCGAGGAGCGACCGCTTCACGGCACGGACGAGCTGGAAGTCCTGCGGCCGGCCCACCACCACGATGTAATCGCCCTTTGCGGGATAGAAGAGCTTCAGCAGCGCGAAGGGAAACCGCTGCGGCTGGTCGAAGCAGCCGAGCATCTCCAGCGAGATCATCGCGCGGACGTTGCGGGCGTCTTTCGCGTGCTCGGCGCTGCCGAGCAGGCCGTACTCTTCGTTCGAGTAGAAGGCCAGCTCGGTGCGGATGGGCGGAGGCCGCGCCGAGAGCAGGCGCGCAAGCTCGATGAGCGCCGCCGTGCCGCTCGCGTTGTCGTCCGCGCCGGGGAATGGGCCGCGCGCATCGTAGTGCGCGCCGATGACGATGCGCTCCTGCGTGTCCGGGCCGAGTCGGACGATCAGGTTCCGGAACGAACCGCCGCGCGCGGTGTAGACCTGCTCGACGACCGGCAGCGCGCCGAGCTGCGCCCTGATCCAGTTCGCGGCGCGGTCCTGCCCGGCGGCATCGTTTCGCGGCCCCAGCGCGACCAGCCCCCGCACCAATGCCTGGAGCCGCGCCGGATCCGCAGCGGGCCCCGCCCACGAAGGCCCTCTCCCCGCGAACGGCTGCACTACGAGCAGGATGGCCCCGGCGACGACAAGCAACAGGAGAACGAAAGCGATCTTCACGAAGAGAGCATGACGTATCGATGGCGACAATTCACGCGGCGGCTGTTCAGCCGCCCTGGCTTCCGCTGCGCGTCGCGCGACGCGCTGATCGCGCCACGCAAGGAAGAAGGGTACCAGCAAAAAGGATACGGCCGACACGATCACGGTGCGCACTGAGATCATCTTCTTGGCGAGCCGCTCCCAAAGGTTCACGAGCGCAACGACGACGCCGCCGGTCAGGTAGGCCGGATGGCACGAGCGCAAGACTGGCCACTACCCGCTTCGGTCTGGGCTTGTACAGGGTGGCAGCGGCATGGCGAAGGAATTGCGTGACAGCACGATGACGCGGCGCGCGATACACTTCCATGGTGAACGCGCCGGCACTGACCAGGCCGCGCTTGCGCGGCGTCTCGCACGAGCTGGCGTTTTTCGCAGCGCTGGGCGCCGGGGCCGTCCTGGTGGCGCTGGCGCCGCCCGGAGCGCGCGCCGCCGCCGCCGTATATGGCGCGAGCCTCGCCACCATGCTGGGCGTGAGCGCGCTGTATCACCGGGCCACCTGGTCGCCGGGGCCGCGCACCTGGATGCGGCGGCTCGACCACGCAGCCATCTTCGTCCTCGTTGCCGGCACCTATACGCCGTTCGCGCTGCTGCTGGGCGATCGCGGGCCGACGGTCCTCGCGCTGGCGTGGGGTGGAGCATTTCTCGGCATTCTCCAGTCGCTCTTCTGGGTGAACGCGCCGCGGTCGCTGGTGGTGTGCCTCTACGTCGCCCTCGGCTGGGCGGTGGCGGTGTTCTGGCCGGCGCTGCACGCCGCGCTCGGCGTCCCGGCGCTCTCCGCGCTGGTGCTGGGAGGCGTGCTCTATTCCATCGGCGCCGTGGTCTACGCTGCGCGCAGGCCCGACCCATCGCCCGCGGTGTTCGGCTATCACGAGATCTTCCACGCCTTCGTGATCGCCGCCGCCATCTGCCATTTCGCCGTCGTGGTCGCGGTCATGCGCTCACTTCGCTGAGCCCTGCGCGCAGCAGCGGGCATGCAATTCCTTTCCGCCTGTTCCGGGTGTAGGACTCTCTGCCTTCGCGGAGGCACGCCATGTCCGACGAGGTGAAGCTGAGCCGTCGCGGGTTCGTGAAGGGAGCAGGGCTGGCGGCGGGGGCCGCCGCGCTGCTGGAAGGCGCCGCCGGCAAGGAGCAGCAGCAGGCCGGGCGCGCGCGCAAGCTGGGCCCAGGACCGGTGGAAGTCTCGCTGCGGGTCAACGGCAAGGACCACCGCGTGCAGGTGGAGCCGCGCGCCACGCTCGCATCGGTGCTGCGCGACCAGCTCCACCTCACCGGCACCAAGATCGGCTGCGACCGCG
>DATDMU010000285.1:0-7209 GCA_036518615.1 Myxococcales bacterium
GCCGCTCGCTCGCCGCGGTGGATGCGCTGCTGGTCCCGACCACCATGACGCCGCCGCTGCCCACCGCGCCGCTCGCCGCCGACCTCGACGAGTACCTCCGGCGCAACATCGAGTACCTGCGCAACACGGCCATCGGCAACATCCTCGGGCTCTGCGGGCTGTCGGTTCCCTGCGGATTCACCCGCCACGGCTTCCCCGTCGGTCTGATGATCTACGGCAAGCCGTTCGCAGAGCGCACCATCCTCCGGATCGGCCACGCCTTCCAGCAGGCCACGGCATGGCACGAGGCGGTCCCCGACCTGGCGTGGGCCACGCATTGATTTTTGCTGCTCCGCTGTCAGATAAGCGGACGTGTATCTGCCAAGGAGGATGGCGTCATGAAGCGAAGGGCTCCCCTCGCCTGGTTCACGCTCTGCGCCGCCGCGCTTCTTGCCGTGCCCGCGTCCGCCGCCGAGCCGCTCAAGATCGGCTTCAGCATGAGCCTCACCGGGCCGCTGGGCGGAAACGGCCGCGCGGCGCTGCTCGCCATGGAGATGTGGCGCGAGGACGTGAACGCGAAGGGCGGCCTTCTGGGCCGGCAGGTGCAATTCGTCTACTACGACGATCAGACGAACCCCGCCAACGTGCCGGGCCTGTACACCAAGCTGCTCGACGTCGACAAGGTGGACCTCATCGTCTCGAGCTACGGGACCAACGTCATCGCGCCGGCGATCCCCATCGCCATGCAGCGCAAGATGGCGTTCATGACGCTGTTCGGGACCAACCCGAACGGCAAGTTCAAGTACGACCGCTACTTCCAGATCATGCCCAACGGACCGGAGCCGGCGGTCGGGCTCACCCGGGGATTCTTCGACGTGGCGATGACGATGACGCCGAAGCCCGCCACCGTGGCGCTGCTCGGCGCGGATGCGGAGTATCCGCACGCGGCGTTGGAGGGCGCGCGCAAGAACGTGAAGGACGCCGGCCTGCGCATCGTCTACGACAAGACGTACCCGATGAGCACCACCGACTTCTCGCCCATCGTCCGCGCGGTGCAGGCGGCAGGGCCAGATTTGGTGTTCGTCGCCTCCTACCCGCCCGACGGCACCGGCATCGTCCGCGCCGCCAACGAGGTGGGGCTCAAGGCGAAGATGTTCGGCGGCTCGATGATCGGCCTGCAGTACGCGGCCATCAAGACGCAGCTCGGGCCCATGCTGAACGGCGTGGTCTCCTGGGAAGTCTACGCGCCCGAGCCGACCATCAAGTTTCCCGGCGTGGAGGAGTTCATCAAGCGCTACCAGCCGCGCGCCGCCGCGCAGCAGCTGGACGCGCTGGGGTTCTTCCTGCCGCCGTATGCGTACGCGATGATGCAGATCCTGGGCGAGGCGGTCACGAAGGTGGGCAGCCTCGACCAGGCGAAGATCGCCGGCTTCATCCACCAGCACGAGTTCAGCACCGTGGTGGGCGACGTGAAGTTCGCGCCCAACGGCGAGTGGGCGGTGGGGCGGCCACTCTACGTCCAGTACCAGGGCATCGAGGGTCACGATCTCGACGAGTGGAGGAAGCCGGGGAAGGCGGTGGTGCTCTATCCGCCGCAGTGGGTCTCCGGCAAGCTGCGCTACCCGTACGACGAGGCGCGGAAGTAGCCGCGCGCGCGTGTCCAACCTCGCGCTCATCGCCAACGCGCTGGTCTCGGGCCTCCTGCTCGCGGGTTTCTACGCGGCGGTGAGCGTTGGCGTGGCCATCTCGTTCGGGATGCTCGAGGTGGTGAACATCGCGCACCCGGCGTTCATCGTCCTCGGCTCGTATGCGGCCTGGCTCGCGCAGGCGCGGCTCGGCATCGACCCCATCCTGGCCGGCGTGCTCCTCTGCCCGGCGTTCTTCGTCCTCGGCCTCGGGCTCTACCGGCTGTACCACGCGAGCTTCGAGCGGCGCGGCCGCGAATCGCTGCGCGGCCTGGCGTTCTTCTTCGGCATCCTCCTCGTCACCGAGGTCGGGCTCATCCTCGCCTTCGGCGTCGATTACCGGCTGGGCGCCGCGCGCTACGTCGACGTCACCTGGCGGCTGGGCTTCGTCGACCTGCCGCTTCGCCTGCTCCTCCCGTTCGTGGCCTCGCTGGCGATGACGCTCTCGCTGCAGGCGTACCTTTCGCGCACCTTCTTCGGCAGGACGGTGCTGGCGGTGGGGCAGGATCCGCTGGCGCTGCAGATGATGGGCGTCGATCCGGTCCGCGTGAAGCAGGCCGCCTTCGGCATCTCCATCGCGACCGCGGGCCTCGCCGGGGCGCTGCTCCTCGTCATCCAGCCCGTGCAGCCCTCGCTCGGGCGCGACTACATCGGGCTCGTCTTCGCGGTCACGGTGCTCGGCGGGATGGGCAGCATCCCCGGGACGCTCGCCGGCGCGGCGGTGCTGGGCATCGCGGAGTCGTTCACTTCGACGTTCTTCGGGCCGTCGTGGGCGCCGGCGGTCTCGTTCGGCCTGCTCCTGGTCGCGCTGGCGGCCCGGCCATCGGGGCTGCTCGGGCGGAGCGGATGAGGACTCTCGCGTTCACCGCGGCGTCGTTCGGCGTGGCCGTGGCGCTGGTGGCGGCGAGCGCCGCCGCCATCCACAACGACTATTACTATTCCGCGGCCTACACCGTGCTGCTCTTCGTGGTCCTCGCGACCGCCTGGAACATCCTCGGCGGCTTCGCCGGCTACGTGAACTTCGGCGCTGCCGCGTTCTTCGCGCTGGGCGTGTACTCGAGCGTGGTGCTCGAGAACCTCTTCGAGGCGCCCGTCGGCGCGTCGATCGCGGCCGGCACGGTAGTGGCGGTCGTGGTCGGGCTCGCGATGGGGTACCTGACCCTGCGCCTGCGCGGCGTCTACTTCGCCATCGCCACGCTCGCCTTCGCGCAGGTGCTCTTCACGCTGATCGTCAACTGGGACTACGTCGGCGGCGCGCGCGGCGCCTACCTGATCGCGCGGCACGACCCTCCCTTCGGCTTCCGCAGCCAGGTGCAGTACCTCTTCGCGGTGATGGCGCTGATGGCGGCGGCGGCGATCGCGATCTCGCGCTGGGTGCAGACCTCGACGCTCGGCCGCGGCCTCGCCGCCATCCGCGACGACGAGGTCGCCGCCGAGTGCTCGGGGGTGCCCACGCTGCGCCTCAAGCTCGTGGCCGCCATGCTGAGCGGCGGGCTGATGGGAATGGCCGGCGCCACCTTCCCGCATTTCCTCTCCTACGTGGAGCCGGGTGGCGCTTTCGGCCTGTCGTGGTCGGTGAACAGCATCGCCATGCCGCTCATCGGCGGGACGCAGGACTGGGCCGGCCCTCTCGCCGGCGCGCTGCTCCTCGGCGTCGCCCAGCAGATCCTCCAGGTCAGCGTCTCCGCCGACTGGAACCTGTTCCTCGTCGGAGCGCTCCTGGTCGTCTTCGTCACCGTCGCGCCGCACGGCCTTCTCGGATGGCTCCCGCGGCGAAGGTCGAAGCGCGGATGACCGGGCCGCTCCTCGCCGCGGACGGCGTCACCAAGCGCTTCGGCGGATTCGTCGCGCTCGACCGGGTGGACCTCTCCATCTCGGCGGGCGAGCGGCTGGGCCTCATCGGGCCCAACGGATCGGGCAAGAGCACGCTGGTGAATTGCATCTCCGGCACGATGCGCAACGACGCCGGCTCGCTCCGGTTCGCGGGACATGACCTGCGGCCGCTGGCGCCGCACCGTCGCATCCGCCTCGGGATCGCGCGCAGCTTCCAGATTCCGCGGCCGTTCGCGAGCATGACCGTGCTCGACAACGTCTGCGTCCCGCTCCTGTACGCGGCCCGGCACCACGACGTGATCGCCGAGGCGAGGGCGCTGCTCGCGCAGGTGGGACTTCTGGCCCGCGCCGACGCGCGCTCGGGCGAGCTCACGCAGGTGGACATGCGCAAGCTCGAGCTTGCGCGCGCCATCGCCTCGCGCCCCGCGCTCCTGATCGCCGACGAGGCCATGGCGGGGCTGTCGCCGGCCGAAGTCGACGAGGTGCTCGCCATCCTGCTGGCCATGAAGGAGCGCGGCGTCGCGGTGATGATGATCGAGCACATCATGCGCGCGGTGATGCGCTTCTCCGAGCGCGTGGTGGTGCTGGTGGCCGGCCGCAAGGTGGCCGACGGCCCGCCGGACGGCGTGCTGCGCAACCCCGAGGTCGAGAGGGCATACCTTGGGCATTAGCCTGCGCGTCGAGAACCTCCAGGCCGGGTACGGCGCAGTCCAGGTGCTGCACGGCCTGTCGCTGGCGGTGGCCGACGGCGAGACGGTGGCGCTGCTCGGCGCCAACGGCAACGGCAAGAGCACGCTGCTCCGCTGCGTCATGGGCGTGTGCCGGCCCCGCGCGGGCCGCGTCGTCGCGTCCATCGACGGCGTCGACCACGATCTGACCGTGCTGCCGCCGCACGAGGTGGTGCGACACGGCATCGTGCTGGTGCCGGAGGGCCGGCACCTCTTTCCCCGGCTGACGGTCGAGGAGAACCTGCTGCTCGGAGCGCACCGGCCAGAGGCGCGGAGGCGGTGGGCGGAAGGGCTCTCGCTCTGCTACGAGCTGTTCCCGCAGCTCGCCAACCGCGGCCGGCAGCTCGCCGGCAGCATGAGCGGCGGCGAACAGCAGATGCTGGCGCTGGCCCGCGCCCTGATGACGCAGCCGCGGATGCTCCTGGTCGATGAGCCTTCTGTGGGGCTTTCGCCGCTGCTCGTGGCGCAGGTCCTCGGCAAGATCGCCGAGCTCAAGCAGCGGCTCGGCCTCACCGTGCTGATGGCCGAACAGAACTTCCAGCAGACGCTGCGCGTCGCGGATCGCGGCTACGTCATCGTCCAGGGCCGCATCGAGTTCGAGGGCACTTCGCAAGAGGAGCTGGCCGACAACGACCTGGTCAAGCGCCTCTATCTGGGCCTGTGATCGGGTTCAAACCCACCGCTCGCCTGTATTGACGGGTGCAGTTGGGGGGTCCAGTCGCCAGTCGAGCGAGCCTCCACCCTGGTGGAGGCGCGGAGCGCCGGATCGAAGAGCTTTGCGCTGGGGCACATGGATCAACCCAGCTGAGCGGTGGGATCAGCCAAGCGAGAAGCGCAGCTCGCCCAGGCCCTCGATCTCGGTGGCGAGCTGGTCGCCGGCCTTCAGCCAGACCCGCTCCGCCTCGGGCTTGCCCTGGATCACGCCCTCCGGCGTGCCGGTGAAGATGACGTCGCCCGGCAGGAGCGTCATGTGGCGCGAGGCGTAGCTGATGAGCTGCGCGCAGCTGAAGATCATGTCGCTGGTGTTGGACGACTGCCGCACCTCGCCGTTGACGGAGCAGCGGACGGCGAGGTTCTGCGGGTCCTTCACCAGATCCGCGCTCACCAGCCACGGCCCCAGCGGCGCGAAGCCGTCGCAGGTCTTGCCGAGGAGCCACTGCGACGTCTTGAACTGGAGGTCGCGGGCGCTGAAGTCGTTGCCGGTGGCGTACCCGAAGACGCAGGCGAGCGCGGCTTCGGGCGGGACCCGCTGCGCCTTCTTGCCGATGACGATCACCAGCTCGGCCTCGTAGTCGAACTTCGACGACTCGCTCTTCGGCAGCTCGATGACGCCGCCGTGGCCGAGAAGGGTGTTGTTGAACTTGCTGAAGAAGGTGGGCGTCTCGGGCAGGGGCAGCTTCACTTCCGCGGCGTGGCGCCGGTAGTTGAGCCCCATCAGCAGCAGCTTTCCCGGCGAGAGCACGCACGGGCCGAACACCGCCTTCGCCTCGGGGACGAGGAAGGCGGCCGTCGTCTTCGCGGCGAGGATGCGCCGCAGCCCGGCAAGCTCCGTCCCGCGGATGACCTCGTCGGTGGTCATCGGCGCCCGGACGCGCCGCGCCTTCGCCGCCGCGGCCACGTCGAGGATTCCCCCGGGCGTTCGTACGCCGAGAGAGAAACTGCCGCGCCGCCTGATGTTGCAGATGGTGATCCCGCGCAAGGTTCCCTCCTGTCGCGCGCAGTGTAGCTCACCGATCGTGCAGCCAACGTCCCTTCCCATCGATGGCCGGAATCGGCTATGGGGAACGGGCTTCCCCTCCGAGTCTTGCGAGGTTGCCATGGCGAGCTTCGGCATCTCCGGCGTGGACTGGCAGCAGCGCATCAACTGGGATCGGCTGCGCAGGTACCGGACCGAGCGCGCCCGCGAGCGCATGAAAGCGCACGGCCTCGGCGCGATGATCTGCATGTACGACGAGAACTGCCGCTACGTCACCGGAACGCTCACCCCGGGCTGGAACCGCCTCAAGCCCGGCCTGCGCTACGCGCTCCTCTGCGGTGACGCGCCGCCGGTGCTGTTCGAGCAGGGCGACATCGGCATCCAGATCGCGCGGCACTCGCCGTGGATCCCGAAGGAGAACATCCGCTGGTCGTACGCGTGGATCAAGGGCGCCGCCGGCCCGGCCTCGGCCCAGCAGGTCAAGAAGTTCACCAACGCGATCCTCGAGGAGATGAAGCGCAACGGCGTCGCCGGCGAGAAGCTGGGCGTGGACTTCGTCGACATCAACATGCTGCAGGCGTTCAAGGACGCCGGCATCGCCTGGGCCGACGGCATGACGCCGATGATGGAGGCGCGCGCGGTCAAGAACGAGGACGAGCAGGAGTGCGCGCGCATCGTCGGGGCCATCGGCGACGCCGCGCACTGGGAGACGATGAAGTTCCTGCGCCCCGGCATCACCGAGAACCAGGTGACCGCCCACATCATGGAGTTCCTCTACGGCATCCCCGGCATGGAGGACGTGGAGGACGTGATCGTCTCCTCGGGCCCCAACACCTGGCCCAACTGGCGCAACTTCTCCGACCGCATCATCCGGCCCGGCGACATCGTCTTCATGGACCTCGCCGCGCTCACCTGGAACGGCTACAAGTCCTGCTACTACCGGACCTACTGCGTCGGCAAGGAGCCCACGCAGGAGCAGAAGGACTACTACGCGCGCGCGCTCGAGTGGCTCTACGACTCCATCGACGCGGTGAAGGCCGGCACCACCACCCGCGAGATCGCCAGCAAGTGGCCCTCCGCGAAAGAAGCGTGGGGCTACGAGGAGGAGGATCAGGCCGCCGCGAACCTGTGGGGGCACGGCCTCGGCCTCGCGCAGTACGACCCGCCGGTCATCTCGCGCATCTGGTCGCTCGACCATCCGGTGGAGATCAAGCCGGGCATGGTCTTCGCGCTCGAGACGCAGCACGGGAAGAACCTCCAGTGGGGCGTGCGCATCGAGGAGATGCTC
>DATDMU010000286.1:0-2654 GCA_036518615.1 Myxococcales bacterium
TAGAGCACCTTGGAGATGGTCTCGGAGCGGTTCTTGTCCAGCACCGCCATTTCGTAGTCGCCCTGGTTGAAGTACTGCAGGTCGAAGTCCTGCGACGCGCGCGCCCGCCAGAGGCGCAGCGTGTTGACGGTGTTGCAGCCGTAGCCGGCGATGGGCGTGTCGTAGGGCATGCCCACCACCTGCTCGCCGCCGGTCCAGCGCACGCGGAAGCGGCCGTGGTCGTCGCCGTGCTCCTCCACCTTGCCGCCGAAGCGCACCGGGATGGCGTACTCGGGCCGCGCGATCTCCCAGGGATTGCCCAGGCGCAGCCACTCGTCCGGCCGCTCCACCTGCCAGCCGTCCTTGATCTCCTGGTCGAACATCCCGAACTCGTAGCGGATGCCGTAGCCGTAGGCGGGAATGTCGAGCGTGGCCATGGAGTCGAGGAAGCACGCCGCCAGCCGGCCCAGGCCTCCGTTGCCGAGGCCCGCGTCCACCTCCTGCTCGAGGATGTCGGCCATGTCGATGTTGAGCATCTTCATGGCGTCGCGGGCCACGTCGTAGAGACCGAGGTTGATGAGGTTGTTCCCCAGCGCCCGGCCCATCAGGAACTCGGCGCTCAGGTAGTACACGCGGCGCGCGTCCTTGCGGTAGTAGCGCTGCTGCGTGCTGATCCAGCGCTCGATCAGCCGGTCGCGCGCGGTGAGCGCGAGCGACATGTACCGGTCGAGCGTGGTGGCCGAGTACTGGTCCTTGGCGAGCGAGTAGAGCAGGTGGTTGGTGAAGGAGTGCAGCAGCGCGGCAGCTTCGTTGGGCGCCGTCGCCCGGATGGGGCGGTTCATGCGCGGGAGTCTATCAGCACGGGAGCGGGGCGTCGCCGCGAGCGCTCATGCTCACTGGTCCGGCACCGTGTGCTGGATGGGGAGGCCGCTGTTGCGGATGAACTCCGCGACGCGGGCCGACTTCGCCAGGGTGGCGGCGAGGGAGTCGACGTCAGGGCCCACCGCCTCGTCGACGAAGAAGCCGTCGCTGCGCAGCGTGGCCACGAGCTGATCGCCTTCGTGGGTGAAGTAGACGTCCCAATGGCCGTGGCGCGCCTCGCCCGGCACGACGCGGAAACGATGCGCGCTGAGCGCGTCCGCGAACGCGGCCCGCTCCTCTGGAGCGGGGGCGTGCACCGCCATGTCGTAGACCTCCAGCTCCGCGGTGGTCGCCGGGTGCTCCGCCGGCCGGGGCGGCCAGTGGCCGCCGGTCGCACAGCCCAGCGCAGCGGCGAGGAGCAGGGCGCGCTTCACCAGCGGATCTGTGCTCCCGGCGCCGCCATCCGTCAACGGCGTCAGCGGACGGTGAAGAGATACCCCGCCATCAGCGACAGGCCGCTGGTGCTGCCGGCGTAGTGCGCCACCTCGTGCGGCGCTCCCTCGAGCTGGAGCTGCGCGAGCGCGCGGCCTGGGCCCACCCGCATTCCCACGCCCGCGGCCAGGGCGAACCGCGGCGCCAGCGCGTCGTCCTGGGCCGAGCCGAGGTTGGCCGCGAAGGTGCGGCGCACGCTCTGTCCCTGCAGGCCGAGGGAGAGCGCGGCGTGGCCATCCAGGGCGCCCAGGAGCGGCCGGCTGCCGCGCACGCCCACTTGCACGAGCCACGCCCGCGCAGTCGCCTTCTCCGCCAGGGCGGGAATCGCGGCGTGCTGGTCGATGGAGGCGAACGCGCTGCCGCCCAGATCGAGCGTCCCCTCCAGCGGCAGCCCGCCCAGCAGCATGGCGGCTTCCAGCAGCAACGACCCGCCGGGGGCGCCGTTCCAGGTGCTCCCGCCTCCGAGCAGCAGTCCCACCGACAGCTTGCCGCCGCGCGAGCTGCGGCGCGTCTCGCCCGGCGCCACCGGCCGGAGCGCCACCTCCGTCGTGGCGAGCTGTCCTCCGGCCTTCGCAGAGAGCTCGAACACCCCCGTGCGTCCTTCGGGCGGCGTGTACTCCGCGAGATACACGCCCGGGGCGATGCGGCCGCGCATCTCCGTCTCGCCGCCCGCGGCGCAGGCGAGATCCACGCGCGCGTCGTCGTCGGGAGTGCCGTCCGGCTTCACCACGAAGATCTCCACCTCCGCCGGCGTGGCCGCGCTGGCCGAAGCCTGGCGCGCCGCCACCCGCAGGCGGGTGAACGGCGGCGGGTCCAGATCGAGGGGCCGCTCGCTCACGTTGCCGAGCGCGTCGGTGATCCGCAGCGTGGCGCTCTGGACTCCCGGGGGAACCACCATGGGCAGCCGCACGATGCCCTTCTTGTCGGCCTTCACCGGCCCGACCCGGCTGTCGGCCACCGTCGCCTCCACCGAGGCGCCGGGCCGCGTCTCGATCTCCATCGTGTCCGAGCCGGTGAGCGGGATGGAGAGCCATTGCAGCTCGCGCGCGGCTCCGGCCTCGATCTGCGCCAGCACCAGCGCCACCGACGGCGCGTGCAGCGCGGGAGGCGTGAAGCGGGCCCGGACGACGGGCCCCTTGCGCTGCGGCGCGCCGACGAGGCCCACGCTGCTGGAGAAGGTCACCTTCGCGCCCGCGGGAGCCTCCACTTCCAGCTCCGCGCCCGCGTCCTTGCCGAGCACGAGCCGCGCGGGCTGCGAAGAGAGCGTCGCTGCGAGAAGGGCGATCAGCGCCATTGCCAGAGCTTCTTCTTCACCTTGACGC
>DATDMU010000287.1:0-12706 GCA_036518615.1 Myxococcales bacterium
CTGGAAGAAGTTGCTGATCGTGCTCACCGCCGGACTCGTGCTGTTCTTTGCCTCGAGGCGCTCCGGGAAGGGGGAGGCCGCCGCCGCGGCGGAGCGGCCGGCGCCCGCTGCAACCGGGGCGGCGCCGCAAGACGCACCGCCGCCGTCGAACGAGATCCGCGACTTCCCGCAGCTCGACTGAGCGGCACCGGAAGCCGGAGAATCCGGGCCGGCATGTACGCGGACACCCACCATGTGGGTCGGTGGACGCAAGTCTTGCGCCTGCGTAGAGTTCCAGACTTGACACCTATATCGCGTAAGGCGATGCGGAGGGTGGGGGTGGTCTGGAATGTCAGTGCACGGAGCGGCAGCGCGCCGCGACGATCAGGCGGTCATGCTGATTCGGGACCCCGGGGTGGTCCTGCACGTCGAGGACGACGAGGCCACCCGCTTCGTGGTGCGGCGGGTGCTGGAGAGCGCCGGCTTCCAGGTGCGCAGCGCAGCCACCAGCGCCGAGGCGGCCTCCCTGGTCGCCGGAGCCGACGTTGCCGTGCTCGACATGAACCTGCCCGACGGCAGCGGGATCGACCTGTGCAGGGCCATCAAGGCAGGACCGCGCGGGCAGCGCATGCCGGTGATGATCCTCAGCGCCACCTCCACCGCGCAGGAGGATCGCGCGCGCGGGCTGGAGATGGGGGCGGACGCGTACCTCACCCATCCGCTGGAGCCGATGGTGCTGGTGGCCACCGTGCGCGCGCTGGTGCGGGCGCGCCACGCAGAGCGCGAGCGGGATCTCCTGGTGGCGCGGCTTTCCGACGAGATCGCGGTGACCCGCAACCTCTTGTCCGAGCGCGACGACCTGCTCCGGCGCGAGCGGCGGGCGCGGGCGCAGGCGGAGGACGAGGTCAGGGCGCGGCGCTCGGCGGACCTCCGGCTCGAAGAGACGCAGCGGCGGCTGCGCGGCATCTACGAATCGCCGCTGATCGGCATTCTCTGGGGCCGGCAGAACCTGATCTTCGAGTCGAACGACGAGTTCCTGCGCATCGTCGGGCACGCGCGGGAGGACCTGCCCCTCGACTGGCGCGCGATGACGCCGGAGGAGTACGCGCCGCTCGACGAGCGCGCCCTGCAGGAGATGGCGAGCACCGGCAGGGCGCGGCCGTTCGAGAAGGAGTTCGTGCGCAAGGACGGCAGCCGCGTGCCCATCGAGATCGGGGCGCTGGCGTTCGGGGCGGAAGAATGGGCCTGCTTCGTCCTCGACGTCAGCGCGCGCAAGCAGGCGGAGGAGGTGCAGAAGGCCCTGCTCGGGATCGTGAGCCACGACCTGCGCTCGCCGCTTTCGGTGATCCAGACCTCGGTCGACCTGCTCGATCGGTTGCCGCACTCGTCGCCGCAGGCCGGGCCGGTGCGCGAGCGGATCCGCGGCGCCACCGCGCGGATCGACCGCATCATCTCCGACCTGCTCGACTTCACCCGCGTGCAGCGGGCCGGTGGCATCCCGGTGCTGCACGCGCCGGTCGATCTCGATGCGGTGTGCCGCGGCGCGATCGCGGAGATCGAGTCGACCATGCCGGATCGGGCCATCGAGTTCAGCTCGACGGGCGACGGCATGGTGAGCGGAGATCCCGACCGGATCGCGCAGATGATGGACAACCTGATCGGCAACGCCCTCAAGTTCAGCACGCCGGGAACACCGGTCTGCGTCCATCGCCTCACCGAGGGCGGCCGCGCGGTGCTGCGGGTCGCGAATGCGGCGCCGCCGATTCCGGCGGAGGCGCGGGTGCACCTCTTCGATGCCTTCTATCGCGCTCCGCAGCCGCAGGGCGGCACGCGCCAGCGCGGCTCCGGGCTCGGCCTCTTCATCGCGCGCGCCATCGCCGAGGCGCACGGCGGCACCATCGAGCTCGCCTACTCCGACGCCGAGCGCGGGACCGAGTTCCGCGTCGAGTTGCCGCTGACCCGGTAGTTCCTCGCTGCCGCGATCTCGGGTAGTGGTGATCGCGTGGCGCGCACTCCAGCCAGCCGATCGCGGACCGCGGACGCGCTCGCGTTCGAGACCATCCACCGCGGGCGCGTCTACGAGCAGGTGCTGCGGCAGATCCAGGAGCAGATCGCCACCGGGCGCCTGAAGCCGGGAGACAAGCTGCCGCCGGAGCGCGTGCTGGCGCAGCGCTTCCAGGTGAGCCGCAGCTCCATCCGCGACGCGATCCAGGGCCTTCAGGTCTTGCGCCTGGTCCGCTCGCGCCAGGGTTGCGCCACGGCGGTGTGCGAGATCTCCGCCGAGGCGCTGGTCTCGCCGCTCTCGCAGATCCTCCAGGATACGCACGGCCTCGTGGCCGAGATGATGGAAGCGCGCAAGATGATCGAACCGCTGCTGGCGGCGCGGGCGGCGGCCAACGCCAGCGACGAGGACGTGGCGCGGCTGGAAGAGGTGCTTCGGCGGCAGGCGGAGAAGATGCGCCGCGGCGAGCCCATCATCGAGGAGGATTCGGACTTCCACTACGCCATCGCGGTCGCCGCGCGCAACAGCGTGGTGCGGCGGATGGTGGACATGCTGATGGATCTGCTGCGCGCGAGCCGCATCCGCGGCATGCAGGGTCCAGGCAGGCCGGAGCGATCGCTCGCGGGCCACCGGCGCGTGGTCGACGCCATCCGGCGTCGCGATCCCCGCGCGGCGCAGGCGGCGATGCTGCGGCACCTCCGCGAGATCGAGAAGATCCTGATGCGCGCGGCGGAGCAGCCCTGAGGGCGCGGCGCGGGCAGGTTCCGCCCGCGCCGCCACAGGGCTTCGATCAGAGCGCCGGGGCGATTCCGGCCGGAGCCGCAGCCTCGGGCTGCCCGGCCGCGAGCCGCCGCATCCGCGCCGCGACCAGCGGCTTGAGCGCGAAGAAGGCCAGCGCCGCCGCGCCCAGATCGCACACCACCGCGCACCAGAACACCGGGATCCACGACCCGTAGGCCTGCATCAGCGCCGCCGCTCCCCAGCCGGCGAAGATGGAGGCGAGGCCCTTGGAGGTGTACTGGATGCCGTAGTTGGTGGTGGCGTACTTCGACCCGAAGATGTCGCCGATGGCCGCGGGGAAGAGCGAGAAGATCTCGCCCCAGGCGAAGAAGGTGAACCCGGTGAAGAGCACGAACCAGAGCGGCTTGTGCACGAGCTGGGTGAGCGCGATGATCGCCATGCCCTCCAGCGCGAACGCCATCGCCATGGTGTTGTAGCGGCCGATGTGGTCGGAGATCCAGCCCCAGAAGGGCCGGGTGAGTCCGTTCAGGATGCGGTCGAGCATCAGCGCCAGGGAAAGGGCGGAAAGGCCGATGGCGAACACGCCCTTGTCGAATCCGAAGCTCGCGGCGATGGGCTTGAGCTGCGCGGTCACCATCAGGCCGCCGAACGCCACCAGCGCCATCATGAAATACATGAGGTAGAAGATGCCCGACCTCACCATCTCCGAGGGCCGGTAGCTCACCGCCGACTGGGCCTTCTTCAGCTCCGGCGGCGGAGTCCAGCGCAGCGGCTTCCAGCCTTCCTCCGGAGGCCGCACGAGCTGCACGATCACCAGCACCACCAGCCCCTGCACGATGCCCCAGAAGATGAAGGCGCTCTGGTATCCGCCGCCCTCGATCATCTTCTGGATGGGAATGACGGTGAGCGCGGTGCCGAAGCCGTAGGCGCCGGCGGTCATTCCCGCCGCGAGCCCGCGATGATCCGGGAACCACTTCAGGGCGAGGCCCATGCACGCGCCGTAGACCGCGCCCGCCCCCACGCCGCCGAGCGAGTACCAGAAGTACAGTCCGGCGAGGCTGTGCACGCTCCCGGCGCCCACCCAGGCGAGGCCCACCAGGAGCGCGCCCACCGAGACCACCTTGCGCACCCCGAGCTTGTCGATCAGGTAGCCCTCGAAGGGCACCAGCCAGGTCTCGAAGAGGATGAAGAGGGTGAAGGCGAGCTGGACGGCAGAGAGCTTGACCCCGAGCGCCTTGGTGAGCGGGATCGTGAAGAGCGTCCATGCGTATTGCAGGTTTGCGATCGCCATCATCATCGCGATGCAGCCGATCAGCTGCCACCAGCGATGAACTTTCTTTTCCGCCGTCAATTCGGTCATGGCTGCGACCCCCGGTGTCGTCAGTTCACTGAAATCCTCCGCTTGCTGGAAGCGTGTCGCCGCGGCGTTCCGCGACGACACGCCCGTCCTTCAGCCGCCTCGCGCGACGCGGCGGTCTCACGCTTCGCGCGGCAGCGGCGCCGGCACCTTGCTCGGCACTCCCGGCGTCCTGTGCCTCGCCTCCACGAACGCCTGGATGCGGGCGATGTGCTCGTCGTCGAGGTGGGCGAAACGCTTCTGCAGCTTGAGGTACTCGCCCACCGGCTTGAGCTGCTTCTGCTCGTACTGGTAGCGGTACTCCCCGTCCACCCACTCGTAGAGGTTCCACATGCCGGTCTCGATCGCCAGCCGCGCGATCTCCACCGTCTTCGCCTCGTCGAACTTCCAGCCCTTGGGGCAGGGCGCGTGGATGTGCAGGAAGGTGGGGCCGCGCACGTTGAGCGCCTTGCGCACCTTGTTGATCAGATCGATCGGGTACGCGATCGACGCCGTCGCCACGTACTTGACCGCCGGGTGCCCGCCGATCACCAGCTGCGGCACGTCCTTGGGATAGAGCTTCTTCCCTTCGGGCACGGCCTTGCCCGGCGGCGTGAAGGTGGTGTTCGCGCCGTAGGGCGAGGTGGGCGAGGTCTGGATGCCGGTGTTGGCGTACGACTCGTTGTCGTAGCAGATGAAGAGCGCGTCGTGGCCGCGGTACATCATCGCCGACATCGCCTGCAGGCCGATGTCGGCGGCGCCGCCGTCGCCCGCCATCACGATGATGTTGGGCAGTTCGCCCTGCCAGTTGCCCTTGCGGATGCGCGCCTGGTAGGCGGCCTCGATTCCCGAGGCCACCGCGCCGCCGTTGGTGATCTGCGCGTGGATCCAGGGCACCTGGTACGGCGTGCACAGGTAGCTCGCGTTGGCCACGTACATGCAGCCGGTGGGCCCGACGAAGATGGTGTTCGGCCCTGCCGCCTTGGCCACCAGCTTGTATTGCAGCGCGGGGCCGCAGCCAGCGCAGGTGCGGTGGCCGGGAACGTACTGGTCCTTCTCCTTGGCCACCTGGCGGAGCTTCTTCAGCATGGGGAGCGTCTGGGTCTTGACTGGAGTCGTCATTTGTCCGGTCTCCTCGCTAGGCGTTGGCTTCTTCCAGCCCGGCCCAGTAAACGGTCTTCGCCACCCGGCCCGCCTTGACCGCGCGGGTCAGCACTTCCGCCATCCAGTAGAATTCCTTGAGCGTGACGACGTCGCCGCCCAGCCCCGCCATGAACGAGGTGGTGAGCGGGCGCCGGTCCGCGTCGTAGAGGGCGGCGCGCACTTCCGGCAGGAGGTTCCCGCCGCGCATCGAGCCGCCGTAGGACGTGCTGGTCTCGACCACGCCCACCGCCTTGAATTTGGAGAGCGCCTGCGCCACCTGGACGCTGGGGAACGGCCGCACGAAGCGCAGCTTCACCAGCCCCGCCTTCACGCCCTGGTCGCGCAGGTGCCGCACGGCGTGACGCGCGGTGGCGGCGTGGCCGCCCTGGATGAAGAAGACGATCTCGGCGCCGTCGGTCATGAACTCCTCCACGAAGGGCGAGTAGTTCCGGCCGAAGATGCGGTTGTAGTCGGAGACCGCCTCCTCGATGACCTTGGGCAGATCGAGGAAGGCCTCCGCGCGCTGCAGGTCCATCAGCGCGCCCTGGTCGGGGCGGATCTGCGGGCCGTGGGAGACGGGGATTTTCGGATCGAGCACGTGCTTGCCGGGATTGAACGGCGGCAAAAACTCGTCCACCTGCGCCTGGTCCGGCAGGATCACCTTGCCCGGGATGTGCGAGACGAAGTAGCCGTCCTGGCAGACGAACTGCGGCAGCATCACCCGCGGGTCCTCGCCGATGCGGTAGTTGATCAGGTGGTTGTCGAAGGCCTCCTGCGGCGTCTCCGCCCAGCCCATCATCCAGCCCTGGTCGCGGCAGGACATGGCGTCGGTGTGCTCGGAGCCGAAGTCGCCGGGCGGATCGAGCGCGCGGTCGGCGATCATCATCTGCACCGGCAGCCGCGCCCCGGAGATGGGCGAGTAGACTTCCATGGCGTAGGTCACGCCCACGCCGGCGCTGCCGGTGAAGGTGCGCGCTCCCGCGGCGGAGGCGCCGTACACCACGGAGAGCTGCGCGTGCTCTCCTTCGCCGTGGATGAACTCCGCGTCCAGCTCGCCCTCCGCCACCATCTTGGCGAGCTCCATCATCGCCGCGGTGTAGGGGCGGATCGGGTACGAGCAGATCACGTCCACCTTGGCGAGCTTCACCGCCTGGGCCGACGCGGCGCAGCCGCTCAACGTCATCTCTTTCGCCATTGTCGTCCCTCCTAGAAAGGCTTCTCGAGGCGAACCACGCCGTCGTCGAAATCCAGCTCGTAGGCCTTGCTCAGCGCCTCGGTGGAGCACTCGGTGATGCAGACGCGGCAGCCCTTGCAGTACTTCGCGTTCCACACCACCTCGTCCTCCGCGGCGTTGAGGTCCCAGCAGCCGTCGGGGCAGAAGACCACGCAGTTCATGCAGAGGTTGCAGATCTCGTGGTTGATCACCGGCCGGAACTCGCGCCAGTTGCCGGTCATCATCATCGGCTGCTCGCCGACGGGCGCCGGCGTCACGCAGCCGAACGGCACCGCTCTTTCCTTGGGTACGTTGAACATGGTCGTCTGGTCTCCTGTGCGGGCCTTTAATTGAGCGTCTTGATCACGGTGGTCTCGTGACCCTTGTAGAGGGCGTTCCTGTTCTGCAGCACGCCGGCCAGGCTCTCGAGCTTGACCAGCCCGGTGGCCCTGGCCACGGCGCCGAGCAGCGGGGCCGCGATGCCGGCTCCCAGCCCGACCGCGTCCACGCCTCCCTCGGTGCCGGAGAAGTCCACCGTGGAGGTGCCGCTGATGCCGTCGGCGTCCACGCAGGCGATGGCCTTGAGCAGGTTCTTCTCGGGAATGAACTTGAGGATCTCGTCCGGCGACCGTTTGGTGTTGACGACGAGGACGCCGTCGCCCTGCACGCCGCGGAGCACGTTGATGCCCTTCACGATGGTGGCGTCCACCACCACCACCACCTCGGGCTTCTCGTTCTCGTAGTCGTACTTCATCTCGATGTCCTGGTCGCTGATGCGCGCGTACTTGCGCACCGGCACGTTCACGCGGTCGGGAAGGTCCACGTAGTTGTCGAACGACTGGGTGAACTTCCCCTCCCGGTCGGCGGCCTTGGCCATTCCGTTGGCGACGTCGCGGCCCTCCTTGTCCTTCACCACTCCGCGCGTCCAGATCGTGATCTCGTGTACGTGCGCCACTGTGACCTCCGCGAAACGGGCTTGGTTGATGCGCGCCGCAGCGATGCGGCGTGTGGTGCGATTGTGCGCAAGCTAGCGGGGCGGCCTGTCCGCTGCGTTGACCGGGATCAAGTGGTCTGATAACCACCGAGGTGCGGGCCGGGGGCGAGGTGCAAATGGCCGAAAAGCCTGAAATCGTCTCGGACGATTCGCCATTCGTCGAATGGCTCACCGCGAGCATCCTTCTCGCCTCCTGCGTGGCGCTGGCGCTGGCGCAGTGGATGTCCCGGTAGGCGGCTTTGCGGTGCGCGCGGCGCGGAGATAGCCTCCCGCGCCGATGAAGTCCGACATCGTCGTCATCGGCGCGGGCGTGCAGGGTTGCGCGGTGGCCTTGCGGCTCGCGCAGGCGGGCCGCTCCGTGATCGTGCTGGAGCGGTCGGTGCCGGGGGCGGAGGCGTCGAGCGCGGCGGCCGGCATTCTCTCGCCGGGAGTCGAGGCCGAGGAGCCGGGGCCCTTCTACCAGCTCTGCGCGGCGTCGCTTTCGCGCTATCCGGCGTTCGCGGAGGAGCTGGAGCGGCTCACCGGCGTGGCGGTGGGATTTCGCCGGGGCGGCACCTTGCAGGTGGCGTTCGACGACCTGACCGCGCGGGCGCTGGCGGGCCGCGCCGCGCAGATGGAGAAGCACGACGTTCCCGTCGAGGTGATCGATCCGGACGAGGTCCGCCGGCTGGAGCCCGCGCTCTCCGCACGCGCGCGCGGCGCGCTCTTCTTCCGCGCCGAAGCATCGATCGATCCGCGGCCGCTCTCCCGCGCGCTCTTCCTCGCCGCGCACAGGGCGGGGGCGAGCTTTCTGACCGGCCAGGTGCGGCGCATCGTTCAGGCCGGAGGCCGCGCCTGTGGCGTGGACCACGATCGCGGCGTCATCGAGGCGGGCGCGGTGGTGCTGGCCGCGGGATCGTGGAGCAACGGGGTGGAAGGCAGCGGGCTGCCGGAAGGCGCGGTCCGCCCGGTCCGCGGGCAGATGGCGCTGCTCGACACGCGGCCGCCGCTTCTGGAGCGCGTGGTGTTCTCCGACAAGGGCTACGTGGTGCCGCGCGCGGACGGGCGCGTGCTCTGCGGGTCCACCATGGAGGAGGTGGGCCACGAGCGGGCGGTCACCGCCGGAGGGCTTCGCTCCATTCTCGATCTGGCCATCGAGATCGCGCCCGCGCTGGCCGGCGCGCCGGTCCTCGAGACCTGGAACAACTTCCGCCCCGCGTCGCCGGACGGCTGGCCGGTGCTCGGCGCATCGACGGTGAGCGGCCTCTACTACGCGACCGGGCACACCCGGAACGGCATCCTGCTCTGCCCGGTGACCGCCGACGCGGTGGCCGCGGCGATCCTCGGCCGCGCGCCGCCGGTGGATCTGTCGCCCTTTTCGGCGGGACGCCTGGGCGCCGGGCGAGGCACTAGACGTCCGTAGCGGAAAACACGATCGACGAGAGCAGCCGCGGATACTGCACGCGCACGCCGTGCGAGGCGTCGATGGCGCCGGCGCGCTCCAGGCGGGTGAGGCAGCGGGAGAGCGTCTCCGGACGCATTCCCAGCATCCGCGCCAGCACCTGCTTGCGGACGGCGTCGGGCCGCTCGGCGAGGAACTCCGCGTGGGCCAGGGCGAAGCGCGCGATGCGGAGCAGGCAGGTTCCCTCGCGATAGTTCACCTCGGCGCGCTGGGCCTGGCCCTCCTCGAGGAGCAGCCCGAGCACCGCCTGCGCCGGGCTGCGCGCAGGTCCGATCCAGCGCCTCATCTCCTCCGCCGTCAGGCTGCAGAGCCGCACCCGCGAGAGCGCCCGCACCTCGTAGGGCGAGGCCTGCCCGCGGATGGCCTCCATGCAGAGCAGGGAGCCGGGGCCGCGCACGAGCAGCGTCAGCTCGGCGCCGGCCGCGCTCGCGAAGGAGAGCGAGACCAGCCCCGACTTGACGAAATAGACGGTGCGCGACTGCTCTCCCTGCGAGCAGAGGATGGCGCCGGACTGCAGCGTGACCGGGGCGAAGGTGCAGCGCGCCTCGCCCGCGGCCTGGCCGAGCGTGCAGTCGGTGCAGCTGGTGATGGGCTTGCGCGAGAGCAGGGCGATCCTCCCTCGAAAGGGAGCCTACGCCTTGCTGCAGATTCGCAGCGCTGCGCTGGCGCGACATATCGCCGCGCCAGCGCAAGCCTTTGCTTTCAGGGCGCCAGCAGCGCCGCGCAGTGGCCCGGCTGCGCCGGCGACGCCGAGATGGCCCCGCCGCGCGGGATGCACTGATCGGGCGGCAGCGCCGTGCGGTTCTCCACCGAATCGACCAGCAGATCGAATGCGCGCTGCGCGTGGGGCTCGATGATCTCGAGCTGCGGGAACGCGTCGGCGAAGGTCTCGATGTGGTTTCCGTTCTGCACCTCGTAGAGGCGATAGGCCGCGACGTTCTTGTCGAGGGCGCGCTGTGCCGCCACGTTGCGGGCGTAGGCGCGCGCATGGTGGTCGATGGGCAACAGGCCGTCCATGGTGCCGGCCACGGTGACGAGCGGCCGCCGGATGTGGCCGGTGGTGGCGAAGGCGGCCACCTGCGCCCCGACGTCGGAGACGGACAGGCGCGACACGTAGTTATAGGTGCCGGTGCCCGAGCCGTAGGTGTCGTAGGTGGGGTCGAGCCGCTTCTGCCACTGGCATTGGGTCACTTCCCAGAACTGCGCGGAATAGCGCCCCCACAGCGAGCTGCCGTTGAAGACGACGTCGGGCGGGTATCCGGCGGCGGAGATGTTCTGCGCCGCGACGCTCGCGGGATCGAATCCGGACGCGGCGTAGCCGGGGAAGTTGAGGATGGCCGGGGGCAGGTCGGTGAGGATGTTCGGCGCGTGCTCGTCGACGAAGGTGCCTTCCCAGTCCACGCCGCCGTCGAAGAGGTGGGGGAACGACTCGACCGCGCGGCGCACCTGGTAGCCGCCGTTGGAGGTGCCGACCGCGTAGGTGAAGCGCGGCACGGAGCCGTAGCGCGCCTGCACGCCGCGGCGCGCGAGCTCGGCCGCGTCGGCCATCACCTGCGCCCAGCGGGTGAACTGCTGCCCGGGGTCGTTGTCGAAGAAGTGCACCCAGACCGGCGAGCTGGGGTTGAGGCGGCAGGCCAGCGGATCGCCTGCGGGCGGCGTCGCCTGGACGGCGACGAGGAACAGGTTGAGGACGCCCTTGTTCTGCGAGGCGTAGGCGTATCCGCGCTGGACGACATAGTCGCTCCAGGCGAAGTCGCCGTTGAACTCGCTTCGGGTTCCCGAGGCGCCCGCGACCACGAGGCGGCCGTTCCAGTCGTCGGGGAGGCGGAGGAGGAAGCGCGCCTCGCCCGTGGGGTCGCCCGCGATCCGCGCCTGGAGCTGGATTCCCGGCACGGCCTTGGTGATGGGCGTGCGCTTTGCGGCGCTGGGGGCGATCACCCCGCGGTCGACGCGCGGCGTGAACGCCAGCGCGGGCAGGCCGGGGATGGAGTTGTCGGCCGGAGTGGTGGGCCCGAGCGGAGGCGGCAGCTCGTTGTTGGTGGTGAGGTCGGGACTCTCGAAGCAGGTGGCGTCGGCGAGAGCGTCGCCGAGCCGCGCGAGGATCTCCCCGCAGCGCGTCGGCTTGTCGGCGCGCGCGGCGAGCGAGAGGGACAACGCGATTATCGAAATGCGCAGGCAGGTACGGATCATGTTGGCAACCCCCGGGTCAAGACAGCGCGACTGTACACTTTCGCACGGAGGTATGCATGCAGAACGCCGGGCGGTCGAGACGGGCCCGTCAGGGTGGCGAAAACTCGAGCGAATAGACGGCGGGGGTCGCCCCCTCGATCGCGGCCGGCGCATCGAGAAGGGCCTTTGCCTCGTCGGGCGCGACCGCGGCGGCGGCAGCGACCTCCGCCGCGGTCTGCTCCCCGCTCGCGGAGCGCCAGCATGATTCGCGCGGCCTGCGCCGCGGAATTCCCCAGCGATGCCGAGACGAGCATCTGCAGCCCGTGGCTCGCGCTCTCCGGATCGCCGTCCCGCGGCGCGATCTCGCCGCGGCGCTCGACCCCGCTCTTTTATTCCCGCGGGAATGACGAAGCGGATTCGCAATCGGGACCCGCGAGAGCGGTCATGGCGGCCGCCGGGAGGTCTCGATGAAGAGGATGATCGCGCTGTCGATGCTGGCGCTGTCCGCGTGCGCCAGCACTTCGGGAGCCATGGGCAATTCCGCGGGTTCGTTCGCCGGGCCGTGGCGCGGCGTGGTGGCCAAGGGCGATGCCCGCAGCACGGCGGAGTTCCGCTTCTCCGCGGGCGAGGGCGGATACCGGGGCTTCTTCTGGGGCCGGACGCTCACCCCCATCGCGCTGACCCATCTGGAGCTCGGCCCTTCGGTGCACTTCGAGATTCCCGAGATGGGCGTCTTCGACGGGACCGCGAGCAGCGAGGTGATGGAGGGCAAGTTCCTCGACGGGACCGGGGAAGGGTGGTTCAGGCTCGAGAAGCAGCCCGACGGCTGGGACGCCCGGCCCGAGACGCCCTGAGCCATGTCCTGAACGTGAACGACGGCGCCAGGGGCCGCGGCGAACCGCGGTCCGGCCTGCTAGGTTGCGCCCGCAATCGTGCACCGGTTCGTCCGACCTGGGTCGCAGACCCCGGAGGGAACACGATGGCCCTGACGCTGACCGTGAACGGGCGGCGACGCACCGTCGCCGCTGTCCCGGAAACGCCGCTGCTCTACATCCTCCGCAACGACCTGGAGCTCAACGCGGCAAAGTTCGGCTGCGGCATGGCTCAGTGCGGAGCCTGCACCGTGCTCGTGGACGGAAAGGTGGTGCGCTCCTGCGTCACGCCCGCGCTGGCGGTGAAGGACGCGAAGGTCACCACGCTCGAAGGCCTGGGAACGGCGGACGACCCGCATCCTCTGCAGAAGGCCTTCATCGCCGAGCAGGCGGCGCAGTGCGGATACTGCATCGCGGGCATGATGATGGCGGCCAAGGCGCTGCTCGACGAGACGCCGCGGCCCTCCGAGGCGCAGATCCGGCAGGCGCTGGCGGGCAACCTCTGCCGCTGCGGCACGCACAACCGGATCGTCCGCGCCATCCAGCGCGCCGCGAAGGAGATGTCGCCATGAGCGCCTCGACCATCACCCGGCGCGACCTGCTGGAAAAGGCCGCTGCGTTGACGGTGGGCTTCACGCTCCTGCCGCTCGCCCGCGGGCTGGCCGCCCCGGCGTCGCTGCCGGGGAGCCTGCAGAAGAACCGCATGCTCGACGGATGGCTGCGCATCAATCCGGACGGGACGGTGACCGCATTCACCGGCAAGGTGGAGATCGGGCAAGGCATCGTCACCGCGCTGGCGCAGATCGTCGCCGACGA
>DATDMU010000288.1:0-2782 GCA_036518615.1 Myxococcales bacterium
CCGGTGATGATGGCGGTGCCGTGCTGGTCGTCGTGGAACACCGGGATCTGCATCTCCGAGCGCAGCCGCCGCTCGATGATGAAGCACTCCGGGCTCTTCACGTCCTCGAGGTTCACGCCGCCGAAGGTGGGCTCGAGCGACCTGACCACCTTGCAGAAGGTGTCGATGTCCTTCGCGTCCACCTCGATGTCGAAGACGTCGATGTCGGCGAACTTCTTGAAGAGGACGCCCTTGCCTTCCATCACCGGCTTGGAGGCGTAAGCGCCGATGTCGCCGAGGCCCAGCACCGCGGTGCCGTTGGAGATGACGCCGACCAGGTTGCCGCGGATGGTGTACTTGAACGACAGGTCCGCCTCGCCCGCGATCTCCATGCAGGGCTCGGCCACGCCCGGGGTGTAGGCGAGCGACAGGTCGCGCGAGGTGGCCACCGCCTTGGTGGGCACCACCTCGATCTTTCCCCTGCGGCCCCCGGAGTGGTAGTCGAGCGCGTCCTGTTTCGAAGGGCGCCCCTTGATCTCGAAGTTGCTGGCCATGGCGAGGCGTCTTACTGCAATTTCGCGGCGCGCGCGACGTGGCGCCCCGTCGCGGCTTCCACTCGGCGCTCGAAGCGTGGTAGGCGCTGCCCATGCCTGCCCGCGAGATCCTCCCCGGCATCCTGACCTGGCAGTGGTTTTCGGAGCGCCACGGATATGACTTCAACGGCTATCTCCTGCGCGACGGCGCGGGAAACGTCGCCGTGGATCCGGTGGAGATGCCCGACGACGTGCTCGACCAGCTCGCCCGCGAAGGGGTTGCGCGCATCGTGCTCACCAACCGCAATCATTTCCGCGCCGCGGCGAAACTGAAGCAAACGACCTCCGCGCGCGTCGCGGTGCATTCCGCCGACGCCGCGTTCGTGCGCAAGCAGGGCGTCGAGGTGGACGACGATCTGCAGCCGGGCGCGCGCGTGGCCGGCTTCGAGGTGCTGGACGCGAGCGGCAAGTCGCCCGGCGAGGTGGCGCTGTGGAGCGCGGACCGGCGCATCCTGGTCGTCGGCGACGCCTGCGTGGGGAAGCCGCCGGGCCAGCTTGCGCTGCTCCCGGCCAAGGTCATCGACGATCTGCCGCGCCTTCAGGAATCGCTGCGCAGGCTGTCCGACCTGCCGGCCGCGAGCGTGCTGGTGGGCGACGGCTTTCCCGTGCTGCGCTCCGGCCGCGAGGCGCTGCTTGCGCTGGTCCGCACTTTCTGAGCGAGGCGCGCGTGGGCGACGAGCTGGACCGGCTGATCAACATCATGTTCCAGGCGCATCCGTGGCACGGCGTCTCGCCAGGCGATCCCGCCGCGGTGGTGCAGTCCTTCATCGAGATCGTCCCGACCGACACGGTGAAGTACGAGCTGGACAAGGCCAGCGGGCACCTCCACGTCGATCGCCCGCAGCTCTACTCCAGCCAGCCGCCCACGCTCTATGGATTCATTCCCCAGACCTATTGCGGCGCAAAGGTGGGCGCGCGCTGCTCGGAGCGCACCGGAGTTTCCGGAATCCGCGGCGACGGCGACCCCATGGACATCTGCATCCTCACCGAGAAGACCATGGCGCACGCCGGCTTCTTCCTGCGCGCCCGGCCCATCGGAGGGCTGCGGATGATCGACGGCAACGAGGCGGACGACAAGATCGTCGCGGTGCTGGAGCGGGACATCGCCTACGGGGATTTGCGCGACATCGCCGACGCGCCTGCGGGAGTGGTGGAGCGGCTGCGCCATTACTTCCTCACCTACAAGCAGATGCCGGGCGAGCCCGCGCGCACCGTGCGCATCGCCGAGGTCTACGACCGGGTGGAGGCGGTGGAGGTCATCCGCCGGAGCCTCGACGACTATCGCGACGCCTATGGCGACCCGCGCTCCCGGCCCGCGCAGCTCGCGCGCCTGCTCGGGCAGGGCGGATGAAGAAGCTGACGCTCACGCGCCAGATCATGATCGGGCTCGTCCTCGGCATCGCCGTGGGCTGGCTGGCCGGCCCGCGTCACGCCGCCTTCTTCCGCCCCTTCAGCGTCATCTTCCTGCGGCTGGTGAAGGTGCTGATCGCGCCGCTCATCTTCTCCACGCTGGTGGCCGGAATCGCCGGCGCCGGCCACCTCAAGGTGGTGGGCCGCATGGCGGTGCGCGCCTTCATCTATTTCGAGGTGGTGACCACCATCGCCATCGCCATCGGCCTCGGCATGGTGAACCTGACCCGCCCCGGCGTGGGCGTCCACCTGCCGCCGCAGCCGCCGGAGACGAAGATCGCCCCGCCGCAGACCTGGCAGGACTTCCTCATCCACGTCTTTCCCGATTCGGTGATCAAGGCCATGGCGGAAGGCGACGTGCTGCAGATCGTGGTCTTCAGCATGCTCTTTGCGTTCGCCCTCAACATCCTCGGCGAGAAGGGCCGCATCGTGGTCCAGCTCTGCGATGCCATCGCGGAGACGATGTTCCGCTTCACCAACATCGTCATGCGCTACGCGCCCATCGGGGTGGGCTGCGCCATCGCCTACACCGTGGGCCACGGCGGGCTCGGGGTGCTGGTGAACCTCGGCAAGCTCGTGGCCACGCTCTATCTCGCGCTGGCGGTGCTGATCCTGGGAGTGTTCCTGCCCGTGGCGCTCGCCTTCAAGGTGCCCTTGCGCAAGTTCATCCGGGTGGTGAAGGAGCCCGCGGCCATCGCCTTCAGCACCACCTCCTCGGAGGCGGCGCTGCCGCGCGCCATGGAATCGCTGGAGCGGCTGGGCGTTCCCCGGCGCATCGTCGCGCTGGTGTTGCCGCTGGG
>DATDMU010000289.1:0-5111 GCA_036518615.1 Myxococcales bacterium
CGATGCCGTGCGGATGGGGAGCGAGATCGCATCCGCGCGTACGCCGGACCAGCGGGGATGGGCGCCCCGGGGCTGCGACGGGTCGAGGGCGCGACGCCGCTGCGCGGCGATCAACGCAGGAGAGAGATCCACCGACGTCCACCGAGCCCCGGTGAACGGGCCTGCGTCCCCGCGGAGGGCGGACTCCGCGACGTGGCCCGCGCCGCCGCCGATCTCGATGACGCCGCTGCGGCCAGGGGCGATTCCGCGCGCGGCGATACCCTGCAACAGCGCCTCGCCGTAGCGGCGCCCGCCCAGGGCGGGATGGGGAAAGCGCAAGAGGTGCGAGATGGTGCACTCGACCTCGTCGAAGCGGCGGTGGGCGGGCAGGCGGTCGGAGCGGTGATGCGCGCGGGTCGGGTCCTCCACGCGGCACCGTCAGAACGTCAGGACGCCGAAGCCCACCGCGGTGGCGCCGAAGGTGGTGAACCCGACGATCTGGTGGGCGAGCGCGAAGTCCCGCTGCGAGACGGAGCCTTCCTTGCCGGCGGTGGCGACGCCGAGGACGATCTGCGCGACCATTCCGGCGGTGGCGACGCCCATGGCGATCTTGTGCAGCATGGCCGTGTCCAGGCGCGTCCGCTTTTCGAGGGGGCTCGGGGCGAGGATCGCCAGCGCCCCGGTGGCCGCGAAGATGGCGGAGGCGGTGAAGGCGCTGCCCTTGTGCCATGCCGACCAGCGGCCGGTGTCGCCGCCGCCGCCGTACTTGTCGACGTAGTTCAGCTCGCCGAATACCACCGTGGCGCCCAGCGAGGCGAGCGTCAGCATCCCCCCGAGCTGGTGGAGTTGCAGCATCTGCCGGCGCCTGTGCAGCTGGCTCTCGAGCTCCCGCTGCCTCGCAGCGGTGGCGGCGTCGGGAGCGGCCTGCGGCGGCAGCAGGTCGATGTCGCCGGGCTGTGCCGGCGAAGCCGGGGAGGACGGCTGGCCCGGCGGAGGCGAACCCTGCAGCGAGAGTGTGAGGGCGAGGAGGACGGCGATCACTTCGGCGCTCCGAAGAGGAGATCGCCGGCGATGGTGGCGCGGTCGTCCACCTTGACCAGGAGGAGTTGCGGGCGTTCGACCTTGAGCGCATCGAGGCTGATGGGAAAGCTGAACCGGGCCCGCACGCCGCCTTCCGCCGGCTCCAGCCGCACCGGCACGTCCTCGCTCTGCGTCTCGCCGTTGAGCTCGATGAGGGCGTGCAGGACGGCCTGCGCCGGGCCGCGGAGCGGGAGGGTGACGCCGGTGAGCGTCCCTTTCACCTGCGCGTACGGGTGCGTCGCCTCGTGGGTGACCTCGCGCATGTGCTCGTCGCGGTTGGAGTTTCCGCTGTCGAACGAGGCGACCTTGGCGCGGACCTGCACCTTGACCGTGCCGTCGGGCTGCGCCAGGGCGCGTCCTTCCACTTCATGGGTGGTGCCGTGGACCTCGTGAAGCTTGTGCACGACCGTATAGGTCAAGGTCCCCTGGCGCAGATCGAGCAATTGACCCGCGGAGGGAGCACACAGCAGCAAGGCGAGCAGCGCGAGCATGGTCCGCGTTCCTCACAGGCCGGGCGACTTCCCGGCGCTTGCCGGCGACGACTACAGGGCGGTGGACTCGCCCTTCCTCTCGGCTTCGCGCTGCGCCTTCAGCTTCTTCATGCGGCGACGGATGAGCTCGCGCTTGAGCGCGCTCAGGTGATCGACGAACAGCTTTCCCTGCAGGTGGTCCATCTCGTGCTGCACGCACACGGAGAGGAGCGAGCTGTCGGCTTCCTTGCGCTTCCGCTTTCCGTCGCGGTCCGTGTACTCCACCACGATGTGCGCGAAGCGCGTGACGTCGTCGTATTCGTCGGGGATGGAGAGGCAGCCCTCGCTGTAGGTGAACTCGCCCTCGGCCACTTTGAGCACCGGGTCGATCAGCCAGAAGAGCCCCTCGCCCTTCTTCTTCGGCTCCTCGCCTTCGGGCGCGCGCTGGTCCACGTCCATGGCGATGATGTGCTGGAGCACGCCGACCTGCGGTGCCGCAAGGCCCACCCCGTTGGCCTCGTACATGGTCTCGGCGAGGTCGTCGCAGAGCTTGCGGACCTTTGCGTCGACGTCCCCCACGGGCTTGGCCTTCTGCTTGAGGCGGGGGTCGGGCCAGATCAGGATCTCGCGCAGGGCCATGCTTGGTCGCTCCTCCAGCGTGCGGCCGTTCTCCAGATGGTCAGTATATCCATGAGGCGGACGTTGCCGCCAGAATGGATTCCCGAAGGGTCGCTTCGATTCAGAGGAGCGCGACCGGATCGACGTCGAGGGCGAGCTCCACCCCCGCGACCCGATGGCCGGAACGCAGCGCCCGGCCAACCCTGTGCAACGGTCCGTGATCGCGCGCCCGCAGGAGGATCTGCCAGCGATGCTTGCCGCGGATGCGGGCGAGCGGAGCAGGCGCCGGACCCAGGACGTCGACGGGCTCGCCTCTTCCCGACAGGGCCCTCGCCGCCGCCGCGAGCCTCTCGGCGGCGCCGCGGACGGCGGGCTCGGAGTTGCCCTGCAGGCGGACGGCGAGCAGCCGGGAGAAGGGGGGAAAGTGGAGTTGCTCGCGGCGCTGCAGCTCGGCGCGGGCAAAGGCCGCATAGTCCAGGCTGACCGCGTCGGGACGGAACGCCTGCACCAGGACCCGGCCTGGAGCGAGCCCGCGCCCGGCGCGGCCTGCGACCTGGGTCAGGAGCTGGATGCAGCGCTCCGCGGCGCGGAAGTCCGGCAGGTGCATGGGGCCGTCCGCGTCGAGAACGCCCACCAGGGTCACGCCGGGAAAGTCGTGGCCCTTGGCGACCATCTGCGTTCCGACCAGCACGTCCAGCTCGCGCCGCGCGAAGCGGGCGAGCACGGCCGCGGCCTGGCCGGGGCCGCCGGCAGCATCGCGGTCGAGGCGGGCAATTCGCGCGTCCGGAACCACCGCCTCGAGCTGCTCTTCCACCTTCTCGGTGCCTCCTCCGAACGCGCTCAGACTGGTGCCTCCGCAGGCGGCGCATCCCGCGCGGGGCGGCTGGTCGTGCCCGCAGAGGTGGCAGCGCAGCCTCTCGCTGCCGGCCCGGTGCAGCACCAGCGCGACCGAGCAGTTGGGGCATCCCACCGCCGCGCCGCACGAGGCGCAGATCAGCGTCCGGGTATGGCCGCGCCGGTTGAGAAAGAGGATGGCCTGCTCGCCGTGCGCCAGCACCTCGCGCAGCGCGGCCGACAGCTCGGGGGTGAGCAGCTCGTCGGAGACCCGCCGGCGGACCAGGGTCAGCGCGGGCAGCGGGCGGGAGTCCACCCGCTCCGGCAGGCTGAGGGTGCGCAGCTTGCCCTCGTGGGCGCGGCGCAGCGTCTCGAGCGACGGCGTGGCGCTCCCGAGGACCGCCACCGCCCCGGCCTTCTGCGCGCGGACCAGCGAAAGATCGCGCGCGTGGTAGCGGAGCCGGTCCTCCTGCTTGTAGGAGGGCTCGTGCTCCTCGTCGACGACGAGGATGCCGAGATTCGTCACCGGCGCCCAGACCGCGCTGCGGGCGCCCACGACGATGCCGGCGCGGCCGTCGCGGACGCGGCGCCATTCGCCCAGGCGCTCGCTCTCGGAGAGGCCGGAGTGCAGCACCGCCACGTCGTCGCCGAAGCGGGCGCGGAAGCGGCCGGCGAGCTGCGGCGTCAGCGCGATCTCGGGCACCAGCGCAAGCGCGCCCAGCCCGCGGGAGCGCGCGTGCGCGATGGCCTCCAGGTACACCCAGGTCTTCCCGCTGCCGGTGACGCCGTGGAGAAGGAAGGGCGCGAAGGCGCGCGCGTCCACCGCGGCGACCAGCTGGGAGAGCGCCTTCGACTGCGCCGGCGTGGGGTCATGGCGCTGGTCGCCCCACGGTGCATCCTGCAGCGCCGCAGCGCCCGCGGCGACCCGCCCGATGCTCGCGAGGTTGCGCCGGACCAGCGCGCGCAGTTGCGGCCGCGCGCGGGGGAACGCGGCGAGCAGCTCGTCCACCGGCACCGGCCCGCCTCGCGCGAGGAGCCACGCCAACACCTCGGCCTGCCGCGGCGCCTTGCGGACGGCGTCCGCGGATGCGCCTTCCGCCGCCTGTGCAACCTCGACCCGTGGGTCCGCCACGCGGGGCCGGGCCTCCTCGCGATGGAGCGTGACCAGGCCCTGCCGCGCCAGCGCGGCGGCCTGCGCTCGTGAGAGCCTCGCGCCCGATGCGGCCTTGCGCAGCGCGCGCCGCTGCGCCTCTTCCTGCCCTGGCAGGTCGAGCTGTCCCGACTCGAGCAGGGCGCGCCCCGCCTCGGTGAGGTGCGGCACCAGCACGTCGCGCACCTCGATGCCCGGCGGAAGGGCCGCCTTGAGCGCCGGGCCGAGCGGCGCCAGGTAGTGCGCGGCCGCCCAGCGCGCCAGCTCCACCACTTCCGCGGTGAGCAGCGGCGCCTCGTCGAGGAGGCGGATGGCGTCCCGCACCTCCGCTTGCGGCACGCCTGCCCCCACGACCACGCCGGTGGCCTGGCGCCTCCCCAGCGGCACCAGCACGCGCCGGCCCGGCGCGGCCTCGCCCAGCTCCGGCGCGATCCGGTAGGTGAAGACGCCGTCTCCCGCGGGGACGTTCAGCGCAACTGCGAACAGCTCATTCGCGGGAATCGTCTTCCTCTTCCTCCGATGCTCCGCGCGCGCCCTTCGTCTCCAGCACTTCGAACCGCGCCGCAAGCTGCCCCGCGTTCCACAGCTCCAGCACGCGGGGGAACCAGTCCGCCGCGGCGGGGTTGCCGTATTGCAGCAGGCGCAGGTCGAGGCCGCCCTGCCCGATGAGCCTGGCCGGCGCCGCGGTGTCCTTGTAGAGCCAGAGCTGCGGGCGCGCCGTGTCGCGCGGGCCGGCGCCGAGCACGTAGACCACGCGGTCGTCCAGCCTGCCCAGGGCCGACCCTGCCGTCAGATCCGCCCCCACCTGCATCGCCAGGGCGCGTAACGCGGTGTCCACGTCCGCAGCGGAGAGGCCGCGGTAGGCCAGAAACGGGCAGGCGAGTTGGAGAAGCTGCAGGGCGGGGCCGGTGGTTCCTTCCGCCGGGCCGCTGGGGCGGGCGGCGGTGCCGCGGACCGCGAAGGAGAGGCCGCCTTCGCCG
>DATDMU010000290.1:0-7260 GCA_036518615.1 Myxococcales bacterium
AAGCGGCTGGAGGCGCGGCCGGTCACGACCATGTGCATCCGCTGCAAGGAAGAGCAGGAGAAGCAGGAAAAGTCGTACGGCTGACCTCCGGCACTAGTGCCGGGGAGCCACCGCGCAGCTCGCCTCGGTGTACTCCGGCAACAGCTCCTGCATCGGGTGGTCCCCGCAGGCGGGGCAGGCCGGGTCCCGCGCGTACTTCACCTCGCGGAACTTCTGCTCCAGCGCATCGTAGAGGAGCAGGCGGCCGACCAGCGGCTCGCCGCGGCCGAGCAGCAGCTTGATGGCTTCCACCGCCTGGACGAGCCCGATGATGCCGGGCAGGACGCCCAGCACGCCCGCCTCCTGGCAGCTCGGCGCCAGCTCCGGCGGGGGCGGCTCCGGGAAGAGGCACCGGTAGCAGGGTCGCCCGCCTCCGGGAACGAAGGTGGTGGCCTGCCCGTCGAAGCGGAAGATGGACCCGTGCACGTTGGGCTTCGAAAGCAGGACGCAGGCGTCGTTGACCAGGTAGCGGGTGCCGAAGTTGTCCGACCCGTCCACCACCATGTCGTACTTCGCGAACAGCTCCATGGCGTTGTCGCGGTTCAGCCGCATGCGGTGCTCGTCGACGGCCACCTCCGGGTTGAGCGCCTGCAGCGTCTTCTTCGCCGATTCCGTCTTCGCCATCCCCACCCGGTCGGTGGTGTGGAGGATCTGCCGCTGGAGGTTCGACTCGTCCACGACGTCGTCGTCGATGAGGCCGATCCGCCCCACGCCGGCGGCGGCGAGGTAGAGCGCAGTGGGTGAGCCCAGTCCCCCCGCGCCGATCAGGAGGACCTTCGACTTGAGCAGCCTGGCCTGTCCGGCCTCGCCCACCTCGGGGATGAGCAGGTGGCGGCTGTAGCGCGCGCGCTGCGCCTCGTTCAGCCGGACCGGAATCTCCAGCGGCAGCCCCGCGTCCTTCCAGGCGGAGAAGCCGCCGGTCATGCTGCGCACGCGGGTGTAGCCCATGTCCTTGAGGGTCCTGCCCGCCAGGAGCGAGCGGGTTCCGCCGGCGCAGTAGAGCACCACGTCCGCGCCCCGATCCGGCACCGCCTCCTCGATGCGGAACTCGAGAAAGCCGCGCGGCACCGCCTTGGCGCCCGGCAGCATCCCGGCGTCCGTCTCCTGCCGTTCACGCACGTCGATGATCACCGGGCGCGGCGACTGCCGCGACAGCTCGGCGGGGGTCACCTCGGGCACCGCGACGCGCGCGTCCTTGAGCAGCTCCGACTTGGTCTTCATGTTCTCCATTCTATCCCGTTGTGCGCTGCGTCAGGCAGCGGGTTGTCCGATCGTCGCCGGCTGCACATCGTGTTTCTCACCAGGAGGGGGGATGCACGAAGGTCGACAGGGTTCCATCCTGCGGCGCGCGGGGCCGCTCATGGTCGCGCGGCTGGGGGTGGCGGCGGTCACGTTCGCGATTCCGATGGTGCTGGCCCGGGTGCTCCTCCCGGCCGACTACGGGACGTTCAAGCAGGCGTGGCTGCTCTCGAACACGCTGTTCCTCGTCTTGCCGCTGGGGCTGAACCAGAGCCTCGTCTACTTCGTGCCGCGCGAGCCGTCGAAGACGCGGGCCTGGGAATCGCACGCCCTCCTGCTCACCACCGCGCTGGGAGGGCTGGCCGCCGCCCTGCTCCTGGCCTGCGGACCGCTCGTCGCCTCGGCCTTCCACAATCCCGCCCTCGCCGCCTTGATGCCGTCCATCGCGGCGTTCACCGGGTTCAAGCTGGCGGCGTCGTGCTTCGATCTGGCCTGGATGGCCAGGGGCCGCATCAAGGCCAGCGCGGTGGTGCGGGTGGCGTCGGAGGCGTTCTACACAGTCTGCATGCTCGCCGGCGCGCTCCTCACCCACACCGTCGCGGGAGCGTTCGTCGGCGTGGTCATCGCCACCGCGGCGAAGGCGGTGGCGTGCTGGATCGCGCTCGCCGGCCGCGGCCTCGTCATCCTGCCCCGCGACCTGCGCCGCCAGCTCGCCTACGCCTTGCCCTTCGGCGCCGCCTTCGCGCTGGTCATTCCCCAGCAGCAGTTCCACAGCTACCTGGTCAGCGCCTCGGTGACCGCGGCCGCCTTCGCCGTGTACAGCGTGGGCTGCTTCCAGCTCCCCATCATCGACATGCTCTACACGCCGGTGAGCGAGATCCTCCAGCTGGGCATCGCCGAGCACGACGCGCAGCACGACAACGCCGGCGCGCTGCAGCTCTTCCGCGAGGCGGTGGCGCGGCTCTCCTTCGTCTTCGTCCCCACCATGGCCGTCCTCGGCATCGCGGCGCCGGTGCTGATCAGCTTCCTCTTCACCGACCGCTATCTCGGCGCGGTGCCCATCTTCCGGCTCGCCATCGTCTCCATTCCCATGGCCGCGCTGCCGCTCGACGGCGTGATGCGCGCCCGGGCGCAGAACCGGTTCATGTTCCGCGTCGCGGCGCTCAAGCTCGCGCTCACGGTGCCGCTGGTGTGGCTGGGGCTGCGCCTGTTCGGTCCCATCGGCGCGCTTGGAGGGTGGATCTGCGCCGAGGAGAGCTGCCGCGTCATCCTCCTGCGCCGCGCGGCGCGGCTGTTCGGAACCAGCATCGTCGGGGCCATGCCGCGCGAGCTGTGGCTGCAGATCGCCGCCGCGGCGATGGCCGTCGTGCCGGGCGCGCTGGCGCTGCACCTCGCGGGCGGGCCGCTGCTCCTGCAGCTCTTCGCCTGCGGGCTGGCGTTCGCCGCGGTCTATCTCGTGGCCCTGCGCCTGATGGGCGTCCTGCCGCCGGTGAGGAGCTGGCTTCCGCAGAGGAAACCCGCCCTCTCGGTCATCCAGGAGGCGGCGTGATGCGGGTTGCCTACGTCAACTACGGCAACCAGAGCGGCGTGACCCCGAACGTGACCCGCGCGCTCGCGGCGCTGGGACACGAGCTGGTGCGGGTGGATCCCACGGCGCTGCTCGCCCTTCGCGATCCGCGCACCCGCCTGCCGCGGCCCACGCCGCGCGTGCTCCTTTCGCTGGCGGCGAGCGCGCTCCAGTTCGGCCCGCAGCTCATGCACCATCGCTGGAACACGGTCTACGCCTTCGACCAGCACTCGCACCGGGCGGGCGAGCTGCTCGACGCGCTGGACCCGAGACCCGACGTGGTGCTGCAGAACGGCGCGCTCTTCGCGCCGGGGCGGCCGGCGCGCTTCCCTTACGTGCTGCTGCTCGACAACACCTGCCGCCTCGCCGAGCGGCAGCCGCCGGTGCCGGAGGCGGACATCGGCGCGCACATCGTCTTCGGCAAGGCCTGGATCGCGCGCGAGCGCGAGACGTACCACCGGGCCCTCGGCATCGCGACCTTCTCCGAGCTGGTGCGCGACTCGCTGGTCGACGACTACGGCGTGGATCCCTCGATGGTGCACGTGGTTCGCGCCGGCGCCAACGTGGTGCCGAAGGAGGAGCCGCACAGGGCCGACGACGGCCAGACCATCCTCTTCGTCGGCAAGGACTGGCGGCGCAAGGGCGGCCCGGGCCTTCTGGAGGCGTTCTCGCTCTTGCGCTCGATGCGGCCCTCGCTGCGGCTGCTGATCGCCGGACCTGCCGGGGAGCTGGAGCTGCCGGAGGGCGCCACCAACGTCGGGCTGGTGCCCTTCGAGTCGATGGAGCGGCTGTTCTCGGAAGCGACCGTCTTCGTGCTGCCCACGCTGCGCGAGCCGTTCGGCATCGCCTACCTCGACGCGATGCTCTGCAAGGTGCCGTGCATCGGCACGCAGGTGGGCGCGGTGCCGGAGATCCTGGGCGACGCCGGCATCTGCGTGCCACCCGGCAATGCCTCGGCGCTGGCGCAGGCCATCGCCGAGCTGCTCGACGACCCGCCGCGGCGCGCGGCGATGGGAGAGGCGGGAAGGCGCCGCGTGCTGGAGCGCGGGTATCTGTGGCCCGAGGTCGGCAAGCGGCTGTCGGCCGTTCTCGCCGGCGCGGGGAGACGGAGCAGGGCGGCCTGAGCGGCTTCGGCTCGCGTTTGCGCTTCTCGCAGGGGGCATCGTCAGACGATCACACCGGTCGAGATGATCGAGAGCGTGTAGGCGGTGGTGACCGTCCAGACGGCGAAGAGCGACACCGGGAAGAGCCAATCGCGGAAGTTGCGCATGTGGTGCTCCTTTCGAAGGACCCATGGAGCGAGACCCGTGCCAGCCGCGCCCAGAGGAGACCCACCCCCGCCGCCTGATCCGGATCGGGATTTCCCGTCCCGCAAACGAACAGGGAAAAAAGAAGGGGCGGCCCTCTCGGACCGCCCCGTTCCCTAAACCTAAACCTAAACCCGTTCCCTCAGCGCTGAACCCGCGCGCCGCTGCGCCGCCGCCGCATCGCGAACGCCGCGAAGACCGGCAGCGCCAGCCACAGCGACTGCACGCCGCTGCTCGAGCAGCCGCCCGCCCCGAGCTGATCCGCAAGCTTCGGCTGCGCGCCGGTGGCGGCGCCGGCGGGCGTCGAGTCGCACGCCGTGGTGTCGCACGAGGTGGTGCCGGCGCCCGCGCTGCCGCCGGTGCTGGCGGAGCCCGTGTCGGCGGCCGGAGCGGTGTCCTTGCCCAGCGCGTGGAGGATGAGCGCCGCCAGCTCCGCGCGCGCGCTGTCCAGGGCGGCGGGGGTGACGGTGGACTGGTACGTCTTGGGGAACAGGCCGGCCGCGATGGCCTTGGCCTGCTCGCCCGCGCCCAGCTTCTTCGCCAGCGCGAGCAGCTCGTAGTCCTCCATGCCGTCGCGGATGCCCTTCAGGCGCAGCGACTCCACCGGGATCTCCGTCTTGCCGCCGATGCGCGCGGTGGTGCCGGGGTAGAAGAGGGTGCCGTCGCCGGTGCCGCCGAAGGCGGTCTGGTTGGTCCAGGGATCGCCCTTGAAGTACGCCATGGTCATCTCGTAGTAGAGCTCGCCGGTCATGTCGTAGCTGAACGACATCCACTCCATGGCGCGGTTGCGCGTGCCGTCCGAGTCCACGGCGTAGGTGGGCCAGCCGGTCTCGCCGGTGCTGTCGCGCCCGCCGCCCACCGCGCTGCAGCCGAAGCTCATGCAGCTCTGGTACCACCAGGTGTTGTCGCCGAACTTCGAGCGCTGGTTGCCCGCCTCGTTGCTGCCGGGCTTGCCCTCGACGAAGTTGATCACCGGCACGAAGAGATCGATGCCGCTGACGCCGTGGGCCTGCGCCTCCCAGGTGGTGGTGGTCACGAGCGTAGGCATGGAGGGGTCGCCCTGGTGCACGCCGTCGATGCGGCCGGGGATGTCCGACCACTGGCAGGTGAGGGGCGGCTCGTCGCAGACGTAGGCGAAGAGGGTGGTGGAGGTCCAGCCCTTGTCCTTGAAGTGCTGCGACCAGCCCTTCACCGCCGGCGCGGCGATGGAGCCGTTCACGCTCACCGCCGTCAGCTTGGCGCCGGCCAGGCGGGTGTCGGCGGTGCCGTCGAGGAACGGGCCGACGTACTGGTCGAAGGAGCCCCAGTTCGCGTTGCCGTTCGCGTCCACCGTCGCGGTGAAGTACGGCGTGTGGATGGAGACGTGGTTGTCGAGCGCGGCCTGGACGTAGCGCGCGCGCAGCGCCATGTCCGCGTCGCCGCCGGAGCAGTTGGCGTCGCCGTGGCCCATGCAGGGGCCGTTCCACGCCATGCCGAAGGCGGTGCGGAGCGTGGAGGTGGAGGGGACCTCGAAGTCCCACACCGTCAGCTCGACCTGCACGTCCTGGGTCACGCCGCCGGTGACGTGCAGCGTGCCGGTGTACTTGCCCGCCGGCGTGCCCTGCGGCGCGTGCACGTCCACCATCACCGCGCGGCTCTCGTTGCCGGGGACGTCGAAGGGAAACGCGTTGCGCTTCTCGCCCGCGATGGGATCGACGTCGGGGATGAGCGCGTCGGGCCACTGGCCCGCGGCGCCGTCGCCGCCGGTCTGCTGGGGCACGTCGAGCAGCGCCTCGCGGTAGAGGACGATGTCGCGGCCGGAGATGCTGTGGCCCGCGGCGTCCTTGAGCGCGTCGAGGCTCATCGAGACGCCGCTCGCGGCGCCGGTGACCACCACGTGGAAGGCTTCGAACTCGTTCTTCGCGGCTGCGATCTTCGCCACCGCGGCTGCGCCAGCGGGGGGCTGCGTGGAGGGGCGGACTTTCTGTGCCGCCGGGGCGACCCAGACCTGAGCTGCGGATGCGGATCCTGCGGCGAGCAGAGCGACGAACAGGGGGAGCGTCTTCACGTTGAGCCTCCTTGGCTGGCTGCTTCCCGGAACGGCGGGGGTTCCTCGTTCCGGATGGCCAACTCAGGTGGCTTGCGGCTTATTGCACAGCCGGGGTGCAGCGCCGTGCCCAAAGCCGTGTGTCTATCGGGGGATCGGGGTCTTGCGCGGGCGCAGACCTACCCGGCGGCAGATGCGCCGCCAGCGCGTCCACATGCGGCCGATCGCCGCGAATCCCGATCCTGTGGGAGAATTCGTGCTCTACGGGCAGAGCGGCGCCGTGCAGCACGTGGAAGAGGCGTCCAGGCAGGCGCCGCGCCGCCTGGCAGCCCTGCCGCGGGAAGCGACATCGCGCAGGGCTCCTCTACGTGTGCACGAGCGGATTGCTGGATGGTTTTGGGTGTCGTCCACGCGACGTTGCCGCCGGGGAGCGGGCGCGCCGGGCGGGCGATGCATAGCTTGGCCGGCGTGCAGACAGCAGCCTACCAAAGCGTCCCCGAGGTCGCGTCGCGGCGCTGGCAGGCCGAAAAGGCGGGGCAGCTCGCCTTCGGCGCCATCGCGCTGTTCGCGGCGCAGCTCTACCTGTCGCCCGCGCAGTGGTTCCCGGCGCTGGACCCGCTGCATCTCGCGGCGGTCCTGTCGGTGGTGGGGCTCTCGGCGCTGCTGGTGCGCCGCGTGCTCTCCAACCAGCCGCTCTGGATGGGATGGCGCACGGCGCTGCTCGCGGTCTACGCGGGCTCGGCGGTGCTCTCGCCCATCTGGTCGATCGCGCCGCAGAACTCGGTCGCCGGCGCTGCCGAGGTGGCCAAGCACTTCCTCTTCTTCGTGGCGCTGGCCAACGGCATCGATACGCCGCGCCGCCTGCGGGTGGCGCTGGCGCTGTATGCCTTCGCCGCCATCGCGCCGGGCTGGGGCACCTTCAACAACTGGATGCACGACGAGCTCCTGGTGGAAGGCTTCCGCGGGCGTTGGCTGGGCGTGATGGCCGACCCCAACCACGACGCCATGGCGCTGGTGGGCGCGCTGCCCATCCTGCTCTTCCTCACCACCGGCCGCGGGCACCGCACGCTCACCCGCGTGGT
>DATDMU010000291.1:0-3923 GCA_036518615.1 Myxococcales bacterium
CCCGGAGACGTCGGTGATGGTGATGATGGTGTTGTTGAACGTGCTCTGGATGAAGACGATGCCGGTCTGCACGTTCTTCTTGGTCTTCTTCTTGCCCTTGCGCTCGGCGGCGGCGGCAGGCGCAGCGCCTGCTGCTGCGGGCGCGGCGGGCGGTGCGGCGGGCGGCTTCTGTTCTTCGGCCATGTGCGTGTGTCCTTACTTGGCGGGAGCCGCGGCGACGCGGCGGACGATGCCGCGCTTGGGACCCTTGCGGGTGCGGGCGTTGGTGTGGGTGCGCTGGCCGCGGACCGGCAGCCCCTTGCGGTGGCGGAGGCCGCGATAGCAGCCCAGGTCCATGAGGCGCTTGATGTTGAGGCTGGTCTCGCGGCGCAGGTCGCCTTCGACCTTGAAGCCCTGCTCCAGCGTCTCGCGGATGCGGTGGACCTCGTCGTCGGTCAGGTCCTTGGTCCTCCGCGTCGGATCGAGCTGCGCCAGCTCGCAGATCTTGCGCGCGGTGGTGTTGCCGATGCCGTAGAGGTAGGTGAGCGAGATCTGGATCTGCTTCTCGCGGGGAAGGTCAACGCCTGCAATACGCGCCATGGATGCTCCTCAGCCCTGCCGCTGCTTGTGACGGGGATTCGCGGAGCAGATCACGCGGACCACGCCCTTGCGGCGGATCACCTTGCACTTCACGCAGATCTTCTTCACCGAAGCACGGACCTTCACGGCTTCCTCCAGCCGGGACGAAAACCACCGGAAATCGCTTTCCTTCCGCTCCGCACCCCCAACCGCGGCTCGACGCCGCCGGGGCCACCCGGACCGAAGGGAGCGCGGCTTGTAACAGCGCCGCCGCGCCTTGTCAAGACAGGCACTTGCGAGGCAAGTGACCCGCCGGGCGCCCGCATGGTCCCATCTCCATGCTGCGGCGCGCCCTCTGTGGCTTCTCTGTGATCGCCATCGCCGCGCCGCCGCAGCCGGGGCTCGAGGCGAGCGGCACCGTCGGAACCGGTTCGTACCAGGGCGGCGGTTGCGACACCCCGAAGACCGCCTACCGGGAGACCACCTTCGCGGCGAAAGTGCGCTATCGCGACGCGGAGACGGGTGCCACCGGCGCGCTCGATGCGAGCGTTGCGACAGGCAGTCCGAGCAGCGGATCGGGAGGTCCTGACCGCGCCTGGACGGTCGCCGCGCGAGGCGGCGGACACTTCGCGTACGGCGGGTTCGAGCTTGGGCTTGGGGGGGTGCGGACGGGACGGGCCCTCGGTGGCAGCGGGAATTCGTTGGTAATTCCCTCGGGGCTCCTCTGGCTCGGGGTCCCGGAGATCCACGCGTTCGGCACCTTCGCGGCGGACAGGGTCGCCGTGGGAACCCCGGACTTCACCGTCGGGCTCGGGCACTCCAGCCGCTATCTCGACCTTCACGCCGGCCTCGGGCTGCAGGGGTGGTCGCTCGATACCGAGCTGCGGCTCTTCGAGCACGTCGCGCCGATGCTTTCGCTGCGCACGCGCGAGAACGACGAATGGAACTTAGCGGTGGGAGCGGCGTTCCACTTCGACAAGCTCTAGCGCGCCTTGCGCTGCACCTCCACCCATCTGCACTGGTTCGGGCCGGTGAAGGCCGCGGCCCACACCTGCATGGAGGGCGAGAGCAGGCCCGGGCGCACGTCGACCAGGGTCTCGCCGGGCTTGAGGAGCACCTGGGGACCGCCGCCGACGCAGGTGTCCTTCGGCCGCGTCCTCGCCGCCACGGCGTCGCCGAGCAGCACCGGTTCGTTGCCGCCGTTCTTCACCTCCACGCGCACGTTGCCCCTCACCTTGCCCGCGGTGGCGTGCAGGCCCGCGGGCGAGGCTTTCAGATCGCCGGCGGCGACGGGCTCCGCCGTGAGCGTCTCGGAATGGCTCTTGCCGCTCGCGCCCCCGCCAGAAAGAGTCCAGGCCACCTCCAGCTGCACGCCCGGCTTGGCCTTGCCTGCGTCCACCCACAGCGGCAGGAGCGACCCGGGAAGGACCGACTGGCGGAACCCGCAGTCCGGGTGCGTGCCGGCGCTGCCGCTGCTCCAGGAATTGTCGGAAGGTCCGAAGTTCACCGGCCCCACCCCGCAGGCGTCCTCGCCCTGCGCGGGAAGCAGCATGAGCAGCCGCGCCGGCGCGTCGGGCCATTGGAAGAGGTACAGGTGGCCGGCGGCCAGGAGCGTTGCGAGCAGGGTCATGAGGGGATTCCGGAGTGCGGGTTCAGGGCCGGCTGAGGACGCGAGGCCCCTCTTCGGTGACGGCGATGGTGTGTTCCCAGTGCGAGGAGATCTTGCCGTCGCGGGTGACGACCGTCCAGCCGTCGGGCAGCGTCTCCACCTCGTGGGTGCCGAGATTGATCATCGGTTCGATGGCGAGGACCATGCCGGGGCGCATGCGCGGGTTGGGCTGTCCGCGCGACCAGAGCGCCGGACCGTAGTTGGGAACTTGCGGATCCTCGTGCAGCTTCTTGCCGATGCCGTGCCCGACGTAGTCGCGGACGATGCCGTAGCCGAAGGGCGTGACGTGCGCCTCGATGGCCGCGCCGATGTCGCTGATGCGGTTCCCGGGCGTCATGGCGGCGATGCCCTTCTCCAGCGCGAGCCGCGTCTCCTCGAGGAGCCGGGCTGCGTCCGGCGAGACCTTGCCCACCGCGACGGTCCGCGCCGAGTCGCCGTAGTAGCCGTGCTTGATGACGCCGTAGTCCAGCTTGAGCAGATCGCCCTCGACCAGCTTGCGCCGCGTGGGGATGCCGTGCACCACCTGCTCGTTCACCGAGATGCAGACGTTCTTGGGAAAGCCGTAGAGCCCCTTGAAGGCGCAGATGCCGCCGCGGCGGACGGTCTCGCGCTCGGCGATGGCGTCCAGCTCCTCCAGCGTGACGCCGGGCGCGGCGGCGTTGGCCAGCTCCTCCAGCACTTCGTAGACGATCAGCGACGCCTCGCGCATGTAGGCGATCTCGTCGGCCGTCTTGATCTCGATGCCGCCCGCCATCAACCCTTCAGCGCCTGGACGATGCGCCGCTCCACGTCCTCCACGGTACCCATCGCGTCGATGCCGCGCACGACGCCGCGGGAGTTGTAGTAACCGGTGAGCAGTGCGGTCTTCGCCCGGTACTCCTCGAGGCGCTTCTGGACGCGGTCCGGCTGGTCGTCCGGGCGCACGATCAGCTTCTCGCCGTCCTTGTCGCAGATGCCCGGCTTCCTCGGCGGCGAGTCCTTGCCGTACGGGGTCTGGCACTTCGGGCAGGTCTGGCGTCCGGCCAGGCGGCTCATCAACTCGGCCTCCGGAACCCGCAGCTCGACGACGTGCTCGATCTTGCGGCCGCGGCGCTGCAGCATCTCGTCGAGCGCGGTGGCCTGCGGCACGGTGCGGGGGAAGCCGTCGAGCAGGAAGCCTTTGGCGCAGGCAGGGCTGGCCAGCGCCTCGTCGACGATGCCGTTCACCACCTCGTCGGGGACCAGCTTGCCTGCGTCCATCAGCGCCTTGGCCTGCTTTCCCAGCGGCGTGCCGTCCGCCACCGCCTTGCGCAGGATGTCGCCGGTGGAAAGCTGGGGGATGCCGAGGCGCGCGATCAGCCGCTTCGCCTGCGTTCCCTTGCCTGCTCCGGGCGGTCCGAGGAAGATCAGGTTCACGCTGCCCCCAGGTAATGTTGGTGGCTACGCCGCTGCCGGCGCCCCCATGGTGTCGCGGCGGCCGCGGATGCGCGGCCCTCGCGGGCCGGTGAAACCCTCGTAATGGCGGGTGATGAGGTGGCTCTCGATCTGCTGGACGGTATCCAGGGCCACGCCGACGACGATGAGGAGCGCGGTGCCGCCGAACTGGAAGGGCACGTTGTACTTGGTGATGAGGATGCTGGGCAGCACGCAGACGGCGGCGATGTAGATGGCGCCGCCGAAGGTGATGCGCGAGAGCACGTGGTCGATGTAGTCGGCG
>DATDMU010000292.1:0-2230 GCA_036518615.1 Myxococcales bacterium
CGCCGTCCTGCCGGCCGAGCGCGCCGCCTTCGACACGCAGATGCCTTTCGAGCAGGTCTGACCCGACCCGCAGTCCACGTCCTTCTTGCAGCTTGCCGCCCGCGCCGGAGTTGCGGCGAAGAGCGCCGCGCCGAGCGTCACCGAGGAGATCCACTTCCAGTTCATTCGGCCCTCACTTTCGGCGCAGGAGCGCGCCAAGGCCGCCCAGCCATAGACGAGTCGGTACGGATCGCCAGTTTCCTTTTCCTGCTCCGTCGCGATTCGTGCATCGGGGGTGGTCCAAGGTGAACGTGGGGTCAGAGCGGCCGAAATGCACGGGGCGGCGGCGCGTAAGCAGCCCATGGCCCATCTGCTCATGCTGACCGCCGTGCTGGTCGCGCAGGTCGTCCCACAGGAGCTGGACGCGCGCCGCAAGCAGCTCTCTTCCCTGCTCGACGAGCAGTGGGAGTACACCATGCGGACCAGCCCGGAGTACGCCTCCATCCTGGGCGACAAGCGCTACAACGACCAGCTGACCGACTTCTCCGAGAAGGCCGTGCTGGCGGACATCGAGGCGCAGCGGCAGTTCCTCGCGCGCTTCAAGGCCATCGATCCGGCGGGCTTGCCCGAGCAGGAAGCGCTCAGCCGCGCGCTGATGGTGCGCCAGCTCGAAATGGGGCTTTCGGGCGTCCGCTTCAAGGACTGGGAGATGCCTGTCTCGCAGTTCAGCGGCATCCACATCAACGCGCCGCAGCTCGTCTCGGTGCTGCCGTTCGAGACGGTGAAGGACTACGACGACTACGTGACCCGCCTGCGCAAGCTGCCGGTCGCCTTCTCCCAGGTCACGGATCTGATGCGCAAGGGCATGGCGGACAAGCTGATGCCGCCCCGCATCCTCCTCGAGCAGGTGGCGCGGCAGTCGGCAAAGATCGCGGACGCCGCGCCGGAGGAGAACCCGTTCTTCGAGCCGGCGAAGAAGATTCCTGCGTCGTTTGCGGACGCGGACAAGGCGCGCATCCGCGCGCAGATGCTGGCCGCCATCCGCGACGGCGTGAAGCCCGGCTACCAGCGCTTCACCGCCTTCGTGCGGGACGAGTACGCGCCCAGGGGGCGCGCAGAGCCGGGCGTCTGGGCGCTGCCCGACGGCGCCGCCCGTTATGCCTACGACGTGGAGCAGGCCACCACCACGCGGATGTCGCCGGAGGAGATCCACCAGCTCGGGCTGCGCGAGGTGGCGCGCGACCGCGCGCGCATGCTGGAGATCGCGCGCAAGCTGGGCTTTGCCGACTGCAAGTCGCTGGAGGCGTCGATCCGGAAGAACCCCGCGCTGCACCCGAAGTCGCGGCAGGAGATGCTCGACCTCTATCGCAGGCACATCGACCAGATGTGGGCGAGGCTCCCGCAGTTCTTCGGCCGGCTTCCCAAGGCCAGGGTCGAAGTGATGCCGGTGGAGGCGTATCGCGAGAAGGAGGCCTCCGGCGCGCAGTACGTGGACGGCACGCCCGACGGCAAGCGGCCGGGCCACGTGATGGTCAACACCGGCGACTACGAGAAGCGCACCACCCTCGACGTGGAGACCACCGCGTACCACGAGGGCGTGCCGGGACACCACCTGCAGATCTCCATCGCGCAGGAGCTTCCCACGCTGCCGAAGTTCCGGCAGCACGCCTTCTACATCGCCTTCATCGAGGGCTGGGCGCTCTACTCGGAGCGCCTGGGCGAGGAGGCCGGCTTCTACCAGGACCCCTACAGCATGTACGGCCATCTCCAGGATGACCTGCTGCGCGCCATCCGCCTCGTCGCCGATACCGGCTTCCACTCCATGCGCTGGTCGCGGCAGCAGGTCGTCGACTACTTCCACCAGAACTCCGGCATCGACGAGGTGGAGGTGCAGAGCGAGACCGACCGCTACATGGCGTGGCCGGCGCAGGCGCTCGGCTACAAGGTGGGGCAGCTCCGCATCGTCGACCTGCGCGAACGCGCGAAGAAGGCGCTGGGCCCGAAGTTCGACATCCGCGCCTTCCACGACGAGGTGCTCTCCGGCGGCGCGATGCCTCTGGACGTGCTCGACCAGCGCATCGACTCCTGGATCGCGCGGCAGCAGAAGGCGGGGGTCGCCGGAGCCGCCCTGCACTAGCAAATCCGTTGGGCATTGAACGCCCGCCGCCACCGCTGAGTGAAACCGGACACAGTTGTGCGCTGTCTTACCCGCGGGGAAGCCCCAAACCCGAGGAGAGACCATGCGCAAGAT
>DATDMU010000293.1:0-4738 GCA_036518615.1 Myxococcales bacterium
AGCTGCTCGGCGGCCGCGACGCCTACGACATCCTCCGCGCGGCGCGCGCCGCCGATCCGAGCACCCGCCTCTCCGTCCTGCACGATCCCGACGATCGCGAAGTGCCCTTCGCCGAAGGTCGCGCCCTCGCCGCCGCCTGGCCCGGCGCGCAGTTCCTGCCCATTCCGCGAGCCGGCCATTCGCGCGCCCTGCGCGATCCGGAGGTCATCGCCCGCGCCGTCTCGCTGGTTACCGGCCCGGAGAACGCGCTCGCGCTCAGCGCGTGAGCGGCCCGACCCTGGCCCTGGCGGCGCGGAGGTAGTCGGCGGGCGAGAGCAGGAGCTGCGTTCCGCGCACGCCGGCCGAGACGGAGATCACCTCGAACAGCTCCACCGTCTCGTCCACGTACGCCGGGTACTCCTTTTTCGCCCCGAGCACGGTGACGCCGCCGCGGATGTAGCCGGTGAGCGGCTGCACCTCCTTGAGCGGCACCATCTCCGTCCCCCGGTCGCCGGAGAGCCGCGCCAGCGCCTTGAAGTCGAGCTGCGCGTCGCCCGGCACCACGGCGAAGAGCACGCCGCTGCGATCGCCGCGGCAGACCAGCGTCTTGAACACCTGCTCCGGCGGCAGCCCCACCTTGCGCGCCACCGACTCCGCGGACAGGTCCTCCTCGTCCACCTCGTAGTCGCGCAGCTGGTAGCGAATGCCCAGCGCGTCGAGGATGCGGGCGGCGTTGGTCTTCATCTGGCGCAGGCCTCAGCCGGGAAAGTGCGGCATCACCTGCTCTGCGAAGGTGCGCACCGATTCGAGGATCAGCTCCTGCGGCACCGTCCCCATCTGCATCACCAGGATCAGCTCGTCCACTCCCACCTCCACGAACCGCTGCACGCTCTCGCGCGCCGCCACCGGGTCGCCCACGATGGTGGCGAGCTGCGATCCCGGCGCATTGCGCAGCTCGCGGACGCCGGCCAGGTCCGCATCGCCGAGGTCCTCGCGGGGGATGTCGAGCAGCCCCACCGGCCGGTCTCCGCCGAAGTAGTACTTGCCCATCGCGTTGAGGAAGAAGCGCGCGCCGCGGGTGCCGTGGCGGAGCGCGCGCGCGTCGTCCTTCAGCACCAGCGTGGCGGGCGTGCAGGCGAACCAGTTGGTCTGCTTCTGGCCCACCGGCTGCGCCTTCGCCGCCGCGGCGCGGTACTCGGTCACCTTCTCGGTCAGGTACTCGTCGTTTCCGAAGGCGAAGTTCAGGGCGCCGATGCCGAGGCTGCCCATCAGGGCGGCGGTGTCCGGCCGCGAACAGGCGGCGAAGATGGGCGGATGCGGCTGTTGCACCGGCTTGGGGATGACCTGGATGGGTGGCACCTGGAAGAACCGGCCTTGATGCTCGAAGACGTCGCTCGCCCACATCTTCGGGATCATCCGCAGCGCCTCCAGCCATTCCTCGTGGAGGTCTTCGCGCCGGGTCTGGAACGCCATCTGCTCCACCAGCGAGGACGACTTTCCCGTTCCCCAGTTCACCCTGCCGCCGGAGAGGATGTCCAGGGTGGCGATGCGCTCGGCGATGCGCAGCGGGTGGTTGTAGCGCTGCGGCAGCAGCGTGACGCCGTGACCCAGCCGGATGCGCTGCGTGCGCGCCGCCACGAAGGCGAGGAACACCTCCGGCGCGCTGGAATGCGAATACTCGTAGAGCCCGTGGTGCTCCACCTCCCACACGCAGTGGTACCCGAGCTGGTCCGCCAGCACGGCCTGCTCCACGCAGTCGCGGAAGATCTGCGCCTCGCTCGCGCGGGAGGGCCGGGAAAGCTGCATCTCGAAGAACAGGGAAAATTTCATGTGCCGATCCATTTCGCCAACGCGCGCGCCGAGACGCCGCGGAACCCGGGAAGCTTGCCCGCAGAACGGAACCCGCCCACGAGGCCGCCGACCACCAGCGACGCGTGCCCCTGGCCGTCCACGCGCATCCTGCCGGTGAGCTGCGCGCTGGCCACGTCGGTGCGGCCGGAGAGGAGATCGAGCAGCGTCGCCGCCTTCATCGTCACTGCGGCCTGGGCAGGTCGCGGCGCCCCCAGCGAGAGCCGCAGCCGGCCGCCGTCCACCCGCAGGGTCACGTCGCCGCCGGCGCGCCCGGTGAGGTCGAGATGGATGACCGAGCGGTAGTCCTTGAGCTCGGGGCGCGGAGGCTGGCTGCGCGATCCGCGATCGGCCGCGCGGACGAACAAGGAGATCCGCCGGTCGAGCTTTCGCGGGACGGTCTCCGCATAGCAGCGCATCACCTCGAGCGCGGTCGGGCAGCGCGGCTTCCAGCCCAGCGTTCCGCGCGCCTTCGCCGCCGAATAGACGAGCGGGTAGCTGCCGGCGCTCGACCAGCCCGGGTCGGCCGGAGGCAGGATGCGCAGCGCCGCGATGACCTTCTCCACCGCCGCCACCAGCCGCCGCGGAATGCGCGCCACGCGAAGTCCCGCGCCCTTCGCCAGCTCGCGCGAAGGCAACGGCTCGTCCGCCGCCAGGTTGAAGGCCCCGCGCGCGCCCGACTTGAGCGCGAGCAGGAAAGCGTCGGCCACGTCCTCGTCCCAGACCACGGGCAGCGCGGCGGAGTCGGGCAGGTAGCCGCGGCGCATCAGCGCGCCCAGCCGGTGGTCCATGCGCCGCCCGATCAGGATGGCAGGCCGCAGCCGCGCCACCGAGAGGTCGGGATGCTCGCGCTCCAGCGCGTCGAGCTGCTCTTCCACGTCGAACTTGGCGGCGGCGTACCAGAATCCGGACTGGCGCGTGCGCGGCGTGTCCTCGGCGACCGGCAGCAGCGGCGAAGGCACCGCGCCGTACGCCGCCACCGACGAGGCGTAGACGATGCGCCGCACGCCGGCCGCCACCGCGGCGCGGAACACGTTGGCGCTGCCGCGGACGTTCACGTCGTCCTGCAGCGCGCGCGCGCCGCGTTTCGCCACCATGAAGGCGAGGTGCACCAGCGCGTCGCACCCGGCCAGGTGCCCGCCCACGCTGACATCGCGCACGTCGGCGCGCACGTCGCGCAGCTTGCCGGAGACCACCAGCGGCGGGCGCACGTCGATGGCGACGATCTCCTTGATGCTCCGATCGTCCGCCAGCCTTCGCAGCACCAGCGTGCCGAGCTGGCCGCTTCCTCCGGTCACCGCCACGCGCATGTGCCAAAGCCTACCAGCAACGAGGACCGCTTTGCGGTAGGTTCCACCGGCTTGAGCGCGCTCGGCTTCCCTCCAGCCACGGCAGCGGCCATCGTCGCCATCGCCGTCGCCGGCGGGCTCGCGCACGGCACCATGGGGCTCGGCTTCCCGCTGATTGCCACCCCGCTGGTGGCGCTGCTCGTCGACGTGAAGACCGCCGTGCTGGTCACCGTCGTTCCCAACATCGCGGTCAACCTGCTCAGCATCGCGCGCGGCGGAAGGTGGGGCAGGAGCGTGGGGCGGCACTGGCCGGTCGCCGCCTGCGTGGCCTGCGGCACCGTGATGGGATCGCGCCTGCTCGTCTCCGCTCCGGCGGCGCCGCTGCAGCTCCTGCTCGCGATCATGCTCGTCGTCTATCTCGAGCAGCATCGGCTGCGCCTGCTCGACTGGTCGTTCATCGCGCGGTCCCCTCGCGCCTCGGGCATCGGCTTCGGCCTCGTCGCTGGCGTCCTCTCCGGCGCGGTCAACGTCGCGGCGCCGCCCTTGATCATCTACTTCATGACGCTGCAGCTCGACCCCATCGCCATGACGCAGGTCCTGAACCTCTGCTTCGTCGCCGGCAAGGCCACGCAGGCGGCGTCCTTGACCGCGTCTCACCCGGGTGCGGCCCGCCTTCTCCTCGTCTCCGTGCCGCTGACGGCCATCGCGGCGGTCGCCGTCCTGGCCGGCATGCGGGTGCAGTCGCGCATGCAGCCCCGGACCTACGGGCGGCTCTTGCGCGCGACCCTCTGGGCCATGGCCTTCCTCCTGTTGGCCCAGCTGCTCTGGCAGCTCCTCGCCCGCGCGCACTGAGCCGAAGCGGCGTAATCTGCGCGCGGCACTTTCCCGTACGACCCGGAGGCCGCCATGCGGCACACCTTCGTGCTCGGGACTGCAGCGCTCTTCCTTCTCGCAGCGGCATGCGGATCGGGCCGGACCACGGCGGCCTTCGCCTACGTCGCCAACAACGACCTCTCCAGCATCTCCGTCTTCCAGGTCGACGCGAAGACCGGCATGCTGTCGCTCTCGCGCACGGTCGACGCCGCTCCCGGCGGAGCCACCTACTGCGAGATCCATCCCTCCGGCCGGCTGATGTTCGTGAGCGGCCAGTTCGGAAGCACCGTCTCCGCGTACGCGATCGATGCGGCGGGCATTCCCGCGCTGGTGGCCGGCTCGACCCTGCCGACGGGAGCGAACCCGCACAACCTCGCGCTCGATCCGGAAGGGCGGTTCCTCTACGTGGCGAATACCGGCAGCGACAGCGTCTCGGCATTCGCGGTCGCCGCCAGCGGGGCCTTGACGCCCGTCGCGGGCTCGCCCTTCGCGGCGGGGCATACGCCCTACGACGTCAAGCTCGCCGCCTCCGGGAAGTTCGCCTACGCCGTCAATCGCGACACCGACGACGTCTCCGTCTACGCGGTGAATGCGTCCACCGGCGCGCTCGCGCCCATTCCCCACCAGCCGTTCGGCGTCGCCTGCCGCGCTCCTCCCTGCGGCCCGCGCGCAATCGAGTTCTCGCCGGACGGCAGGTTCGCCTTCGTCCCCAACCGCTTCTCCAGCGACGTGTCGGTGCTGCGGGTCGA
>DATDMU010000294.1:0-3655 GCA_036518615.1 Myxococcales bacterium
AAGGCCTCGGGCGTGGAGTCGTGGCTGGAATTCCGCGCCCGGGTGCGCAGGGGGCTCTCCATCGTCCGGGCGGAAGGGCGCGGCAGGCGCATCGCGGTGTTCACCTCGGCGGGGCCGGTGGCCGCGGCGGTCCAGCTCGCGCTGGGCGCGGACGACGACACCGCCCTCTCCATGGCGTTTCGCGTACGCAATTCCTCCTTCTCGCAGTTCCTCTTTTCCGGCAGCCGCTTCTCGCTCGCCTCGTTCAACGAGACGCCGCACCTCGCCGACGCGGCGCTGGTCACGCTGCGCTGACGATGCGCTAGATCGCGGCGGTCGCGCGATCGAGGGCGCGCGCGGTCGCCTCGGCGGCAATGCCGTAGGCGATGTGCGCCGCGGCGCCGCGCGCGTGCACCTTCCAGGAGAAGGCGCGCGGTCCCGGGCTCCAGCGCAAGAGCGGCATCATCAGCTCGTCCATCACGAGGAAGAAGCCCGCGCCGAAGAGCAGACCCATGGCGGCGCCGATGCGCGGGTTGCGCCGGCGGAGCGCCGCGTATCCCAGCCCCGCCAGGATTCCGGTGGCCTCGTGGAAGCGCCACCCCCAGATCTGCTGTTCCTCGCGGTCGAGCTGTCTTCCGCCCAGGCGGGCGAGCTGATCGACCGCCACCTCGTAGACGTGGCGGTATCCGCGCGCGGCGTTCTCGGCGTCCCGCGCCGACTGCGCCTCGCGGTCGTAGAGCGCGATGCTCACCGAGTCCAGCGCCTTGCCGGCGACGTAGCCGATGGCGGCGCCTTTGAGCCAGGGAGAGTCGATCCACCGAGCGAGCGCGCGTCGTCTGGCCATACCCACCTCGGGTCGATGCACAGGGGGCCGGTCCCCCGTGGGTCGTCCACGGCAAGCGTAAGCACGGATCCGTCGCGGCGCGTGGCGGGCGGGCAGGCGAGCGCACGCCGGACGCCGCCCGACTCGAGCGCCGCCGGTTCAACCGGTTGAACTGCGCTTGAACCCGGTTCAACCGGTTGAACTCCAGCGTCAGCCCCCTGCCCCAGCATCTCGTGCTGGCGGTCGGGTCATGGCGCAGTATCCCGCCGGCCCCTGACATGAGGGCCGACGCGGGCGATCCTCGGGATTGGCGCGTGCAGGGCAACCCCCGCGCGCACGGCCCTCGTCCGGAGACAGGTCACCGGCAATACAGCGTGACGCGCGTATGCAGTCGACGCGCGGGGCGCTCGTCGAGGCGGCAACGGCCGAGCGCGTCCAGGTCCTCGCAGAACTCGTGCGGGTAGCGCCAGCAGCGGATGTCGCCGGTGATGCCGCTGCCGGCGCCGATCTCGAGCACCAGCGGGGCGGCCCGGACGATGCGGCCGAGGAGCGGCCCGGGCGGCACCCAGCTCGCGAGGACGAGATCGGGTCGCAGGGCCCGGATGGCCTGCGTCGCGCCGAGCCGCAGGACGCCGGGGCCCGGCGGCAAGCCGGCGATCTGCCTGCCGCGCAACGCGCGGCGCTCGCGGGGCGACATCCGCGCGCGAGGGCGGATCCAGGCGCCCGAGTCGGTGGCGAGGATGCGGAGGTCGGGCGCCATCCGTTGAAGGGCGCGCGCCAGGTGCCCGTCGCCCGCCGCGACTTCCAGGACGGTGCGCGCGCCGCAGGCGCGGATGCGGCGCGCCAGCGCGCGCAGGAAGGGCGGGGTGGGGACCAGGTAGATGGGGCCGTGCGGATTGAGCTCGCAGATGCGGAAGAGCATGCCGGGCGGCAGGCGCGCGGCGGTACGGTCGAACGCGGCGGCGGAGGGGACGCGGCGCACTCCCGAGTGGTCCCAGAGGAGGCGCTCCATCTCGTGGCGGGCAGTCACCGCGTCGGGCTATAGCACGAACGGCTTGACATGTAGCACGACCGGTCGTACTATTATGAGCACGATGACGAAGGGCCTGGAGACGCGCGACCGCATCCTCGACACCGCCTTCCGGCTGGCGGCGCGCGATGGCCTCGAAGGGCTGAGCCTGTCCGCATTGGCCGGTGAGCTCGGTCTTTCCAAGAGCGGCCTCTTCGCGCATTTCCGCTCCAAGGAAGACCTGCAGATGCAGATGCTCCAGGTCGCCTCAGACCGATTCGTCGAGACGGTGATGGCGCCGGCCTTCAAGGAGCGGCGCGGACTGCCGCGGCTCGATTCGCTCTTCGACCGCTGGGTGCGGTGGGCGAGCGATCCGGAGTTGCCGGGCGGGTGCATCTTCGTCGCCGCCGCCTTCGAGCTGGACGATCAGGAAGGGCGCGTCCGCGAGTTCGTGGTCGCCCAGCAGCGCCGCCTGCTCGAGGCCATCGCCCGCGCGGCGACCCTCGCCATCCAGGCAGGCCACTTCCGCCGGGACCTCGACGTCGAGCAGTTCGCCTTCGAGGTGCTGGGGATCTACCTCGCCTTCCACCATGCGCGCCGCCTGCTGCGCGACCCGCGCTGCGAGAAGCGCGCTCGCAGGGGCTGGGCGCACCTGGTGGAACGCGCACGCGCCGTCAACTGAAGGAAGGAGAGGAGCATGACTCCGAGGAGCCTCCTGGAGCTACAAAAAAGCACGACCGGTCGTGTCCTGTCTGCCGCGGTCCGGACCCTCGACGCGGTCGCCCCCTCCACGGCGCAGCGGCTCGCTCTCGACCTCTTCCTCAAGCCGCGCCGCATCCCCGGCTCGATGATCGGCCACCGCTTCCGCGTCGCCGGAGGCGGCCGCGACCTCGCCGTCTGGGATAGGGGCAACGGCCCCACCGTCCTGCTCCTCCACGGCTGGAACGGCAACGCAGCTCAGCTCTCCGGCTTCGTCGCTCCACTCCTGCGCGCCGGCTTCTACGTCGCCGCTCCGGACCTGCCCGCCCACGGCATCTCCGGCGGCGCCCGCACCAACGTGCGCGATCTGGCAGACGCCATCCTTCACCTCGGCCGGCGAGTCGGCCCGGTCCACGCCGTCATCGCCCACTCCTTCGGCGCCACCGCCACCGTCCTCGCGCTCGCCCGGGGACTGGGCGCGCGGCGCGCGGTCCTCATCGCGCCGCCGGTGGACCTGCCGCGCTACCCGCGCGGATTCGGCGCCGCGCTCGGGCTCTCGCCGCGCTCCGCCGAGGCCATGGCGGACCGCCTGGACAAGCTGCTCGGCGGCCGCGACGCCTACGACATCCTCCGCGCGGCGCGCGCCGCCGATCCGAGCACCCGCCTCTCCGTCCTGCACGATCCCGACGATCGCGAAGTGCCCTTCGCCGAAGGTCGCGCCCTCGCCGCGGCCTGGCCCGGCGCCCAGTTCTTGCCCATTCCGCGAGCCGGCCATTCGCGCGCCCTGCGCGATCCGGAGGTCATCGCCCGCGCCGTCTCGCTGGTTACCGGCCCGGAGAACGCGCTCGCGCTCAGCGCGTGAGCGGCCCCACTTTCGCCTTCGCCGCGCGCAGGTAGTCGGCAGGCGAGAGCAGAAGCTGCGTCCCGCGCACGCCGGCCGACACGGAGATCACCTCGAACAGCTCCACCGTCTCGTCCACGTACGCCGGGTACTCCTTCTTCGCCCCGAGCACGGTGACCCCGCCGCGGATGTAGCCGGTGAGCGGCTGCACCTCCTTGAGCGGCACCAGGTCGACGCGGCCGTCTCCCGTGAGACGCGCCAGCGCCTTGGGATCGAGCTGGGCGTTGACGGCCCCCACCGCGAA
>DATDMU010000295.1:0-2978 GCA_036518615.1 Myxococcales bacterium
GATGCTGTCCTTGTGGACGTCCAGACCGACGAAGCGCACCATTTGCATGGACCAGCCTCCCGCTGTGGCTCTGCGCAGCTCTCCACAAGGTGGGTCGCGTAACCCACGCTCGCGTGAGCGCTGGTCCAACCATGCTGTCTACTCCTTGTGCTGGTGCTTCTTCTCCTTCGACTCGGAGTGATTGCGGCGCTCGACCACCTTGCCGCTCTCGTCGAACTCGAGGTCGGTGCCCCTGTTGCCGGAGACCACTTCCGCCTCGTAGCGGGTCTGCCCGTTCTTTTCGGTCTCCTTCTTGATGTTCTCGATCTTCTTTCCCTTCGCTTCCTTCTGCAGCGCGCTCCTCACGGCGTCCGGAAGCTGATCCATGGTGATGGCCTGATGCTGCTCGCCCGCCTCTTCCTTCTCGTCGGCGAACAGCGGCATGGCGACGAGACTCGCTCCGATCCCACCGATCACGGCCCACTTGCGCAGCATGACGTGCTCCTTTCGCACTGCGCACAGGTTGTGGACGGCACTCGCCGGTTCCTACCGGCGAGGCTGGCCCTGCTCAGTCGGGAAGCGCCGTTGCCCACGGCGCATGCCCGGCGGCCTCGAGAAGGCCGGCCGCTCGCTCAAGCAGGAGGGCGCCGCGTGGAAGCGACTGGCAGCGCCGTCAGTCGAGCGGCGTGTTCCCCGTGTATCTCAGGATGTAGAGACCGCCCGTGGCGCGGTCGTCCACGTAGATGAGCCTCCGATCGTCGACGATCACGTGATTGATCTGAACCACTCCGCCGGGATTTCGCGGCGGGGCCTCGGGAACGAAGAAGCCGATCTCGTCGACGCGCGGAGGAGCGCCTGGAAGTCCGGCATCGACCAGCCGGTAGATGCGGACGCCTCCGTTGAAGAAAGTCCCGACGAAGGTGTTCTCGAGGCGAGCGTACGGCGCGCCCGGGAAGTTCGGATGCAGGTTGTGGGCGCCGAACCGGCCGCCGCGCGTGCAGAGCGCCGAGACGTTCTGCGGCGAAGGCGCGGAGCCGACGATGACCGGGTTCGTCTCGTCGCGGACGTCGGCGATCCAGATGAGCTTCGGCGCGTCGGCGCACTTCTCGCTGACTGCCTCGTCCGAGATGAGCGCGAGGCCGCGGCCGAACAAGGGCTCGAAGGTGTGCGTCCAGGCCGGGAAGGGCGGCGAATAGTCGAGCCGGCCTACGAGGCGCGGCGTGAAGCTCTGCGCGCGCCCCGCGGCGACTTCCGCGAGGCCCGAGACGTCCAGGACGATCGCGCCCCCGTCGATGTAGCCGAGGTATGCCCGGTCGGGCCGCTCGGCATAGATATGGATGTCGTGGGCGCGGTAACCGTCGTCGATCCGCTGCCGCTTCGGCAGGCAGCGAGGAAGGCAATCGTCTCCGGCGCGAGTGCCCGGCAGCCACCACCGGCCCACCTCGCGCGGCCTGCGCGGGTCGCGGACGTCGACGGCGAGATAGAACTGGTCGTCCTGCGCATTGGTTGGCGTGAAGTCCGCGGCGCCGGTCGCCAGGTGCGCGAACTTGCCGTCGACGAACCAGAGCCAGTGCACGCCGCGCGACTTCGGCCCCGATGTGTCGAAGAAACCGAGGCTCAAGTCGCGCAAGGCCTTTGCGCGCTGCACTCGAGCGAGGTCGCTGACGTCGAGCAGCCACATCCCGGCCGGCTTCTGGCCGATCTTCTGCGTCTGGTTCGCGACGGCGAGCACGTCGCCGGCGAGCCCCAGCGAATTGCAGCGCGTGACGCCGGGTCCCGGCGAAGGGAGCTGATTCACGAGGACGGGAGCCTTCGGATCGGTGACGTCGAGGACGCTCAGGCACGTCTTCTGGCCCTCATGCGCAAGGTAGAGGATGCGCCGGCCGTCGCGCTCCTGGAGTGCCATGCCCTCGCCGCCGTCGCCGTTGCCGCCCAGATCGTGGTGGGCCACCAGCTGCATCGCCTTGGCTTCGGCTTCGGCGCGAGCGACGGCGGGCGCCGCAACGACGATGACCGCCGATACGAGTGGTTGCCAGAGCTGCATCTGCACCTCGCGGCAGTGGCGCCGGCCTTCAATGCCCGTCCTGGTCGTTGGAGCGCCGGCGCATCTTCCAGTTCCGGACCAGGTTGTCGATCATCGAAGGGCTATAGAGGCAATACGCCTGCTCCCGGCAATACGTCGCCATGTACTGGCGGAAAAGGTCGATGGGCTCGGCTCCCGCCCGCAGCGCCCGCCGGTTCGCGACCAGGCCCGTCGTGCCCGCGCCGAGGAGCTCCGCGGCTGCGCGCTCGACGGCCGGCTCCATCTCGGAGTCACCCTCCACCACCTCGTCACAGAGGAGACGGCCCTGCGGACTGTCCGCCACGAAATCGCGATTGAAGAAAATGCCCTCGCGGGCGGCGCGCTCGCCCACCAGGCGCGGCAATCGCAGGTTGGCGAGGCCGGGAATGATGCCCTCTTTGAGGGCCGGCAGATTGAAGTACGCGGCGCGCTCGGCCAGAACGCGATCCAGGATGAGCAGGAGCTGGCAGTGGCCGCCGATGGCGAACCCGTCCACTGCGCCGATGAAGGGCTTCTCCAGGCCGTCCTCCGGCGCATCCGGATGGAAATCCTGGCGCGCGATGCCGCGATAGATCTTCGCCAAGGGACCCGTCTCGCGCTCGAGCATGAAGCGCACCAGCGAGATCCGGCCCTCGTAGAGCTTGGTGAGGTTGATGCCCGCGCCGAAGACGCGCCGGCCCGCATAGGCCCGCTTCGTCATGGGTGCGCCGCGCATCACGACGGCGCGGATCGCGTCGTCGAGCAGGGCGAGGTCCACCAGCGTCTCGAGGGCCTCCTGGTACTCCTCGTCCTCGGCGTTGAGCCACTCCTGGTGGTGGAAGCTGATGCGGCCGAGGCCGTCCCGCCGCTCGAGCGTCATCGAGGGAAACTCGGCCCTGCCGGTCTCGCAGAACGAGGCCAGGCGATCCAGCGCGGCCGAGGTGGGCTGCCGCATGGC
>DATDMU010000296.1:0-8277 GCA_036518615.1 Myxococcales bacterium
CGCTTCGACCGCTACGACTACCGGCAGAAGTTCGAGTACTGGGGCATGGTGGCGGGGTCGCTCATCATGACCTTCACCGGCTTCATCCTCTTCTGGCCGGCGCTGGTCGCGAGCGTCCTGCCCGGCCAGCTGATTCCGGCGGCGAAGGTGATGCACAGCTACGAGGGGCTGATGGCCTTCCTCGTGGTCATCGTCTGGCATCTCTACAATGCGCACCTCAGCCCGGACGTCTTCCCCTTCGACACCTCCATCTTCACCGGCAAGATCAGCCGCGAGCGGATGGAGCACGAGCACCCGCTGGAGCTCGAGCGCATCGAGGGAACGCCGGTGGAGCACGAGGCGCCAGCGGCAGGGGCGCCCGAGGCGAAGCCTCCCGCCGCGGCCTAGCCCAGGCCGGAGCAGGGCCTCACGTCCACCGTGCCCCAGAGCATGGCGCGGTCGAGCGCGGCGCGGTTGGTCGGGAGCGGTTCGGGCGGGTCGGCGAAGCTGCGCAGCACCATGATCGCGCCGGGCGCGGCGGCGCGCTCCACCGCGGCGTAGAGGCGGCGGCGGTAGGCGTCGTCAGCGCCGTCGAGGATGTTCGAGAGCGTGAATCCGTCGAAGCTTGCGGCCGGCTGCCGCTCGAGAAAGCCGGCGGCGTCCGCATGGACGAGCTGGATCCTTCCCGCAGGGGGCGGCGGATCGCGGGACAACTCTCCGAGAAGCAGCGCCCGCGCGTAGGGGTTCGTCCGGTTCGGATGCAGGCCGAAGCAGCGCTCCATCCGGCCGCGCATCACCTCGCCCAGGTTGCGAGGCAAGAAGCGGAGGAATGGCGATGCGTAGACGGCGCCCAGCACGGTGGCCGAGAGCAGCGTGTCGAAGGCGGCGCGGAACCGTCGCGTGTCGAGGTGCCGCCGCCAGAACTCCAGTTGCTCCGCCGGGTCGTCCAGCTCGAGGAACGCGCGCACGCGCCCGCGCCGCCACCCCACCAGCGGCGCGAAGGCGCGCCCGAACCCCATCACCCGCTCCGCGGTGCCGCGGAGTGCGGGAGCGCCCGCGAGACGCCGCTCCGCATAGGCGAGCTGCCGGGGATTGATGTCCACCGCGACCACCTCGTGCAGCGGCGAAAGCTTCATCGCGGTGCAGCCCGCCGAGGCGATGGAGAAGATCCGCCCGCCGGGGCGAAAGGCGGAAAGCTCGATCTCCGCGTCCTCGTACATCCGCCCGAAGAGCACCTTGGAGGAGCCGCCGCGCGCGTCGAAGCGGCCGCGCTCCCAGGCGGTGCTGCCGCCTGTCACGTCCATCGCGGGAGGCTCGCGGCCACCCAGACCAGCACCAGGAAGGCGAAGTTCTTCACCAGCATGCCATAGGGGTCGTGGATGATGTGGCGCGCCCAGATCACGCCGTTCGCGTTGAGGGTGACGAGCAACGCGGTCTGCGCCACCGCGCAGGGAAGCGGCAGGACGCCGCTCAACGCCCAGACGGCGATGGCCACCTCCACCGCGCCGAGCGCCTTGAGGAAGAGCGCGCCCACCTTCGGGCCCAGCCGCGGCACCGCCTCGACCACCTGGAGCTGCCGCGCCTCGCGGCCGAGCAGCTTGCACCAGAGGCCTTCGTACAGCCACACCGACGCGACCGCGACGCGGATCAACCAGAACGGCGGCAGGAGCGCGGTCACCTAAAGGCTCGCTGTCGTCTGCGCGGTTGCCGGCGCGCCGCTGCGGCGCATCGCGCCGAGGATGTGCCGGTGGAGCCTGTGGCAGACCGCCGCCTCGATGGGCCTCCACAGCCAGCGCGGCCGCCTCGGGCTCACGTAGCGGGTCGCGAGCGTGACCTCCGTCCGGCCGCCGGCGATCTCGCGCAGCGTGTACCCGCCGCCCGCGAGCCGGATGCCGCCGCCCACCTCGAGCGCCTGCTCCACCACCTCGAACCCGTAGTGGCGGCCGCTCTCGATGCGCGTCACCCGCTTGATCAGGTGGCCGCCCTGGTAGAGGCAGCGCGCCTCGTCGCCGACCTGCGACTTGCGCCCCTGCGTGCCGGTGGGCACGGGAAGGAGCAGCCGCAGATCGAGCGGCGGCGGCTCCTCGATCTGCTCGTAGAACATGAGCGTGTCCCACACCTGATCGGGTGGAGCGGCGAACACCATCTGCGTGAGGACGGAAGTCGTCTCCTGGTCCAAGCGGTCCCCCAGCGGGCTGGCCGCGCTTAGCCGGGCCAGTTCATCGACCGGATGTTACACAAGACGCGTGGCAGGCGGCGAGATCGGCTCGATGGCGAAAATCCCTCGCGTGCTCTTCGTCCTCGGCAAGGGCGGCACCGGGCGCAGCTCGGTGGCGGCGGCGCTGGGCTGGTGCTTCGCCGCGCGAGGCGAGAACACGCTGATCGTCGAGTGGACCTTCTCCGAGCCCATCGCGCCCTGGTTCGGGCAACCTCCCGCCGGGCACGATGCGCGCGAGCTGACGCCGCGGCTGTCGGCGATGAACTTCTCCCTCGACGAAACCCTGCGCGAATATTTCGTCGGACACCTGGGGCTGCGCTTCCTGCACGACCTGGTCATCGCCAACCGCCACATGCAGCGGCTCATCCACGCCGCGCCCGGAATCGCCGAGCTGCTCTTCTGCGGCAGGATCTACTGGCTGACCGCGCTGGCGCGCGAGGAGGTGGGGCTCGACTTCCAGCGCATCGTCGTGGATGCGCCCGCAACCGGCCACGGCGCGCCGCTCTTCGCCATCCCGCAGACGCTGGCGGCCTTCGATGCCGCGGGGCTGCTGGCGCTCGAGCGGCAGCGGGTGACGCAGATGTTCGCCGATCCGGAGTGGACCGGGGCGCTGGTGGTGACGCTGGCGGAAGAGCTGGCCGTCGCGGAGACGATGGAGCTCTTGCCGCGGGTGCGACGCGATCTCGGGCGGCCGCCGCTCGCGCTCCTGGTCAACCGGGCGGTGGACCGCTTCGTCACGGGCGATCGGCATCCCGCCTGGCTGGAAGAGCTGGCCGCCTCGTCGGGCGAGGGCGTCGCGCTGCGGACGCTGCATGCCGAGCTGATCGAGCGCAAGGAGCGCGAGGCCGCCCTGCGCCAGGCCGGCGGAGCGATGGCGCTGCTCGGCGCGCTGCCGCTCGAGGATCGGTTGCTTGCGGAGAGCGTGGCCTCGCCGCTCGACGTCGTGCGGCTGATGGCGCGCGAGCTGGATGCGATCCTGCCGGGGCGCGCATGACCCGCCTGCACGTGCTCCTCGGCCAGGGCGGAGTGGGCAAGACCACGCTCGCCTCCGCGCTTGCCCTGGCCCTGGCGAGGCGCGGGCGGCGCGTGGGGCTGCTCGGAGTGGATCCGTCGGGCCGGTTGCGCGACGCGCTGGGCATGGCGGAGATCGCCGAGCATCCGGTGGACGTTCCGGGAGCGCCGCGATTGCGCGCCGCCTTGCTGCGGCCCGGGGACAGCTTGCGCCGCTGGGCGGCGGAGGAGCTGGGAGCGGAGGATGCTCCGGTGTTGCGTAACGCATTCTTCCTCACGCTCGCGGATCGGCTCGCCGCTGCCACCGATGCTTTCGCTGCGGTCCGCGTCGCGGAGTGGGCGGAGAAGGATCCGGGGCTCGACGACCTCGTGGTGGACACCGCCCCCGGCCTCAACGGCCTCGAGTTCCTCGGCAAGCCGGAACGGCTGCTCTCCGTGCTCCACGGCCGCATCCTGCGCTGGCTCTCCGCCGCGGCCACCGCCGGCAGCACGGAGAGGGAAGCGCGGCGCATCCTGCGGGGGTTGTCCCGCATCGCGGGCGGCGGCGTGCTCCTCGAGCTGGCGGAGTTCTCCATCTTGATGGAGCGCATCGGCGCCGCGATGATCGGGCGGCTGGAGCGCGCGAGCGCCTGGCTGCGCGACGAGAGCACGGAGATTCTCCTGGTCTGCGTGGCGCGGCCCGGCGCCGCGGCGGGAACGAGGCTGCTCGTGGCGGAGCTGCACGCGCTCGGGTTCAGGCAGGGCCGGGTGGTGCTGAACCGCGCGCTGCCGGAGGGATTGCTGGCGATTCCGCTCGAGGGCGGAAGCGAGGAGTCGCGCGCCTTCCGGCGCTACGTGCGCGCCTCGGCGCGGCTGCAAGTGGACGCGGAGCGCGAGCTGGGCGCCTCGTTCCGCGTCGTCGAAGCGCCCATCGCGCCCGGCCTCGGCGCGGTGGGTCCCGCGCACCTGGACGCGCTCGAGCTGCTCGGCGAGAAGCTTCTCGGAGCCCTCTCGCACGCCCGAACTGCGTCGGAAAACAATTCGGCGCAGCGGCATTGAATCCGAAATTCATGCGGTCCCCTCGCACCTTGCCGCCGCGGCTGTCGCCGCGAAGCGGCGCTGGCACGCACCGTGCTGTACCGCAGGAATCGCGCCCCCAACAACCTGCCGGAGCACACGCTCATGACGGCTCCCCCCACCAGTCAGAAAGCAGTCCTCGTCGACCTCACCCGCTGCATCGGATGTCGCGGCTGCCAGGTCGCGTGCAAGTCCTGGAACGGCAACGAGGGCGAGCAGACCTCGGCCAGCGCCGCCTTCACCAACCCGCCCGCCATCGACGCCAACACCTTCACCATGATCCGCTTCGTCGAGCGCGCGGTCGAGGACGGTCCGGCGTGGAGCTTCGTGAAGACCCAGTGCATGCACTGCCTGGATCCCTCCTGCGCCTCGGCCTGCCCGGTGGCGGCGCTGGTGAAGACGTCGGAGGGTGCCGTCGCCTACGACGCCGGCAAGTGCATGGGCTGCCGCTACTGCATGGTGGCGTGCCCCTTCGGGTCCATCGGCTACGAGTGGGAGAAGCTCTCGCCGCGGGTGCGCAAGTGCACGTTCTGTGCGGACCGCACCGCCGAGGGGACCAGGCCCGCGTGCGTGAAGACCTGTCCGACGCAGGCGCTGAGCTTCGGCAGCCGCGCCGACATGCTGGCCGAGGCGGAGCGCCGCGTGGCCACCGGACGCTACGTCAATCACATCTACGGCAAGGAAGAGGCGGGCGGCACCTCCTGGCTCTACATCTCGGCGGTTCCCTTCGAGACGCTGGGCTTCCGCATGAACGTGCCCAGGGAGCCGCTGCCCGCCCTCACCTGGGCCTCGCTCTCGAAGATTCCCTTCGCGGCCGGCGGCCTGTTCATCGGCCTCTCCGCCATCGCCGCCTGGCGCAACCGCGGCGCAAAGGAGGAGAAGTGATGGACTCCACCGCACCGAAGTTCCTCACCTCCGGCACCAAGATCCTCATCGCGCTCGCCGCCGCGGGCGGCATCGCCGTCCTCTACCGCCTCGCCTTCGGCCTCGGCGCCTCCACCAACCTGAGCGACGCGCATCCGTGGGGGCTGTGGATCGCCGCCGACGTCATGGCGGGAGTCGCCCTGGCCGCGGGCGGCTACACCATGAGCGCCGCCTATTACGTCTTCGGAATGAAGAAGTACAAGCCGATCGTCCGGCCGGCCATCCTCACCGCGTTCCTCGGCTACCTGATCGCCGCCATCGGCATCACGCTCGACATCGGAAAGCCCTGGGCCATCTGGCACCCGCTGGCGATGGGGCAGGGCCACTCGGTGATGTTCGAAGTGGCCCTCTGCGTCGCCACCTACCTGAGCGTGCTGGCGCTGGAGTTCGCGCCGGTCGCTGCGGAGGGCCTGCACAAGGAGAAGATCCGCAAGCTGCTCGTGGCCATCACCTGGCCGCTGGTGATCCTCGGCATCGTGCTCTCCTTCCTGCACCAGTCTTCGCTGGGCGCGCTCTTCCTCCTGATGAAGGGCCGGCTGAGCGACCTCTGGTACACGCCGCTCTTGCCGCAGCTCTTCTTCCTCTCCTCCATCGCGGTGGGCATCGCCACCGTGTCCTTCGAGTCGATCGTCAGCGCGCGCGCGCTCAAGCGCCCCCAGGAGACCAGCCTCCTCCCCGGCCTGGCTCGGGGGGCGCAGATCACGCTCGCGCTCTACCTCGTGCTCAAGCTCTCCGACCTCGCCTTCCGCGGCAAGCTCGGCCTGCTCTTCGCAGGCGATCTGGCGAGCCTGTTCTTCGCCCTCGAGCTGGTGGTGGGCATCGTCGTGCCGCTCGCGCTCTACTCCCGGAAGGCCGTCCGCGAGTCGCCGCGGGCGCTCCTCTGGACTTCGGCCGCGGTCATCTTCGGCGTGGTGCTCAACCGCTTCGACGTGAACTTCTTCGCCCAGGCAGGCGCGCGCGTCTCCTATTTCCCGGCGCTCACAGAGGTGCTGGTGACCGTCGGCCTCTTCTCGTTCCTGGTGCTCGCTTACCGATACCTGGTCTTCAATCTCCCGGTCCTGGCCCACGAGCCGGCGCCGGCGGGGAGGACGTAGATGGCTACCGGCCGCAGATCCTTTCTCAAGCTCTCTTCCGGCGTGGTGGGGACCGGGCTCGCGCTGGGCGAGCTGGGCTTCGACGTCAAGGCGGTGCAGGCCGCGGGCCGCGCCGCCCGCCTCAAGGACGCGAAGGAGTACACCTCCATCTGCACCTTCTGCTCCTGCGGGTGCGGGCTGGTCGGCTACGTGAAGGGCGACAAGCTCGTCCATCTCGAAGGCGACCCCGACCACGTCATCAACGAAGGCGCGCTCTGCAGCAAGGGCGCCTCGCTCTCCGCGGTGCCCAACTCCGCCGAGCGGGTGAAGACGCCGCTCTACCGCGCTCCGGGCAGCGACAAGTGGCAGGAGATCTCCTGGGACGAGGCGGTGGACAGGCTCGCCCGCAAGATCAAGACGGTCCGCGACGCCAACTGGATCGCCACCGAGAAGGACGGCGACAAGGAGGTGGCGGTCAACCGCACCGACGCCATCGCTTTCCTGGGCGGCGGGCAGAACACCAACGAGGAGTGTTATCTCGTCACCAAGGCGGCGCGCGTGTTCGGCACGCCGTTCGTCGAACATCAAGCCAGACTTTGACACAGCCCCACGGTCTCCAGTCTGGGGGCCTCCTTCGGTCGCGGCGCGATGACCAACCACTGGCTCGATCTCAAGAACGCGAAGGTGTTCCTGATCGAGGGCAGCAACGCCGCCGAGAATCACTCGATGTCGATGAAGTGGCTGATGCGCGCCAGGGAGAACGGCGCAATCGTCATCCACGTCGATCCGCGCTTCAACCGGACCTCGTCGGTGGCCGACATCTACGCGCGCATCCGGCCGGGCACCGACATCGCGTTCCTCAACGCGGTGATCAATTACGTCCTGCAGAAGAACGCGTTCGACGAGGAATACGTCAAGCTGCACACCAACGCGCTCCTGGTGGTCAAGGACGAGTTCGCCTTCGAGGACGGGGTGTTCTCCGGCTTCCAGCCGGCGAACTTCAAGTACGACAACTCCACCTGGGGCTACGTCCTCGACGAGAGCGGCAAGCCGCTCAAGGCCGGGAGCCTGGACGACCCGCGCTGCGCCTTCGCGAAGCTGCGGAAGTTCTTCAGCCGCTACACGCTGGAGACGGGATCGAAGATCTCCGGCATCCCGGTCGCCACCATCGAGAAGATCGCCGACACGCTGATCAAGAACCGCCCCGGCACCATCCTCTACGCGCTGGGGATGACGCAGCACACGGTCGGCGTGCAGAACATCCGCAGCTTCGGCATCCTCCAGATGCTGCTCGGCAACATCGGCAAGCCGGGCGGCGGCGTCAACGCGCTGCGCGGCGAGCCCAACGTGCAGGGCGCCTCCGACATGGCGCTGCTCTTCAACTACGTGCCCGGCTACCTGGCCTCGCCCAGCCACACCGAGGCGACGCTGGCGGACTGGACCAAGAAGTACGGAACCTTCCGCGCCAAGTTCCTCGTCAACCTCACCAAGGCCTGGTTCGGCGAGAACGCCACGGCGGAGAACGAGTTCGGCTACGCCTGGCTGCCGAAGAAGAACGGCGGAAAGAACTACTCCATCTTCCGCATCTTCGAGACGGCGCTGGAGGGCAAGACGAAGCTGCTCTACGTCATGGGGCAGAACCCCATGGTGACCAACCCCAACCTGAACCTGGTCCACGACGCGCTCGGCAAGCTGGAGACGCTGGTGGTCGCCGACCTCTTCATGACCGAGACGGCGTCGTTCTGGGAGAGGCCGGGCACCGATCCGAAGTCGATCCAGACCGAGGTCATCTTCCTGCCGGCGGCGTCGTCGCTGGAGAAGGACGGCACCATCACCAACTCCGGCCGCATGGTGCAGTGGCGCTACGCCGGCATCCCGCCGGTGGGCCAGGCGAAGGGCGATCTGGAGATCATCGACCGCGTCTTCCGCCGCGTCCGCGAGCTGTATGCAAGCTCCACCGAGGAGAAGGACGCCATCTTCCGCCGCACCGTCTGGAACTACCAGCCGAAGGACATG
>DATDMU010000297.1:0-13977 GCA_036518615.1 Myxococcales bacterium
CACCGACGACTCCCACCAGAACCTGACGGCCGACGCAGCCTGGTCGACGGGCAACGGCGCGGTCGCCGCGGTCGCCGCCGGCCAACTGCGGGCAACCGGCGTGGGCTCGACCAAGATCACCGCGGTGTTCAGCGGCCAGAAAGCCGAGGCTGCGGTCACCGTCGGCCCGCCCGAGCTCGAAGAGATCTTCATCGACCAGGCGCCCTTCCAGATCACCCAGGACCTGACCAGGGACCTCTCGGTGACCGGTCATTACGGCGACGGGACCACGAACATCGTCACCTCGCAGGCTGTCTGGTCGAGCGACGACGAGGCCATCGCCTCCGTGTCCAGCAGCGGCCTTCTCGCCGCGAAGGCGCCCGGCAGCGCCAACGTCACGGCGAAGGTCGGCAGCTTCAGCAAGTCGGTCAAGGTCACGGTCGTGGCGCGGAAGCTGATCGCGCTCGAGATCGAGGCCGAGAAGGCTCCGCTCACCCAGCTTGCGAAGGGAATGCAGGCGCAGTTGCGCGGCGTGGCCAAGTATGACAGCGGCCACACCGACGACGTGACCGCGCAGGCGGCGTGGACGTCGGAGAACAACTTCGCGTCCGTCTCCGCGACCGGTCTGGTCACCGCCTCCAAGCTCGCCACCGGCGGCGCGCACATCGACGCGGCGTTCGGCGGCTTCACCGCCCACATCGAGTTCCAGGTCACCGGTGCCATCCCGGTGAGCGTCAAGATCGATCCCGCCGGCTTCACCATCCCGGCCGGGCTGGAGAAGCCGCTGACCGCGGAGGCGACCTTCAGCGACGACGGCAAGGACGAGGTCACCAGCCAGGTCACCTGGTCGACGGTCGACCCGACGATCTGCGCCGTCTCCAACGCCCAAGGCTCTCATGGACTGCTCAAGGCCCTCAAGGCCGGCACCTGCACGGTGAAGGCGGTCATCGGTGACGCCTCGGGCACCGCCACCATCAACGTGAGCAACGCCGCGCTGACCAAGCTGACGGTCACGCCGCTCGAGCCCCGCGCCCTGCCCATCGGGCTCAGCCAGCAGTTCAAGGCGGAGGGCACCTACAGCGACGACACGACCCAGGACATCACCAAGCAGGTGGTGTGGACCTCCTCCAACGACGCCGCAGCCGGCATCTCCAACAAGCTGGAGGCCAAGGGGCTCGCTTCGGGCATCGGGATCGGCGGAGCCTACATCAAGGCCGAGGATCCCGAGACGCACATGTCGAACACCGTGCTGCTCTGGGTGACCGACGCGGTGATCGTCAAGCTCGACATCACCTGCGACAAGGCCTCGCTCCCCAAGGGCCTCACCGCCCAGTGCACGGCGATGGGAACCTACAGCCTGCCGGCCATGCCGGTCCAGGACGTGACCGAAATCGTGACCTGGAGCTCGAGTGATCCGGAGGTCGCCTCCATCCGCAACAGCTCGCCCTGCGGACAGGTCGGCTGGGTCAAGCTGGGAGCGGCGAAGATCACCGCCAAGGATCCGAAGACCGAAAGAGTGAGCAACGAGGTCGGGATCGTCACGGTCGACGCCGTGCTCCAGCACATCGACGTGGAGCAGACCTGGGTGTTCGAGCGCCTGCGCCACAAGACGATGGAGAAGGTGCCGCCCAACTTCCCGGTCGAGTTCAGGGCCTACGGCTTCTACTCCGACGATCCGAAGAAGGACGTCGAGATCACCGGCTCCGCGGCCTTCAGCGTTCCGGCCGGATCCGACTGCACGATCGCGGCGAACGTCGCGCGCGGCATGAAGCCGGACGTGAGCTGCACGGTCACCGCGAGCAAGGACGGCATCCAGGGCACCGCCACGCTGCGGACCCTCGACTTCGTGCTGAACAGCATCGAGGTCGAGCCGACGCCGGCGAAGCTCGCCCGCGGAACGACCGGCGACTTCCAGGCCTGGGGCGTCTACAACCTGCGTGACCCGATCTTCGGCCTGATGGACATCCTGCCGTACCAGTTCGAGCTGACGAAGCTCGCCACCTGGAGCACGCACGACGTCGAGGGCACCTCGGTCGCCGACGTGTCGAACACGGCCGGCAGCCAGGGCCAGGTCCTGGCGAAGAACCTGGGCAGGGCCACCGTGCGGGCGATCGAGATCGACTCGCTGATCGCCGGGCAGGCGGATCTGCAGGTGACCGACGCCGTCCTCAAGGAGATCTCGATCACGCCGGAGGCCGCTGAGATCCACATGGGCGAGCAGCAGCCGTTCACGGTGACCGCGATCATGACCGACGGCACGACCCAGCCGGTGACCAACGCGTCGAGCTGCCACGCCGACGCCATCACCGACCTCGCGTCCCCGCAAGGCAACTGCACCTTCCTCGGCGCGTCGGTGGGCAAGTGGACGATCACGGCGAATTACCGGGGCAAGGCCGACACCGCGACGCTCGAAGTCTCGGCCGCGCAGCTCCTCGCCATCGACGTGCAGCTCTGCGACCGCAGCCAGCGCGGGGAGAGCTTCGTCTTCGACAACTGCCGCCAGACCGACTCCGCGCAGGTGATGGTCGGCCAGAACACCGTCTTCCGCGCGTTCGGCCGCTTCACCGACACCGACACGCTGCACGGCGGCTTCTGGGAGGACATCACCCCGTCCGTCGCCTGGGACAGCTCCGCCAGGGACGTGGCGCACGTGTCCAACGACCTGGAGGACATCGGGTCCGCAACCGGGCTGACGGTCGGCGAGTCGACCATCACGGCGATCGATCCCGCACGGCTGGTCTACGACAGCCTCGTGCTGAAGGTCGTGCCGGCGCTCCCGTAGCGAGGCGCGCGCGATGGCCGGGGCTCGTCCCCGGCCATCCGCCGGCGCCGGACGACTCCGCCCGGCGCCGGTCCGCCAAGGAGAATGCGCCGTGGAAAGCGAATCCGGAAAGGTGGATCGCCTCGAAGCCGCGGCTCGACGCTGGAATCTCACGCCCAAGCAGGTGGAGGTACTCGGGCTGCTGGCGCACGGGCTCTCCAACCGGTCCATCGCCGCCGCGCTCGGATGCGCCGGGAGCACGGTCGAGCTGCACGTCACCGCGCTGCTGCGGAAGACGCACTGCAGGGGGCGCGCCGCGCTGGTGGCGCGCTACTGGACGGACATGTGAGAGGCAGTTGCAAGGGATGCGGGCGCCTTCGCGGGCGCCCGCAGTCCGTGCCGGCGCGGCATCCACTGCGCGACGGCGTTCGCTGAGGCAATCGCTTTACGTTCCGGGGAAATCGAAATTCACCCGCGTGACGAGCCGCCGTCCGGCTCGATCGATGCATGCGACGTTCGCGACGGCCCGTATCGATTTCAAAGGAAACGGCATGTCGGAAATACAGCTGGGGATTTCCGGATACCACCCAGCAGCACGCGAGGACGCCCGGATCCGCAATCTCGCCGCAAGACTTTCGACGATTCCCGAGCACGAGGATCCGACGACGCGCTGGCTGGTGCCCGCGCTGCGCGAAGGACTCGACACGGAGATCGCGCTCGCGTACCGCATCGAGGACGCCCTGGGAGGGCCGGAGCTGAGGGATTACTGCGCGAGCGGGATGCCGTTCTCTCCCGCCGAGGTCGCTCTCGACATGCAGCGACTGGTCCGGACCGGCCGCTGGGGCCTCTTCGACCCGCTCCGTCCGGAGGCGCCGCAGCGCAACGTGGTGGTCGATCTGGGACGCTATTGCGCGCTGCTCGCCGAGGCTGCTCCGCCGCACGGGTTGGGGATCGGCCGTGCGGAGATCGATCGGGCGCGCGCAAATCTCGACCAGGTGCTCGACGAGCTTCCCGTGGCGAAATTCTGTTTCGCCGAGGAATGCGAGATGCGGGTGCTCGTCTGCGACGGCGCGGCGCTCCTCGCCTGGGTGGGCGTGCTGCAAGCCGATCCCTTCTCGCCCCGGCAACGCCGGGCGCTGGAGTCGATCGTCCCCGCGCTGCGGCGGCGGCTTGCGCTGGAGCAGGTCATGGAGATGGCGCCGGTCACCGCGGCCGCGCTCGGCGCGGCGCTCGACGCAATTCCTGCGGCGGCATTGATCCTGACGGAGCAGGGGAAGATCCGCCATGCGAACGCTGCGGGGCGGCGCTGGGCTTCGGAGAAGCCCAACGACCTGAAGGCGGCCATCTCGGACAGCCTTGGGGCAGGACACCCGGACGCCCCGCTCTCGCTCACCCGGTTCGAGGCGCCCGACCGGCGTCCACTGTTCCTCGCCATCGCGCAGAGCACCGACGCGCTGCTGCTGCGGACCCGGACGGCCGCCGCGCGATGGCACCTGACCGCCCGCCAGGCGCAGGTGCTCTCCCTGCTCGCGCAGGGCAAAGCCAACAAGTCCATCGCGGCGGAGCTCTCCTGCGCGCTCCACACCGTCGAGCTCCACGTCGCGGCGCTCCTCGAAAAAGCGCAGTGCGACAGCAGATCCGCTCTCATCGCGCACCTCTGGTGTTGACCGGCGACGATGGGCCGCATTGACTTTGGGGGTCCATCGGGCGTGGATTCGACCCTCGTCCCTTGCGAGGACCACCATGGCCGACCCCCGCGTCTACCGGCAGGAACTGACCCCCCTCCACTTCCTCGAGCGCGCAGGCGACGTGTACGCCGAGCGCCCCGCCGTCATCGACGGCGACCTGCGCTTGAACTGGCGCCAGATGCGCGCCCGGGCGCGGCGCCTCGCCTCCGCGCTGCAGCGGGGCGGCCTTGCGAAGGGCGACCGCGTCGCCTTCCTCGCCTTCAACTCCGAGCCGCTGCTGCTCGCGCACTTCGGCGTGCCGCTCGCGGGAGGCGTGCTGGTGCCCATCAACACCCGCCTCAACGCCGACGAGGTCGCCTACATCGTGGAGCACTCCCGAGCGCGCGCCATCTTCTTCGCTCCCGAGCTGCACGCCGCGGTCGCGCGCGTCCCGCCGGAGGTGAAGCGCTACGACCTGTCCCGCGACTGGGAGGCGCTGCTCTCGACCGGCAGCGAGGGCCGCGTTCCGGTGCCGGTTGCGAGCGAGGACGAATCCATCACCATCAACTACACGTCCGGCACCACCGGGCGGCCCAAGGGCGTCATCTACCATCACCGCGGCGCCTACCTGAACGCGCTGGCCATGGCGCTGGATCACCAGCTCACCGCGGACAGCCAGTACCTCTGGACGCTGCCGATGTTCCACTGCAACGGCTGGTGCTTCCCCTGGGCCACCGCCGCCGTGGGCACCTGCAACGTCTGCATCGCCAAGGTGGAGCCGGCGCAGGTGTGGCGCCTCTTCCGCGAGGGCGTCACCCACTTCTGCGGCGCGCCCACCATCTGCACCATGCTGATCTCGCACCCCGACGCCCGCAGGCTGGAGCGGCGCGTGCGCCTCTTCGCCGCCGGCGCGCCGCCCTCGCCCACCTTGATCGCGCGCATGACCGAGCTGAACTTCGAGCTCGATCACGTCTATGGGCTCACCGAGGTCTACGGGCCCTTCACCATCAACGTTCCCGCTCCAGGGGAAGACGAGCTGCCTGCCGCCGAGCGCGCAGCGCTGCGGGCGCGCCAGGGCTTCCCCAACCCCTGCGCAGGCGAGGTGCGGGTGGTGGACGACGAGATGAACGACGTGCCCGCGGACGGCCACACCATGGGAGAGGTGGCGATGCGCGGGAACGTGGTGATGCAGGGGTACTTCCGCGATCCGGAGTCCACCGCCAAGGCCTTCCAGGGAGGGTGGTTCCACAGCGGCGACCTGGCGGTGCGCCACCCGGACGGCGCGATCGAGCTGCGCGATCGCAAGAAGGACATCATCATCTCCGGCGGTGAGAACATCAGCACCATCGAGGTGGAGCAGGCGGTGGTGAGCCACCCGGCGGTGCTGGAGGCTGCGGTGATCGCGGTGCCCGACGAGAAGTGGGGCGAGGTGCCGAAGGCGTTCGTCACGCTGCAGGAAGGCAAGCAGGCCACGGCGGAGGACATCATCCGCCACTGCAAGACGGTGCTCGCGCACTTCAAGGCGCCACGGCAGATCGAGTTCGGACCGCTCCCCAAGACCTCCACCGGCAAGGTGCAGAAGTACGTGCTGCGCGATCACGAATGGCGCGGCCAGTCCAAGCGCATCCACTGAAGAGGCTCCGCATGAACGCGATCCTGGAAAAAGACGGAACGACCGCCTTCGTCACCCTCAACCGGCCGGAGCGGCGCAACGCGCTGTCGCTGGAGATGCTCCGGGAGCTGACGGCGCACTTCCGCGCCATCGGCAACGACCCCGGCCTTCGCGTAGTGGTGCTGCGCGCGAATGGTCCCGCGTTCTGCGCCGGGCACGACATCGCGGAGATGACGGGCAAGGACGGCGGCTTCTACCGCGAGCTGTTCGAGGCCTGCACGGTGCTGATGGAGACCATGCAGGGAATTCCCCAGCCGGTCATCGCGCAGGTGCACGCCATGGCCACCGCCGCAGGCTGCCAGCTGGTGGCCTCGTGCGACCTCGCGGTGGCGGCGAAGGAGGCGAAGTTCGCCACTCCCGGCGTCAGGATCGGGCTCTTCTGCTCGACGCCGATGGTGGCGCTGAGCCGCGCGGTGGGCTCGAGGCGGGCGATGGAGATGCTCCTCACCGGCGAGGCCATCTCGGCGGACGAAGCGCTCGCGGCGGGGCTGGTCAACCGCGTGGTCGCGGCGCCCGAGCTGGCCGAGGCGACGCGGGCGCTGGCGGCGAAGATCTCCTCCTCCAGCCCCTACGTGGTGTCGATCGGGAAGGCGGCGTTCTACCGGCAGCTGCAGATGCCGCAGCCGCTCGCGTACGACTACGCGCAGGACGTCATGTCGATGAACGCGCAGGCCGCCGACGCCCAGGAGGGGATGAAGGCGTTCCTCGACAAGCGCCCGCCGAAGTGGTGCGGGCGCTAGCCGCCGCCGCTCAACGCGCCTTCGGCACGCGCCCCATCAGGTAGAACTCGTCGTTGGGCCGCATGCCGCTCATGTTGGCGAGGCGGTTGCTCATGCCGAAGAACGCGGCGATGGCGGCGATGTCCCAGCCGTCCTCGTCGGAAAACCCGTGCTCGCGCAGGCGCGCGAAGTCGCCCTCGTCCAGCTCGGCGGAGCGCAGCGAGACCTTCATGGCGAAGTCGAGCATGGCGCGCTGCCGCGGCGTGATGTCCGCCTTGCGGTAGTTGATCGCCACCTGATCGGCGAGCAGCGGGTTCTTCTCGTAGATGCGCACCAGGGCTCCGTGGGCCACCACGCAGTAGTGGCAGGAGTTCGCGCCGCTGGTTGCGACCACGATCATCTCGCGCTCGCCCTTGCTCAGGCCTCCTTCCTTGAGCATGAGCGCGTCGTGGTAGGCGAAGAAGGCGCGAAACTCGTCCGGCCGGTGGGCGAGCACGAGGAAGACGTTGGGCACGAAGCCCGCCTTTTCCTGCACCGCGAGGATGCGGGCGCGCACGTCCTCGGGCAGTTCGGTGAGGCCCGGAACGGGAAAGCGGGAGATGGGTTTCGCGGAAGCTTGCGGCATGCTGGTCTCCGGCGGAGGTGATCCGGCATACTGCGGATGGTTCGCGCGGAGAGCAAGATGAAGGTCGGAATCCCGGGATCGGGCGAGGTCGCGAAGACGCTCGCGGCAAACGGCGTGCTCCGCTTCTTCACCGCGCTGCAGTGGACCCACGCCTTCGAGCTGCTCGAATAGCCCCTCGCACATGCCCCTCGTCACCATCCGCCAGAACCAGATCTTCTACGTCGAGGAAGGCCGCGGCTTTCCCGTCCTGCTCATCCACGGCCTCGCCGGCGATCACACCGCCTGGGCTCCGCAGGTGGAGACGCTGCGCGCCCGCCATCGCGTCATCGCCTTCGACAACCGCGGCGCGGGGCGGAGCACGCAGCGCGACGAGCCGGTCAGCACGCTCGACCTGGCGCACGACACGCTCGGCCTGATGGATGCGCTGCGCGTTTCCAGGGCGCACGTGGTGGGCCGCTCGATGGGCGGAGCGGTCGCGCAGCACCTCGCGCTGATCGCTCCCACGCGGGTGCAGTCGCTGGTGCTCTGCGCCTCCTTCGGCAAGCTCGATCCGCTGGGCGCGCGGGTACTCACCAACATGCGAGAGGTGCTGGAGTGGCGGCGCGACTGGGCGGACCACGCCCGCCATTCGGTGCAGAACTTCGTCTCGGCGGAATTCTTCAATTCCCAGCGGGCGAAGGTGGCGGAGATCGAGCGCCTCATCGGAGGCGAGGCGCGGCTGCCCGCCTGCTACATCCGGCAGAACCAGGCCTGCCTCGAGCACAACACCCTGGACCGCCTGGGGCGCATCTCCTGCCCCACGCTGATCCTGGCGGGGAGGCTCGACCCGATCTGCTCGCCCACCGCCACGCGCTGGATGGCGGAGCGCATCCCCCGCTCGGAGACGGTGATGTTCGAAAAGAGCAGCCACTTCTTCCTCATGGAAGAGCCGGCGAAGTTCCAGGAGACGCTGGCGAGCTGGCTCTCGCTGCACACGCCCGGAGAGAACTGAGGCCGGCCCCGTCTTGACGTCCTCGCGGATGCGGCGTAATGCCGCGGCTCACCAATCTCGCAGGGGGACCCATGAAGACGTCGATGCCGGGATTGTTCCTCGCAGTGTTGGTCGCGTCCGCCGGCAACGCCAGCGATCTGCTCCTCGGCTTCAACGGAGGCATCGCGGTGGACCCGGTCAGCGGAATCGCCGCCGGCGCCCCCGTGCTCAACGTGGTGCGCGGCGTGAACCCGGGCGGCGTGCCCTGGCGCATCGACAGGCTCACCGCCAGCATCGAGGTGAGCGGCGACATCCGGGTGCAGGGCCGCGGCCTGCTCCTCGCCGGCGGCAATGGCATCGGCACCAACGGGGCCCAGAGCGTCCACGCCGTGCTCTTCTGCGGTCCGGCGGCGACGGCAACGGCGCACTCCACCGATCCCGCCGGCGTGCCGCTCGCGCCCAACGGCGACTTCCGCATCAACGGCACGCTCACGCCCACGCCGCCAGCCGACTGCACGACCCCGGTCCTGCTCATCGTCAGCGCCAACAATCGCTGGTTCGCGGCGGGCATCCTCGCGAACGACAGCAACGATTGACCCGGCTCCAGCCGCGCAGGAGCGAACCCCTCATCGCTTCGCGGTGAGCCTCGCATCCAGCTCGACGATGGCCGGCGCCGAAAGCCCTCCATAGCGGCGGTCGATGGCCGCGATGCGCGCTCCCGCGCCTTCGCGATCGCCATGCGCGAGGGCGGCTTCGGCCTCCGAGAGGCGCGAGGACAGCTCGCGATCGACCCGCGCGCTGCAGCGGGCGAGCTCGCCCTCGTCGATGGTGGCGCTGCGCCCGAGCGCATCGAGCGCGTCGTCGAGGGCAGGGGCGTCCAGGGCCTCGTGGCCGCGCCGGCGCGCGACCTGCACCTCCACGTTGAAGACGCACCACTCCTTCAACGACGCCTGGCTGATCTGGTCGTCCTCCAGGTTTCCCTGGTCGTCCTCGCCGGTCACGTAGACGAGCCTCGTCCGGCGGAAGCTGCGCAAGAGGTCGGCCGGCGGCAGGTAGACACCGCGCTCGCCGCCGATCGGCTCGCTGCCGGCGTTCAGCAGCGCGCCGCGAAACACGTCGGGATAGGCCAGCGCGGCGATCTGGGCCACGCGCGAGCCGCCGGACAGCCCGCCCACGTACACGCGGTTCGGGTCGATGCGATACCGCGCCCTGACGTTCTCGTAAGCGAGGAGCGCCAGCGGCAGCCGCCGCTCGAGCACGCCCGCGTCGTTCCCCGAATGCGCCGCGTTGACGAAGACGAGGCCGTGGCGGTCCAGCGGCGGGCGCCAGCGGCGCGGCTGCACCGCGTCGGGCCCGGGGGAGATGAAGACCAGGAGGCCGTAGCCGGCCGGCGGCGGCGCTCCGGCGGAAACGTAGACGGCGAACTTCTCTTTGGAGAGATCGACCGGCTGGCCGCCCAGCGCCTGCCCCCGCGATGCGAGCAGCTGCTGTCCATGCAGGAAGGTGAGCGGGGTGAGCGTGCGGCGCGCGATCTCGGCGCTGTCGGAGAGCGGCGAGTACCGGTCGAAGACGACGTCGTGCAGCTGGGTCGCGGGCGGACCGGGGACCGCCTGCCTCGCGCACGCGAGGCAGATGCAGACTGCGAGCATCGACCCGCCCGGGCCCGCTCGCCTCGCGCGAAGTCTTCCGCGCATCAGCCGTTGCCCATCCGTTCGAGCGCGTCCTCCCATTCCAGCTCGCTCCACCACTCGCGCTCCACTCCCTCGCAGCTGTCGCCGTACGCGGCGCAGGCCACGCAGCCGTCGCCGCGGAAGATGCCGGGGATGTCGCCGGGCGCATAGCGCTGCAAGAGCCGTTCGCCGTCCGCGAGGGCGTCGGCCTCTTCCAGGTCCGGCTCGCGCGAGGGAAGCTGCGCGCCGCCGCGCGAGCGCAGCCGGATCTCGCTCTCGGGAAAGAGGACCGAGTTCTCCGCGTCGATGTGGTGCAAGAGCGCGCGCCCGTACCGCTCCGCCAGCTCCAGCGTGATGCCGGAGTCCATGGCGTCGAGCATGCGCGCCATCGCGTGGTGCGCGTCGAGCAGCACCTTGAGCGGGCCGCGGTCCGCCGGCACCTCCGCCGCCACCAGCGCGGGGAAGAGCACGTCCTCCTCGCGGGCGTGGTGGAAGCGGCCTGCGTAGAGGCGGAAGAAGCGCAGGAAAGCGGCGCCGTCGCCGGCGTCGCGCGCTCCCTCCGCAGCAAAGGTGCGCAGGCAGCCGACCATGCGCTCGATGAGGACGTGCTCGCTGCGGAGGTCTTCGAGGAGGCCCATGACCGCAGTGTAACCCGTGGCGGGGCCGCGGAAGCTCACGACAGCCGCTGGACGGCCCAGATCGCGCCCAGCGCCGCCACGCAGGCGGAGGCGACGGTGGCGAACGGCGGCCAGGCGCGGAGCAGCCGCCGGAGCAGCGGGAGCGCCACCGCGACGATGGCCACCTGGCCGCATTCGACGCCCAGGTTGAAGGAGACGAGGCCCGTCGCGAGGATGGCGCGAGGCAGCTCCAGCTCCCGCAGCACCGAGGCGAAGCCGAATCCGTGCACGAGGCCGAAGGCGAAGGTCAGCATCCATCGGTGCCGCAGCGCCGAGTCGGCGTGCCGGGTGCGCAGCGCCCAGAGGTTCTCCGCGCCGACGAAGACGATGCTCGCCGCGATCAGCGGCTCCACCACGCGCGGCGGCGGCGTGAGCACGCCCAGGGTGGCGACCGCGAGCGTGATGGAATGCGCCACGGTGAAGGCGGTGACGATCTTCACCAGCTCGCCCAGCCTCCCGCCGAGAAGGAGAAGGCCCACGAGGAAGGCGATGTGGTCGTAGCCGGTGAAGATGTGCTGGATTCCCAGCCTGAGGAAGCGCCAGAACTCGCGCGCCGGAGAGCGGCTGCGGCGCGCCTCGAACGACGGATCGTCCGCCTGCGCCACCCGCTGCGAGACCTCGCCTGCGCCGAAGTCGATGCGGCAGAGGTGCGTGTGGCCGCCCGCCAGCGACTCGATGAATCCGGCGCGGACGTAGAGGTCCTCGACCGGCTCGGGACAGATCCAGAGCGCGGCGAGCGCGAGCCCGTCCTCGCCGTCCGGCGCCGCGGAGATCCCCGGCTGCAGGGCGCAGGGCTTGCCTTGCGCCGCGAGCGTGAACGGGTCGAGGACGAGCCGCCGCAGCGCGAGCAGCGGCGGGTGCGACGGGTCGTCGATCCGCATCTGCGCCCGCAGGTCCCAGATGGAGAACCGCAGCACCCCGGACACCTCGCGCCCGCGCGCGGACAGCTCGCTGAACGAGACGCTCGGCTGGTGCGCCAGCGCGGCGGGCGCCAGGAGCAGCGCGACGCAGAGCGCCCGCATCACCGGTCACCACGGCGCGCGCGCATTCAACGCGCGACCGGCAGCACGCCCGCGAGCAGCCGGCTGGTGCCGTCGTCCCTGCCGCGTCCGGGGTTGGTGAGCGGCAGCCGGTTCTCGCCCTGCGAGTAGAAGCCCACGTAGAGGAGCAGCGGGTGGCCGGGCGCCACGAACGCGAACGAGTCGGCGACCGAGTCGCCCGGCTTCCACGCATCGGTGGGAAAGCGGCCGCCGGCGGGATCGTGCTCCGCATGGATGCGCTCGCCGGCCCCGGTGGTGTCGTCGAGGTGCACGAAGATGTGCCACGGCTCCATCTCCGCGCGGCAACGCCAGTAGAGCGTGAGAACCGCCCGCTGTCCCGCGACCATCTGCGCCGGCTCCAGCTTGTAGGCAACCAGCTCCGCGGCGTTGCCGAAGACGGCGCCGATGGCCACAGCGTCGGGCGGAGCGGGAACCAGCACGTCCCGCAGCGCGGCTCGGTCGACCTGGGGCCGCGCGCGCGCCTGCGGCTCCTCGAAGGGCCTCTCGATGCAGGCGCAGCAGAGCAGGGCCAGGGTGAGCGCGCGCACGGGTCGCGCATTGTGCCGGAAGGCATGTTATTGCGCCACCGGTGGAACCGCTCGGCAGCATGCGCCGGCTGATCGATCGCGACACCGGGCTCCTCGTGGGCGCGCTGGGAGTGGTGGTCGCGACCGGCTTTCTCGAGCTCTCGCGCTCGCTCGCGGAGGCCTACCGCGGGCGCTGGTTCGCGGGGAACGGCCGCGACGTCTTCCACGCGGCCTCGGCAATGGTGATGGCCGCGGCCCTGCTCGCCAACGGGCTGCCGCCGGCGCTCGCGGCCCTGGCCGCAGCGGGCCTGCTCATCCTGCCGTTGCTCTTCCTCGACTCGCTGCCCGCGCGGCGGCCGGCGCGGCTGGCCATGCTCTTCGCCCTGGTGGGCCTGGCGGCGGCGCCGCCGCTGCTGGAGCCCGAGTCGATCGTCCGCGCCGCCAACGAGGTGGCGCGGTTGCTCTTCTATTGAAGCATCCGGTCCAGCTCGCCGCGCTGCTCCAGCGCGTGCAGCTCGTCGGAGCCGCCCACGTGCTGGTCGCCGATGAAGATCTGCGGCACCGTCCTGCGGCCGGTCTGCTGCATGAGCTGCATGCGCTTCTCGTCGTCCCAGGAGACGTCGATCTCCTCGTAGGGGACGTTCTTCTTCTCGAGCAGCCGCTTGGCGCGCACGCAGTAGGGACAGGTTTCGGTCGTGTAGATTTTGACGGGTTTCACGCCTTCTAGGATGCGCAGCGCGTTCAAAAGGCGCGCGACTGCCCGCCGTCCACGACCACGCAGGCGCCCGCCACCCAGCTCGCCCGGGGACTGATCAGGAAGGCGATGGCGTCCCCGACCTCCTGCGCCGTGCCGAAGCGGCCGAAGGGGATCTCCCGGCGGACGAAGGCCTCGATGCCGGCGGGATCTGCCTTCTGGCGCTTTTCCCAGGAACCGCCCGGATGCAGGACGCTTCCCGGCGCCAGCGAGAGCACGCGGACGCCCCGCGGCGCAAGCTCCCGGTTCTGCTCGTGGGCGAGGGAGATCAGCGCAGCTTTTGCGGTGTTGTAGGTGAGGGCGCCGCCGCCCTCGCGTCCCCAGACGCTGGCCACGTGGACGATGACGCTGGCCTCGCGGCTTTGCCCGCCATGGACGAACCCGCGCCGCGCCGCGCTCGTCACGAGATATGGCAGCGCAGTCCGGCTCGCCCGCACCGCCGGCCAGAGGTTTCGCGCATACGCCGCCTGCCATGCCTCGTCAGTCAGCTCCGCGGTCCCGCCGGGCTGCGATCCGCCGACCAGCATCACCAGCGCATCGATGCCCCCGAGCTCCTTCGCAGCTCGCTCGATGGCCTCATCGACCTGCTTGCCATCCGTCGCATCCGCCGCGACGGGAACCGCCTTCTCGGCGCCCGCCGCCAGGCACTCTCGCGCGCGCGCCTCCCGGTCCGCCGGAGTCCGCGCCACCAGCGCAACCTTGACCCCTTCGCGCGACGCAGCGAGCGCCGCAGCCGCACCGAGGCCGCGCCCCGCGCCAACCAGCACCACCGCCTTCCCAGCAAGCCCGAGTTCCATGCAGTTCCCGAAACCCTAAACCTAAACCCAAACCCGTTCCCCGAACCCCAAACCCGAAAAACCAGAAGGCCCGCGGGAATCGCTCCCGCGGGCCTTCGTCAAGAACGATCGGCCCGGCT
>DATDMU010000298.1:0-19156 GCA_036518615.1 Myxococcales bacterium
ACGACCTGCGCGCGGACATCGGCCGCGGCACGCCGGTGGTGGGCCTGGAGCCGAGCTGCGTCTCGGTGCTGCGCGACGAGCTTCTCGGACTCTTTCCCCACGATGCCGACGCGCAGCGCCTCGCCGGGCAGACGCACACGCTGACCGGCTTCCTGATGGCGAAGGGCTGGAAGCCGCCGCCGCTCTCGCGCAAGGCGCTGGTGCACGGGCATTGCCATCACAAGGCGGTGCTGGGCTGGGAGAAGGAGGAGAAGCTGATTCGCGACCTGTTGCCCGGCTGCGAGATCGTGGACTCCGGCTGCTGCGGAATGGCGGGCTCCTTCGGCTACGAGGCGGACAAGTACGACGTCTCGATGAAGGTGGGCGAGCGGCGCCTGCTCCCCAAGGTGCGGGAGGCCGGAGCAGAGGCGCTGATCGTGGCCGACGGGTTCAGTTGTCAGGGGCAGATCGAGACGCAGGGTCGCAAGGCGCTGCACGTGGCCCAGGTGCTGCAGATGGCCATCCGCGAGCGCCGGCCGCAGCCGCGCGAGTCCCGCATCGCCGCCCGCCGCCTGCGGGCTCGCCGCACGCTGCGCCGCGCCACCCTGCTCGCCGCCGGCGTCGCTGCCGTCGCGTTTGCCAAAGGCAAGATTTGAATTGAACGACGAACGAAGCGATGCTGCGACGGTGTTGCCGGGGCGGGCCACCGAAGAGGGGACGGCGCGTTACCGCGATGCAGGGCAGAACGCGCCCGGGCACTTCCGTCAGGCTTCGACCGGACTGTGGCTCTCGTCGCTGGGCATCGGCACCTACCTGGGCCGCGACGACGAGCACACCGACGCCCTCTACGGCGCCGCGGTCCGGCGCGCCGTGCTCCTCGGCATCAACGTCGTCGACACCGCCATCAACTACCGCAACCAGCGCAGCGAGCGCGCCGTCGGCGCTGCCCTGCGCGAGCGCGGCATCTCCCGCGACGAGGTCGTCGTCTGCAGCAAGGGCGGCTACATCGCCTTCGACGGCGCGCGCCCGCACGACGCGCGCGCCTTCATCGAAGAGACGCTGGTCCGCCCCGGCATCGTCCGTCCCGACGAGATCGCGGCGGGCTGCCACTGCATGGCGCAGCGCTTCCTCGATCACGAGATCGAGCGCAGCCGCAAGAACCTCGGGGTCGAGTGCATCGACGTCTACTACCTGCACAACCCCGAGACGCAGCTCGGCGAGGTGCCGCGCGCGGAGTTCCTTCGCCGCTTGCGCGCCGCCTTCGAGGCGCTGGAGAAGGCCTGCGCCGACGGCCGCATCGGCTGCTACGGCACCGCCACCTGGAACGGCTACCGCCTCGAGCCTTCGGAGGAGGAGTACCTCTCGCTGGACGAGGTGCTGAGCGCGGCCCGCGATGCCGGCGGCAGGAACCACCACTTCCGCGCCCTGCAGCTTCCCTTCAATCTGGAGATGGACGAGGCCGCTACGCTGCGCAACCAGCGCGGCCGCACGGTCCTCGAAGCGGCGCTCGAGGAAGGCCTGATGGTGTTCGCCTCGGCCAGCGTCCTGCAGGGCCGCCTCACCCAGCAGCTTCCCGACCTGGTGCGCGACGCGCTCCACGGCCTGCGCAGCGACGCGCAGCGGGCCCTCCAGTTCGCCCGCAGCGCGGCGGGGATCTCCTGCGCTCTGGTGGGCATGAAGACGCCGGAGCACGTGGACGAGAACGCCGCGCTCCTGCACGTGCCGCTGCTGGAGCTCTAGCCCGGTCGCGGCCCCCTCGTACACCCGCAGTCGCGACCGGCGCTGAGCTCCCCCCTATCCTCGCAGTGGCGACCGTGACCTGAGCTGCGCAGCCAGGCCGGCGGCGGTCGCGAGGATGAGCACGTTCTTGATGATGTACTGCCCCTCCATCGTCGGCAGCAGGAACCCCTGCCACGCCACGGCGGGGAGGAACAGGAGAGGCCCGCTGGTCATCACCAGGTGCGGGATGATCAGCGCCACCGCGAATCGCTCGAGGCGCGGGATGGCGAAGAGCACGCCGATGGCAATCTCATAGACCCCGAGGAAGACGATGAACGTCTCGAAGCGGACGAAGGGCAGGGTCCGCTCGAGCAGCGCGCGCACCAGCGGATTCGCAGGGCTCGCGTCGATGAGCTTGATGGCGCCGAACCAGCCATAGACGACCAGGATGGCGGTGCGCGCCAGCGGATCGCGCATCTTGCGGCAGGCGGCTCCGAGCAGGTCTTCGAGGTCCGCCGCGGCGTCGCCGAGGTGGTGGAGGACCGTGCCCGGCCCTCCGGAGTGGGCGACCAGATCTCTTCCGATGGTCTGTGTCATGTGTCCCCCCCGCCCCACGGCGCAGATCGCGCGCCCTTCGGCGAAGGATCTTCTGCACCGCGTATGCCACGCGCAGGACTTTCATGTTCCCGGCCGGTTCAGCGAAAAGCGGGGTTTCTTCGCGCGAAATGCATTCGTATTGGCCGGTTGCGCGCGAAATATTTTCGAAGAGCGTTGCGAGGCTTGCGCAGCAATTTCTTCTGACGCTGCGAGCCTTCCCTTGCCGCGTGAGCGTAGCCCTGCGCAGGCGCATGCCGTCCACCGCCGCCCTGGCTAGTTGGCCAGGGCCAGCCGCGCGCCGATCCGCCCTTGCGGCAGCGCCGGATGCTGCGCCGGCGCCACCCGCGCCACCGCCGGACGGTGCGGTTGGGTCGTCGCCGTGAACGAGGCAAAGTCGACCATGGCCATCGCCGCCATCACCACCCAGACGATCGCGAGCGCGATCGGGAACATCATCTGCCTGAAGCCCATGGCCGCCTCCTCCTGCTTGCCTTCGTGGGGCCTTACGCAGGAGGAGTGACGCAATTTCAGCGCTGGTTTCAGGGCCCTGTCGCGGCGCCCTGGGCCAGGAGCGGTTCGATGTGCGCTGCCATCCGCTCCGCCCATACCTCGTAACCGGCCGCGCTGGGGTGGAACCCGTCGGGAGAGAACAGCTCGTGGCGCCCGGGCAGCGCCTCGCGGCTCCATGAATACAGGTCCACGAGAACGAGCCCGTGGCGCGCGGCCGTGGCGGCGATGTGCTCGTTGAACAGCTCGATGCGCTTCTCGTAGACGTGCACCGGCACGAGCCGCGCCACTGCCGGCGCAAGCGCCAGGTCGGGAATGTTGCAGAGCACGATGGGCGCGGAGAGCCTGGACAGCGGCGCCACGATCTCCTCCAGATTCACCGCGAAGGCGTCGTCGGGAACCTGCAGGCCCACGTCGTTGATCCCGATTCCCAGCGTGATCAGGCGCGGGCGGTTGAGCAGCGCGCGCGGCACCTGCGTCTCCCGCACGTCCTCGGTGGTGGCGCCGCTCTCGCCCAGGTTGAGCAGCCGGAGCGTCCCGAGGCGCGGCCGCAGCCGTTCGACCAGGCGCTCCGGGTATCCGCCGCCCGGGCGGGCGCCCACGCCTGCCGCGGTCGAGTCGCCGAGGGCCACGTAGAGGGGATCTGGCATCGCCCGAGCACTTTAATCACGGAAATGACGCGCGGTGCACTCGCGCCCTTCGCCGGATGCGGTGCCAGCGAGCCCGGCACGCCCGTGCGGCTGGCATCCGAGCGCCGCGCGGAGTAGCCTTCGCGCGGCATGATCGCCGTGCTGCTGGCGGTGGCCCTCACCGCTCCCGACCGCATCGACGTGCGGCTGCCGGCCGACGTGGCCATTACCGCCGCCGGAGTGCTCGGCTTCGTCGTGCCGGAACTGGAGAGCAGGGCGCTCGTGCCGGCGCACTGCCGCATCTGCGACGGCGCCGACAACACCGGCCTGCCCGGGACCGGCGGCCGCGATTCGCTCAATGCCGTGGACGGGCTCTTCCACGACGCGCTGACCGGCTGGCTCGTCTCGCGCGCGACCGCGGACAAGATCAGCAGCGTCCTCGCGTTCGGTGTGATTCCGGTCGGCGCGGTGGTGGCTTCGGGGTTCGCGACCGGTCCGCATGCGTCCGACTGCGCCGGCTTTCGCAACGGAGTGGTGATCGCGGAGTCGGCGGCCGTTTCCGCGGCGCTCGTCCAGGGGGTCAAGTTCGTGGCGGCGCGCAAGCGGCCCTTCGTGCGCTACGGCACGGGCAGCACCGAGGGCACGTACAGCGTGACCGATCCGGACAGCCGCATCGGGTTTCCTTCCGGTCACACGGCGCTCGCCGCCTCGGCCGGCTTCTCCGCCGCGATGACCGCGAGCCTGGAGGACTCGCCCGCGGCGCCCTGGCTCTGGGCCGGGGCCGCGCTCGGAACCGTCACCACCGCGACGCTGCGGATGATGGCCGAGAAGCACTACTTCACCGACACGCTCGCCGGCGCCGCCATCGGAGCCGCCAGCGGCGTCGTCTTCCCGCTCCTCCACCGGCGCGGCGGGCCGCTGTCTTCCCCCTCGGTGTCGGCTGGCGCGTCGGGCAGCCTGCTCGCGGTGTCGGGGAGCTTCTGACGCAGTAGATTGCGCGGCATGCCCCATCCGCTCGCCGGCAAGCCCGCGCCGCGAGAGGTGCTCGTCGACGTCGAGCGCCTCCGCCGGCTCTATTTCGAAGAGAAGCCGGACCCTGCGGTGGCGCAGGAGCGCGTGTCCTTCGGCACCAGCGGCCACCGAGGCTCCTCGCTCAAGCGCGCCTTCAACGAGGCCCACATCCTCGCGGTGACGCAGGCGGTGTGCGAATTCCGCCAGGCGCAGGGCACCAGCGGGCCGCTCTACCTGGGCAAGGACACGCACGCGCTCTCCGATCCGGCGCAGGAAACCGCGCTGCAAGTGCTGGCGGCAAACGGCGTGCGCGTGCTCTGGTCGCGCAAGCCGACGCCCACGCCGGTGATCTCGCACGCCATCCTCACCCACAACCGCGGGCGCACGACGGGCTTCGCCGACGGCATCGTGATCACGCCCTCGCACAACCCGCCCGAGGACGGCGGCATCAAGTACAACCCGCCCAACGGCGGTCCCGCCGACACCTCGGCCACCGGCTGGATCGAGAAGCGCGCCAACGATCTGCTGCGCGATCCTTCGGCCATTCCGCGCGGCGGGCAGCCTGGCGCGCTGGAGGAGCACGACTTCATCGCTCCCTACGTGCGCGATCTCGGGAACGTGGTCGATCCGGAGCCGATGCGCGGCCTGCGGCTGGGCGTCGATCCGCTGGGCGGGTCGAACCTGGACTACTGGGACCCCATCGCGAGCGAGTACGGGCTCGACATCACCGTCGTGAACCGGCAGGTGGACCCGACCTTCGCCTTCATGACCCTGGACCACGACGGCAGGATCCGCATGGACTGCTCCTCGCCGTACGCGATGGCGAAGCTCGTGGGTCTCAAGGATTCGTACGACCTCGCGTTCGGCAACGACACCGACTCGGATCGCCACGGCATCGTGACGCCGGGCGCGGGCCTTCTGAACCCCAACCACTACCTCGCGGTGTCCATCCAGTACCTCTTCACCAACCGCAAGTGGCCGGCCAGGGCGGCGGTGGGCAAGACGCTGGTGTCGTCCGCGCTGATCGACCGGGTGGCGAAGAAGATCGGCAGGACGCTGCGCGAGGTGCCGGTCGGGTTCAAGTGGTTCGTGGACGGGCTCCTCGACGGCTCGCTCGGGTTCGGCGGCGAGGAGAGCGCCGGCGCCTCCTTCCTGCGGCGCGACGGCACCGTCTGGTCCACCGACAAGGACGGCATCATCATGGACCTGCTCGCGGCGGAGATGCAGGGACGCACCGGCAAGGATCCCGGCGTCCTCTACGGCGAGCTGGCTTCGGAGCTGGGCAGCCCCGTCTACACGCGCATCGACGCGCCCGCGACGCCGGCGCAGAAGGCGGCCTTGAAGAAGCTCTCCCCGGACGCGGTGCGGGCGGAAACGCTGGCGGGAGAGAAGATCGTCGCGCGGCTGGTGAAGGCGCCGGGCAACGGCGCGGAGATCGGCGGCCTCAAGGTCGCGACGGAGAATGGCTGGTTCGCCGCGCGCCCCTCGGGGACGGAGGACGTGTACAAGATCTACGCGGAGAGCTTTCGCGACCAGGCGCACCTCGACCGGATCGTGAAGGAGGCGCAGGCCATCGTGGCCTCGGCGCTGGGGGGCGTGTAAGCGAATCTCCTCCGTCGCAAGCGGCGCGCGGGCGGCTTAGACTGCGCGCATGCCCTTCGACCCCAACGCGTCCTTCGGAAAGTCGCTCTTCTTCGGAGAGATCCTCGAGGACCAGATCTTTCCCTTCCCGCAGATGCCGCGCGAGCAGGCGGAGCTGGTGCAGCCCATCTGCGAGACCATCGACCGGTACATGGCCGGCATCGACGCGCGCAAGCTCGACCGCGCCGGCGAGTTTCCCCCGGAGCTCCTCCAGTCCTTGAAGGACATGGGCCTCTTCGGCGTCATCGTGCCGGAGGAGCACGGCGGGCTCGGGCTGTCCAACACCGGGTACGCGCGCATCATGCAGCAGATCGCCTCGTGGGACGGCTCCATCGCGGTGACCCTGGGGGCGCACTCGAGCATCGGCTTCAAGGGGCTGTTGCTCTTCGGCAGGGACGACCAGAAGCGCAGGTACCTGCCGAAGCTTGCCACCGGCGAGATGATCGCCGCCTTCTGCCTCACCGAGCCGGGCAGCGGCTCCGACGCGTTCTCGATCAAGACCAGCGCGCGGCGCGAGGGCGACTTCTACGTGCTCAACGGGCAGAAGCTCTGGATCACCAACGGCGGCATCGCGGACTTCTACACCGTGTTCGCCAAGACCACGCCGGACACGCCGGGGCAGAAGGGCAGCATCAGCGCCTTCATCGTCACCCGCGACCTGGGCGGCGTCACCCACGGGCCGCACGAGGACAAGATGGGCATCCGCGCGTCGAACACCACCGCGGTGTACTTCGACAACGTGCGCGTGCCCGCGGCCAACCTGCTCGGCGAAGAGGGCAAGGGCTTCAAGGTCGCCATGAGCATCCTCAACCACGGCCGCACCGGCCTCGGCGCAGGCGCGGTGGGCGGGCAGCGCAAGCTCCTGCAACTGGCCATCGCGCACGCCGCCGAGCGCAAGCAGTTCGGGCGGCCGCTCTCGAGCTTCGGCAAGGTGAAGGAGAAGCTCGGGCGGATGGCCACCAACCTCTACGCGAGCGAGTCGCTCTGCTACATCGTCTCCTCCACCATCGACCGGGGCGGCGTGGACTACTCGGTGGAGGGCGCCGCCACCAAGGTGTTCAACTCCGAGGCGCTGTGGAGCGCCGCCGACGAGGCGCTGCAAGTAGCGGGCGGCATGGGCTTCATGCGCGAGCAGCCCTACGAGCAGGCTGTCCGCGACGCGCGCATCAACCGCATCTTCGAGGGCACGAACGAAATCCTCCGCATGTACATCGGGCTCACCGGGCTGCAGAAGCCGGGCGAATATCTCAAGGGGCTGGGAAAGGAGCTGTCCTCCGCGCTGACCGCGCCGATCAAGAGCTTCGGCCTGCTGCGCGACTATGCCGTCCGCAAGGCGCGCCAGTCGGTGCCCATGCAGGCCATGCCCTACGGGCGCGAGCCGCAGATCACCCGGGCGCATCCGGCGCTGCACGAGCAGGTGGTGTACCTGGAGGACGCGGTGCAGTCGCTGGGGGCGCTCTGCGAGACGGTGCTGCGCCGGCACGGCCGCAACATCGTGGAGCAGCAGCTTCAAGTGTCGCGCATCGCCGACATCGCCATCGATCTGCTGGCGCTCTGCGCCACCGTCTCGCGCACCAGCGCGCTGATCGAGCAGCGCGGCCTGGAACAGTGCGCGAACGAGGTGGCGATGACGTACACGTTCTACTCGGACGCGCGCCGCCGCGTGCGCGCCAACCTGCGCGCCAGCACCGGGCGGAACAACGACGAGGCGATCCAGAACGTGGCCGACGCGGTGGTGGCCGCGGGGGGCTACCAGAACGACGTGCTCAAGTAGCCGCGAAGACGCGGTCGAAGGCGGCGCGGTCCTCTCGCGCGATGCCTGACCTTGTACTTGAGGAGCGCGCCCAGGCCGAATCGAAGCCGGTGAAGAACGGGGACACCCTGGTCAGGCAGGATGTCCCCATCCGGCTACAGCGAGAGCACGCCGGTGCGGATCAGGTACGCGAGCTGGGCGCGCTGGGCCGAGTCGAGGATGCCGTGGATCTTCCCCAGCGCCTTGACCACCGCGTCGCGCAGGCGCTCGGCGCTCTTGACGCGCAGGTCGCCGCCCTCCTTGCCGCGCGCCTCGTCGAACTGCTCGAGGCCCAGCGCGTCGGCGAACGCGGCCACGGTGCGGCGGTCGTCCACCGCGGCCTGGGCGCGCTCGGTCTTCAGCTCGTCGAGGATCTTCGCGAGCTGCGCCACCTGCTCCTCGCTCAGGTTCAGCTTGTAGGCGAGAAAGCGCAGCGGCCTGCGGACGCCGAATGCGCCGCCGCCGAAATCATCGCCCGCGGCGGCCCGCCACGGACCGGACTGCCAGCCGGACGGATCGCCCGCGAATGCCGCCTCGCCGCAGCCGTGGTGCCTGCGCGCCTGCTTCCACCACCACATCATGCCTGGGTGCATTTTCGTCTCCAGCTCGCCGGGGCGCATCGCTCCCGGCGGGGACTTCGAGGCGTGGGCACCATGCCTCACGCCGTAGCGGGAAACCTAACGCCCGCCCGCCCCAAGTCAACGCCGCGCCGCGGCGAGCGCCCGGATCGGATAGAGTTTCCGGCCGCCGATGACCACCCTGCGCGAGATCCTGGAGAAGACGCGTGCGGCGAAGCAGCGCCTTCCACCCAACGAGGCGGCTGTCGTCTTCGCCGCGGTGGTGCGGCTCGCCGCCGCCCAGAAGGCCACCGTGCGCGCGCGGCTGGTGCAGATCGACGATGCGGGGGGCCTGCACCTGGCGCCGCTCGACGAACGCATCGCCGAGACCGAGCCCGGCTACCAGGCGCCGGAGCTCGTTGCCGCCGGCGCGCCGCGAAAGAACGAGCCGCGGGTGCAGGTGTACGCGGCGGGCGCGCTCGGTTACGAATTGCTCACCGGACACACGCCGCCGCAGCCCGGCGGGGTTCCCGGGGCGGAGCTTGCGGGTCCGCTCGGCGACGTCGTGCGCATGGCGCTGGCCCCCGACCGCCGCGAACGCTTCGGCGATCTCGCGCAGCTTCAGCAGGCGGTGGAAGGCGTGCAGCCGCGCCCGCCCGCGGAAGGCGAGCGCAACATCCTTGCCGCGCTGCGCACGCGCCTTTCGCGGCCGCCGCCGGAGAAGGAGGCGGTGGCCCGGATCATCGACCGGCTGCACCAGCTGGAGGCGCAGACGGCAGCTCTGGGCAAGACGCAGTCGCGGCTGGAGGCGGCGCTGCGGCAGGTGCAGGAGACGGTGGAGCGGTTCGAGGACGGACAGCGCCGCGCGAGCGAACTGCAGCGGCGCAGGGGTTCCTCGATCGCGCCGGGGCTTGCGTCGGGCGCGGTGGCGGCGCTGGCGGTACTCGCAGTGGCGTGGGCGCTGGGAATGGTGGCCGCGCCCGGAGCGCTTCGGCCGGCCCCCTCGGCGGCGACCGCGCCTTCTGCGGCGCTTCCGGCGCCGCCGCCCGAACCGCCCATCCCCGCGAAGGAGACCGCGAAGGAGAGCCCGAAGCAAGGTTTGAAGGAGCTCGCCAGGGACGTGGCGCGGCCGCCGCCGAAGGAGCCTGCGAAGGAGACGCCGCCGCCTGCCGGGGAGCCAGCGGATGCATCGGCGATGGGCGAAGCGGATGCCGGCGCCGAGGATGCCAGCGCGCTCGCGGAGGCCGCCGATGCAGGCGACGAGGCGGCGGACGCGAGCGTGGCGGCAGCGGAGGATGCCGGCACCCCGGCGAAGGTCGCGCCGGCTCCGGCTCCGGCGCCGGCTCCGGAGAAGAAGCGGCGGCCCGCGCAGAACAACCAGGCAGCGATGCAGCACGCGCTCGCAATCTCGGAGCTGCGGCACGCGGAGACGGCCCTGGAGCAGGGCCAGACGGACGAGGCGGTGGAGAGCTTTCGCTCCGCGCTGGAAAGCGAGCCCGCAATGGCCGCGGCATTCCGCGGGCTCGGCACGGCGTACTCCATGCAGGGCAAGAACGCGGAGGCGCTGCAGGCGTACGAGAAATACCTGAAGCTCGCGCCCAAGGCGCCGGACGCGGGAGACATCCGCACTACGGTCAAGCAGCTGCGCGCCAAGACCCGGGGCGGCTAGTGTCCCGAGTCAGAAATCCGACGACATTCGGCCGCCACCTCGCGGCGCGCTGCTTCCTCGACTCCTCGGTTGAATACGTTCATGTATTCGCCCTCGTCGCTCGTCGCATCGCTTGCGATCCGGCGCCCTCGGTGTGACGCCGCATTTCTGACTCGGGACACTAGCTCGCGCTCATCGGGAAGGGCGCCGCCCGAACATGCCGGAGGAGCGCACGAAGAACACGCGCTCGCCGCGCTGGTTGAAGAGCTCGCCGAGGTTGAACACGGTGCCGCGCTCGGGATGTCTCTCGGAGGGCTTGACCTGGGTGACGGTCATGCGCCCGCGCAGGGTATCGCCGGGCCGCACCGGCTTGAGCCAGCGCAGCTCGTCGATGCCGCCCGAGCCGAGGCTCGCGGTATCGCTCAGCAGCCCGCGCACCAAAAGGCCCATGTAGAGCGAGCCGGTCTGCCAGCCGCTGGCGATCAGGCCGCCGTAGAGCGAGTGGCGGGCCGCGGCCGGATCGACGTGGAACGGCTGCGGGTCGTACCGCCGCGCGAATTCCAGCACGTCGGCCTCGGTCAGCGAGGCCTCTCCCAGCTCGAACACCTGGCCTTCGGCGAAATCCTCGAAGTAGCGCATGCGCGTCGGATGCGCGCGACGCCTGGAAGATGCGCCGGTCGCCGTCCGATGACCTCGGCCGCGACCCGCATCAGCTCAGCTCGATCACTTCGCGAAGAGGCGCGCCACCGCGATGGCGTTGAGGTTGACGCCGAGGAATGCGCCGAAGCTGTGGCCGTAAGTCGAGTTCCTGGGCAGGTCGCCGGTGGTGGTCCACTTGTCGCCGGCTGAGAGCGCCAGCTGCGACGGCAACTCGTCGCTCTGGAAGATGCTCACGCCGGCGAGGATGCCGAAGAGGCCGCTGGGCAGGACGAACTCGTTGCCGACCACTGCGCCGTTCAGCGGGCTCGCCGGATTGATCCCGACGAACGGCGCGACGAGGTTCGTCCAGTGCCAGTCGTTGGGGTTGAACTGGAACGGGTGGTACGTCGCCGTGATGATGGTGCGAAGGCCCTCTTGGGCCTTCGAGCGGTTGATGAACTTCGAGGTGCCTGAGCCGGACGAGGCGTCGGGCAGGTCGCGCAGCGAATAGCCGACAGGCGCCGCCATGTCGTAGCCGGAGGCCACCCCGACCGAGAAGGTGTAGACGGGGTCGATGGGCAGCGTCACGTCCGAGGTCGCGGTGGGCGTGGGGCTGCTGCCTGGATCGAAGACCGACAGCGTGTACTTGATGGAATCGCTGCACTGGAGCGTCTGCGGGAACACGATGCGCGACAATTGCCGCTCCTGCGACAGGTCCTTGTGTTCCGCCTGGAATCCGGCGACCTTGGCCGCCGCGGGCAGGTTGCCGCCGAGGATGCGGAAGTCCGCTCTCGCTCCGCACGCAGTCACATCGGCCCTCGCCGATGCTCCCTCGGGCAGGACGATCTCGAGCGCCACCAGGTCGTGCTCGGTGACGTGCGCGGGCAGCGCGAACGCCGGTGAGCCGTTGGGCAGATGGTGGATGGTCACGCTCCGCTCCAGCGCATCGCGCGAAGGCCTGTTCGCGACCACCTTCTCACGCTCGAGGATGCTGCGCGCGCGCTGGTTGAGCGCGGTGTTCAGCACGGTTTCCGTGAACCGCCGCTCTTGCCCGGCTTCCTCGGCCGCCGGGATCTTCCCGGCGCAGATCTGGGTGTCGTCCGCGGCGAGCAGGGTCACCGCCGCTCCCGCCATCGACATCGCCTTCAGGGGCGCCGGTGGGATCGACCCGGCCGGAACCTGCTGCGCCGGCCCGGCGCCGAGCTTCATGGTGAAGGCGGGGTACTGGCTGGCCTGGGCGGGTGGGGCAACCAGCTTCCCGTTTTCGGCCTTCAGCAGCTTCACCTGGAACTGGTCTTCGGCGGTGTCCGAGGCGGACTTCTCGGCCACGATCTCGCATTTTCCCGGCTGGGACACGAGCAGCCTGCCGGCCTCGACGCCGAGATTCATCGAATACGATTTGCCTTTGTCTTCTGCGAATGCCGCACCCGCTGCGAGGAGCGAACCCACCAGGACGAACGTTTTGTGGCCCATGCGCTTCAGCCCCCGGTTTCGAGCGATACCTGGATCCGTGCAAAACAACTGTCGCAGGGAAGGAAGACGCTGACGCGCTCGCTCTTCCGGCCCGCCTCCGGCCCGAACCAGCCGACCAGCGTTCCGACCGCGAGATAATTGTCGTCGAAGAGCAGGGTGCCGGAATCTCCATCCAGCGTTTCGTAGTCGGTCACGATCAGGTCTTCGATCCGCTGTTTCCCGAAATCGACGGAGCGGTGCAATTCGCGGACGACGGTCGTTTCCCGCATCCCGTCCGCCGCGTGGTGGAAATGGACAGGCTGTCCGAGCAAGGTGTCGTCGATCGCGCGTACACCCGCGATGGGCAGGCCGTCGGGAAGAGTGGCGGCGCCCTGCGGCAACGGCGCGGTGGGCAGGACGATCGAGTGGTCGAGCCGGTTGTTGCGAAAGACCGCCTCCACCTGCCCTGCTCCGCCATCGACGAATTCGACGGCGCGCCCCTCGCGCGGCGCGACGTGCCCGGCAGTGAGGATCCGTTCCCCTGCGGCCGTCTGGACGACGGCGCCGACCGCGCCCCTGGTCACGTCTTCGGGATCGTCGATCTGCAGCCGGGTAGCGACCAGCCCGTGGAAGTGTCCCTGCATCGCGCCGCCCGCTCCGCGGACGTCGATCGGCACCTTCACCTTCTTCCGTCCTTGCTGGACGACGATCTCTCCGGGCAGCGGAGCGATCCTGCGGCGGCGCAGCTCGTCCTCGCCGAGCTTCTCGGCGACCGTGACGATGACCGCCAGCTCGTCGCGATGGTAGCGGCCCTTGCGGTGGCGATGGCCGACCGACGTGCCGACCACGTTCCGCCGCCGCATGAACCGTCGCGCCTGAGCGAGGGCCTTCTCCAGCTCTGGATGATGGGGCACGCTTCCCCCCCCGGAAACGGAGCTCCACAGTTGCAAGATCGAGGCCGCGTAGCGCGGGTGAACCGGTCCATCGCGTCCTCGGCGCCGGCGCTGCCGACGGTTCCCTTCGCTCCGATAAATGAGGTGAATCGGAATACCCGGCGCAGCGGAGACTCCGGTGCAACGTGCTGCGCCTCCGCTGCGCAACCGTTGCGCGGCGTCGAAGGCAAAGGGTGACGGCGGCACCCGGTTCACGGGCACGAACCGGACGTGCGCCCGATTGAGCGACGTTTTGTCATCCGGCGAAACCGATTGACGCGGTTAAGCACTACCGCCGATGCGGCGGTGAGGCTGCACGCCGCGCGCGCCGCCGCAACGCCAGTCGTCTTTCGAAGTGAAGTGAAAGGAGGCAGTCATGTTCAAGGTCCATCAGATCGTGAACTACAACTACTCGTTCGACGCGCGCCTCGGAGGCCCGGGCCGCCTGCAGCTCTGGGGCGCGCAGGCGAAGGTCGCCGAGATCATCTTCGTCCCGGACGGCGTTCCGCTGCCGCCGCCGGTGCTGTGGCCGAACCTGACGGGCGCGAACGCCGCGTTCCGTTTTGGCGCGGCTGAAGGGCTCATCGACATGCTGCGCAACGAAGGCCCCATCTCGATCACCGTCAACGACCAGCCGCCGGGATTCGTCTTCATCCATACCGGACTGGAGCCCGTCAGCGAAGAAGAGAGGAAGAACGTCTGATCCGGGGAGCGCGAATCCGGCGCCCGCCGCGGCCAGGGGAGCCACGAGGCCAGGGCCAGGAGGGCGTCGGGATCGGACGAGATCCACCTGCTGTCCGGGGGGAGCGCCAATGGCAAATGGAGTGACGTTGCGGTCCGGCCGCGCCGGCAGGAGGGCGAAGCGCGCCAATGGAAAGTCGATCTCGCCCGAGGTGGCTCGGCCGGCGCCGCCGCCCGCCTACCGCTATCTGCGCGGCTACTGCCTCGATCCCGGGTTCTCCACGAGGCTCGACACGGCGGCCATCAACGAGGTGCTCTACAAGGTACCGTTCGAATCGCTGCAGCCGGGGCCGATCGGCGAATACGTCGAGGTCATCGACTTCGATCCTGCCAGCCGCTGCTGGTACGAGCCGGTCGACCTGCGCGAAGAGCAGATCGCCTCGCAGATCGGCTTGCCACCCAGCGAGGGCAACCCGCAGTTCCACCAGCAGCTCGTCTATGCGGTGGCGATGAAGACCATCCGCCACTTCGAGCATGCCCTGGGCCGGAAGATCGTCTGGTATCCGCGGGTGGTGCCGCCGGACCCGAAGGCGGAGCGGTCGCGCGACGGCGAATGGCGCCGCGAATATGTCCGGCGCCTGCGCATCCATCCTCATGCCTTCCGCGGCGCGAACGCCTATTACGACCCGGAGAAGGCGGCGGTTCTGTTCGGCTACTTCGACGCCGCCAACCAGTCGGTCGGCGCCAACTTCCCCGGCGGGCTGGTGTTCACCTGCCTGAGCCCGGACGTCGCCGCGCACGAGATCACCCACGCCATCCTCGACTCGATCCACCACCGCTACCTGGAAGACACCAACCGCGACGTGGCCGCGTTCCACGAGGGATTCGCGGACATCGTCGCGCTTCTCCAGCGGTTCACCTTCACCGAGTTGGTGGAAGACCAGCTCTTCCGGAGCGGCGGCCGGCTGGACCGCTACACCGTCCTCGGCGACCTGGCGACGCAGTTCGGCGAAGCCCTGAAGGGAAACCGCGGCGCCTTGCGCAGCATGATCGGCCGCTGGAACGAGAACCGTCAGTGGGTGCCGATCGAGCCGAAGCCGTCCGACTACCACACCGTGCTCGAGCCGCACGACCGCGGCGCCCTGCTCGTCGCCACCATCTTCGACGCCTTCCAGCGCATCTACGCCTTCCGCACCGGGGACCTCATGCGGATTGCGGCGCACGGCAACGGAGACCTGCACGACGGGAGCATCAACCGCGACCTGGCGCACCGCCTCGCCGTGGAAGCGTGCGAGAGCGCCGAGCACCTGCTCCATGTCTGCATCCGCGCGCTCGACTACACGACACCCAATGACATCTCCTTCGGCGATTACCTGCGCGCGCTGATCACCGCCGACCTGGACATCGCGCCGGAAGACAAGGGCGGTTACCGCATCGCGCTGATCGAGGCCTTCCGGGCCCGCGGCATCTTCCCCGATCGCGTCAACACGTTCTCGGTCGAAAGCCTCCGCTGGGGCCGGCCGGACTTCACCGACGCGCAGAAGGCCATCTGCAAATCGCTGATCGACCCGCTGAAGGAGCACATTCGCGAGCTGGTCGATACCGGCGATCGCGAAGACCTGTACCGGCGGTCGGTGAACGCCCGCCGGCGGCTGCACGACCTGCTCGAGGAGGCGGTCCGCAAGCATCAGCCGCAGGAGACCGAGGCCTTCCTCAACCGGTTCGGGCTCACCTCGCTTCCCGTTCGCGAGCTCTTCGGTCCCCACGCGCCCAGGGTCCGGTTCCTCAAGGACGGCAAGCCGGACGACAGCCATGTTCCCGGGATCGAGGTGCACACCGTCCGGCCCGCGTTCCGCTCCGGCCGGGAGACGCGGCAGATCGAGCAGGTCCTCATCACGCTGACCCAGCGCGTGACCGCCGACGTCGGCGAGGACGGGCTCGTCCAGCCGATGGTCTTCCGCGGGGGCTGCTCGGTGATCCTCAACCTCGGCAGCCTCGACACCGTCGAGTTCGTCATCCAGAAGAACATCCGCAGCCACCGCCGCTTCGAGGCCCAGCGAGCGTACATCACCGGGGAGACGGATGCGGTGCCGCCCTCGACGTCGCTGTATTCGGACGAGCAGCGGCCCTTGCGGCTCGACCTGAACCTGCTCCACCGCGGTTGAAAGGGAGCGTCTCCATGACCACCGCTTCGTCGGCCAGGGTTCGCATGTACCGCATCGGCGAGCTGGGCGATTGTTTCCTGCTCACCTTCACCGCCGCAGACGCGCAGAGCAACATGCTGATCGACTGCGGGTCGTTCCGCAACGGCGCCCGATCGGTCGGGCGGCTGAAGGAGATCGCGGCGCACATCGCAAAGGAGTTGAATGGCAAGCCGCTCGACGTGGTGGTCGGGACCCACCAGCACAACGATCACGTGAACGGATTCGTCCATTGCGAGAGCGCATTCAGGAAGATGGGTGTCGGAGAAGTCTGGCTGCCGTGGCTCGACGATCCCAGGGACAAGGCCGCCACCGGAATCTGCAAGACGCACGCGAATCTGAAGCGGGCGCTGTACGGCGCGAGCGAACGGCTGCGCCGCCTGTCGCTCGGTGCGAAAGGCGCCCGCGCGCAGGAGGTGCTCGGCGACATCCTCGGGTTCTACGGCGCCGCGGAAGGGAATGGCGGCGCGAAGTCCGCTCCCGAGCTTCCGGCGAACGCGATCGCGATCCTCAGGAAGCTGGGACGAAAGAAGCCGCAATACCTGCGGCCCGGGCGCGTGCTCGACGTGCCCGGCGTCCCCGCGGGAACGGTGCGGGCGTACGTGCTCGGTCCGCCGAAGGACACCGACCTTCTCTACCGCAAGGATCCGCGTAGCGACGAGGCCTATGATCCCGCGCTGACGGCCACGGCCTTGACGGCCGGCCGCTTTCTCGCGGCGTTGGGGAATCCTCCGGGCGAGCTTTCGCCCGACGAAGACGAGTACCCGTTCAGCGAGCATTTCAGGCAGCGCGACGGACGCCGCGGGTCGCGGGCGTTGCGGCAGTTGCAGGACTCGTACGAGGCCGCGGACGCGCAATGGCGCCGGATCGACGACGACTGGACGGAGCAGGCCTCCTCGCTCGCGATCTTCCTCGACGCCTTCACCAACAACTCGAGCCTGGTGCTCGCAATCGAGCTGGTCGAGAGCGGAAAGGTGCTGCTCTTCGCCGCCGACGCGCAGACGGGAAACTGGCTGAGCTGGAACGAGGTGAAGTGGGAGCGTCCCGGCGTGACCACGGACGATCTGCTGGCGCGAACCGTGCTGTACAAGGTGGGCCACCACGCCAGCCATAACGCGACGCTGGTGGCGGCGCTGGAGAAGATGTCGAATCCGGATCTCACGGCCTTGATTCCGGTCGACAAGAAGGACCCGAACATCGCCAAGCAGAACGGCTGGCGCATGCCGGCGCGACTTCTCTTCAGGAGGCTCGCTGAAAAGACCTCCCACCGGGTATTGCAGATGGACGGCGTCAATCCCGCCAGCTGCGACCCTGAAGAGAGCGCCGTCAAGGCGTCGTGGAAGAAGATCGGCGTCCAGCCGAAGGTGACGGACCTGTACGTCGAGGTGGAGATTCGCGCGGACCAGCGGTGACCGCTCGGCGCATTCGCGCGGAGGAGGGTGGCCATGAACTCGATCCTGATCGCCTGGCTCATCGTGGCAGCGGTGCTCGTCGTCTTCGGCTTGCTCATCGGGCACGCGGCCACCAAACGATATCTGGGGCTATTGATCGACGGCCGCGGCCGCTTCAGCCTCACGCAGCTTCAGCTCGTCATCTGGACGATCGTCGTCCTCTCGCTCATCGCCGCGGTCGCGATCGGGCGGCTCGCGGCTGGCGTGCCTGCGGTGCTCGGATTCGAAATCCCCAGGGAGCTGCTCATCGTGATGGGGATCAGCGTCGGGTCCACGGCGACCGCCGCGACGGTGAAAGCCGCAAAGGATGCGACCCATCCCGAGCGCGTCGCGGCGAGCGACGGCAACGACAAGCCGCGCTTCCTGCAGGTGTTCCTGCTCGACGAGGGGCAATACGCGGACCAGGTCGTCGACGTGACCAAGTTCCAGAACTTCTGGATGACGTGCCTGGTCGTCGCCGCCTGGGCGGCGGTCGTCATCGCGCAGATCTCGAGCGCAAAATCGATCGCGGAGGCGACGATTCCCCCCTTCTCCGGCACCTTCCTGGTGTTGCTCGGCATCAGCCACGCAGGGTATCTCGCCGGGAAACTTCCCAATCCGCAGGGCGAGCCCAAGGGCCTCACCGTCGCCCTCAAGAAACAGGGAGCGCTTCCGGAGCGGCGGGCGGCCATGACTGAACCTGCAGCGCGGCCGTTCTATCGGCCTCGTCACCCCTGAACGCTGTTCGCCCGGGACGAGCCGCTGTGCGGGGCGCCCAGGACGCGCCCAGGGCCTGGAGTGGCGACCAGGGCCCGAGTGGCGACCGTGAACCGGATGGTTTGCGTCAACGCGGTTCCACCAGCGGCAAGAACCGCTTCGCGAACGCCGGCCCCCGCGCCTCGTCCTCGTGCTTGAAATACACGAAGACCTCCCCCGGATATCCGCGCACGTGCTCCGCCCATCTGCGCAGCGCGGGCTCGTCGTAGTCCAGGCGGCGGAGGCGCAGGTAGCCGAACTGCGCCGTGCGCTCCGGCGGGGTGGACAGCTCGTCGCTCTCGGCGATGCAGAGCGCCGCGCCTGCGTCGCGCAGGGCGGCGTACGTCTCCTCGGTAAACCAGCTCTGGTGGCGGAACTCGAAGGCCGCCTTCAAGTCCCGGGGGAGCTGGTTGAGGAAGTCGCGCAGGAGCGGCAGGTCCGACTTCAAGTTCGGAGGAAGCTGGTAGAGCACCGGCGCGAGCCTCGGGCCCAGCTCCCGCGCCGCGTCGGCGAACGAGGACACCAGCTCCGCCGTCTCGCGCAGCCGCTTCTGGTGCGTGATGCGCTGCCACGCTTTCAATGCGAAGCGAAAGCCCTCCGGCACCTGCGCTGCCCACCCCTGGAGGATCTTCGCGGTGGGCTTGCGATAGAAGGAATAATTGATCTCCACGGTATCGAACTGCCCGGCGTAGTACGAAAGCATCTTCTTCGCGGAGAGGTCCTCCGGATAGAAGCTGCCGCGCCAGGCCTCGTAGTTGTACCCGCTCGTCCCCACGTGCACCGTCACGCCTGCACCAGCTTGCGGTAGGTGCGCAGGTGCCGCAGGGCGCCGGCCGCGTCGCCGCGCGACTCGTAGAGGTGGGCGAGATTGTAGTGCGCGTCGGCGCAGCCGGGGTCGGCGGCCAGCGCCGTCCGGTAGGCGAGCATCGCCTCCTCCGGCATGCGCAGGTCCTCCAGTGCGACGCCGAGGTTGAAGAGCGCCGTC
>DATDMU010000299.1:0-6428 GCA_036518615.1 Myxococcales bacterium
CTCGTCGTCGGCCGGATCGCACTGGAAGTAGAGGCGCTGCAGGTCGGGCGAGCGGGTGCTGACCAGCGCGAACCCGCGCTCGTGGTGCGTGTAGATCAGCTCCTCCGTCGCGCGCGGCGCCCTGGCGAGGATGCCGAACCATCCGTACGGATAGACGTGCGGGTAGTCGGTTCTCTGCGAATCCGGAATCGCCCCGCGGCAGACGCCGTGGAAGCCGTCGCATCCGGCGACGAAGTCGCAGGCGATCTCTTGCGCGGCGCCGGCGTGGCGGAAGCGGAGCCTCGGCGCGCGGGACTCTACGTCTGCGAGGGACACGTCGGAGACCTCGAAGAGGAGCGCTCCGCCCGAGCGGATGCGCGCGGCGACCAGGTCCTTGATCACCTCGTGCTGGGCGTAGAGCGTGATCGCCTTGCCGCCGGTCAGCCCGTGCAGGTCGATGCGGTGGGTCTCGCCACGAAAGCGCAGGTTGATGCCGCGATGCACGGCGCCCTCGCGCTTCATCCGCTCGCCGACCCCGACCTCGGCGAGGAGATCCACCGTCCCCTGCTCGAGCACTCCGGCACGGATGGTCGACTCGATCTCCGCCCGGCTGCGCGCCTCGAGGACGACCGACTCGATTCCTTCCAAATGCAAGAGGTGCGCGAGCAGCAGCCCCGCGGGACCCGCGCCGACGATTCCCACCTGCGTGCGCATCGATTCGAGGATAGCCGAGCGACCAGGCGGTGTCGTGTGGCGTGGCAGCGGCAAGAGAGATAGCAGCCGGACGCCTGGCAGCCGGTTGCACGCGCCGTCCCGGCAACGGACCTTCTCCGACGGAGGCACCCCATGGCCAAACGAAATCCCGATACGCCGAACAGGGTCGGCATTCCGGACCCTCCCAACGAGCCGCAACCGCCCAAGCTGGACATCGCCGGCAAGCTGGGCCCGGTGGGTGAGCGCAAGCAGGAGGAGGCCGGATTGAAGGACAAGGACGGCATCTGGCGGGACCCGAACGCGACCGCGGAGGAAGAACCTCCGAAGTAGTGCCCGACTGAAATTCACCAGCGATGAGTCAGTGACCCGGAGGCTGCGCGAAGCGCGGCTCGGAGAACGGTTGCGTTTGGCGCTTCACGCGCGGTGCCGTGCTCCGATCGTGGGAGAGCCGCCGCACCCGCACGGTCGGCAGCCTCGGCGGCTTCGACATCGAACGGTCGTATGACGAGTCGTTCATCATCCTCTTCGACAGCAGGTCCACGCGCCGCCATCACCTCTTCCCGCTGGTTCGCCTGTCGCACCCGATGCGGAGGTACGACACGTGATCCTGGGCGGCGGGGTTCGCGTCGAGCACGATCTCTTCGACTTCATTGGCGCTTCCCGCGCCGGGAGAAGGCGAACAGCCCCGTCTGCGCGATCCGGGCGGAGAAAGCGGCCTGCGCGAACGTCAGGTAGATCCCGGGCGGCCGCGGGTTCTTCATCCTGTGCTCTCTTGCATGTTCTTCTGACCAGAAGAAGAGAGACCGGCGTCAATAGACGTCGATGATGTTCGGACCCCGGAAACCGGTCCAATCGACCTCGGGCTCGAAGAGCAGCGGCCGCGCCCCGCGCGAGTGGACCTTCGAGCGGAGATCCTGATCGACGGTCGCGCGAAGAGCGCGCCCGCAGTGGCCGCACTCGCTTTCGATCTCGACGCTGAGCTCTTCACGGCGAAGGCGTCCTTGCACGAAGGACGTGGCGAAAGCGTCCTCCGCTCAAGCGCCAAAAACCCTCTCGCCGGTCGAGAATCGCAGCCGGTGCGCCGTCCGATCGAGGGTCACCGGGTATGCCCAGGAGACCGCGCCGCGGGGGTCGCGCGCGAGGAAGAAGAGGTTGCGCTCGAGCGCGGCCAGGATCCGTTCCACCTCGGGCCGCGGCAGGTCGAGCGCTCCCGCGATCTCCTCCGGCCGGATGGAAGCACGCCGGCCCGGCAACTCGCGGACGACGAAGTCGCGGACCGCGTGGTGGTCCGGCCCCATGAACGCGAGCCGTGCCTTTGCGCGCGCCGGATAGCGCCGGAGCGCGGCCTTCCACTCCGCCTCCGGCGCGCACTCGATGCTCCGCTCTTTGCCCTGAAGGATGTATCCGTCCATGACATGCCTCGGTGTCATCCTGGTACCAGTGTACCTTGAGTCACTTGCCGCCGGGCGCCAGCAATCCACCACCACCCCTGCGGCGACGAAGCCGAGACGTCGCACGCGGTCAGCGTCCTTCACTCTGGTCGCGCGAGCTGGAGCGCGAGCGCCACCGCCTCCGCCGCGCTGGATGCGCGCGCGATGGCCTGCGGTCGCTGCGGAAGCTCCCAGGTGCCGAGCCCCACCACCGGCTTGTGCGTCTTCAGAGCAAAGGCGATCTCCGAGAGCGTGCCGAACTCGCCCCCGATGGCGATGAGCGCATCCGCCGCGCGAACCACCAGCGCGTTGCGGGCTTCTCCGAGTCCGGTCGTGACGGCCACGTCGACCCACGGGTTCGCGTCGCGGCGATCGAGACCGGGCAGGATTCCCAGCGTGGTGCCGCCGGCGGCCTTGGCACCTCGACATGCGGCTTCCATCACGCCGCCGCGACCACCGCAGACGAGCAGCGCGCCCGCGCGTCCGAGGAGCGCGCCCACCTCCTCGGCCAGCGCCTGCTGCGCGGCGTCGCAAGCGCCGGCGCCCACGACGGCGATGTGCAGCCGATCGCGCACAGGCGGATCATCGCCCATCTCGCGTCGCGCAGCCATGGTTGGTTGCGGCAGCCCCCCTTGCAGCATGGTAGCGCCCGCGCAGCCGCAGGCAGGAGCAGGTCCGATGACTGTCTGGGTTCGGTGGACGGTCCCCGGCGCTGCTTGCGATCGACGCTCGCCGCGCGGATGCTGGAAAGGTCGAGCGACTGGACGCCGTCTCCGGCGGCGTGGCGAAGACGGCGAAAAGGTCCAGGAGAGAAGATATGAATTCGGTGACGGTCGCCGTCGCGATCGGCGTTGCGTTCGCGGTCCCTGCGTCTGCGACTGTGCGCCGTCTCGCTCCGGCGATCGAAGCGAAGCTCGACGCAGCCGCGCGAAAGGACGTCGCTGCGGGGCGCGTGGCTGGCGCCGCGGTGGCCGTCCTGCGCGGCGGCGAGCTGGTGTTCGCCAGGAGTTACGGCCGCGCCAACCTGGAGCTCGCAGCGCCGGTGAATGCAGAGACCGTCTTTCGCATCGGCTCGTTGACCAAGCAATTCACCGCCGCGGGCATGTTGCTCCTGGCCGAACGGGGCAAGCTGAAGATCGACGACAAGCTCTCGCTGTACCTGCCAGACTTTCCGCGCGCAAACGAGGTGACGTTGCGCGACCTGCTGGACCACACCTCCGGCATCCACGATTTCACCGATTCTCCGGTCATCGACAGGATCTCGACCAGCGGCGCGACGGTGCAGGAATTGATCGCCGATATCGCGGGGCAATCTCCACTCTACGACTTCGAACCGGGCAAAGGCTGGTGGTACAGCAATTCGAACTATGCGCTCCTCGGCGCCGTCGTCGAGAAGGTGTCCGGCCAGACGTGGGGCGCCTTCATGAAGAGCGAGATCTTCGAGAAGCTCGGCATGACCCGCACTGCAGCGGATGACGCGCGCGACGTCGTCCCCGGGCGCGCTTCGGGCTACAGCCTGATCGGCGGCGTCCCGGGAAAGTTCCGCAACGCCGCATTCACGGACATGAGCGTGCCCTATGCCGCAGGCGCGCTCCGCTCCACCGTGAAGGACATGGCTCGCTGGAATGCCGGCCTCTTCGGCGGCAAGCTTCTGAAGCAGCAGTCGCTGCAGGAGATGCTGGCGCCCGGGCGGCTCCGCGACGGCGCGGAGAACCAGACGGCGATCGCCTGGCCAGGTGGAAAGGCGTTCCCGCCGCCGGCCGGCTACGTTCCGGGCTCCTACGCCTTCGGCCTCGACCATCACTCGCGCAATGGCCGACGGATCATCGGCCACGACGGCTCGATCGCCGGTTTCGACGCGACGATGCAGACCTACGTCGACGAGGGGCTGACCGTCATCGTCCTCACCAATACGAACGGCGCCGCGCATCCTCTCGAGGAGAAGGTCGCGAACATCCTGGCGCGATAGCGGCGGCGGCCGGATGGATCAGAGAAAGACGCGGAAGTTCAGGCTGAGGAACGGGTAGACGTAGTCTCCCGGTTTGCCGGCGCGCTCCCCGAAGAGCGGCACGGAGAGCTGCAGCTCGACGGCGGCGCGGCCCCAACGCCGGGAGCGACCCCACAGGTAGCCGGCCTGTGCGCCCGCGAAGGCGCCGTCCCCGCCGAAATTCTCTCCGTCGAATTGGTCCATGGCGCCCAGAGTTCCTCCGACGTAGAAGGAATCGCTGGCGGCCTGCAGGAAGCGATCGACGCGGCCCGCGATGCTCAAGACGAACGTAGGGCTCCGAAGCACGCCCGCCGAGGCGTCGACACCCGCCATCCAGTCGCCGAAGTCGACCGCGAGGTCCGCCGCGAGGGAAACTCCCGCAGGGCTACCTGCATAGTTCAGTCGCAGCCCCGGCCCCAGATAGAAATGTCCGCCGGGAATCGCAGCGGAGGCTACGTCGGCGCGGCAAGGCGCCGTCAGCAGCAACAGGGCGGCGAGCAGGGCCGAGGGCAGCCGGGCGAGGCAGGACCGGAGGTCGGGCATCTCGCGTGACGACCTTGCTCCGGAGGAGATGGCCACACATTGGCAAGTCGGGCGCGGCGGTGCTCCTGGCGCCCGGTCCGGCCGCCCCTCAGCACCTGAACGGCAGGCTTCAGCTCACGAGAACGTCCCGGAAGGTCCGCGTTTCAGCCGCCGCCAACGGAAACGCTGGCCAGAAGCGAGCGGGCGATGTTTGCGGGTGAACCTGCCCGCGCGGCCATGCTCGGCGGCGGCGGGGTGCGGCCGAACGGGCCGGCCACGGGCGTGGATTGCCCCGGAACGCGCATGGAAGGGCGCAATGGGTTGGTACGGCGGATGCGGGAGGTGCCCGACATGGCGATCATGGTCATCGATCCGGGTCACGGCGGCACGCGAGCCGCCGGCAGTTCCAGCCCTGTGGGAGTGGTAGGCCCCGAGGGACTCCGGGAGAAGGACGTCACGCTGCTTCTCGCCCGGCGGCTGCTCGGCCGTCTCGGAGGCGGGACGTTCCTGACGCGGAGCAAGGACGAGAACGTCTCTCTCGGGCAGCGGGCTGCCGTGGCGCGGAAGGCGCGGGCCGACCTCTTCCTCTCGATCCACGCGAACAGCGGGCCTGCCGGCAGCCGCGGCGCCGAGGTCTGGTTGCACGATGGCGCAGGTCCGCGATCGGCGGCGCTGGCGCAAAGGCTGGCGCAGCAACTCGGGCGACTCGAAGGCGGAGCCAGGGTGCTCCGTGGGCCGCTGGCGGTGCTTTCGCCCGACCATCACGCGCACGACACCGCCGCCTGCCTGGTGGAGGTCGACTACCTCTCCAGCCGCGACGCCGAGCGCAGGCTGCGCGACCCGAAGGTACTGGACGCGATCGCGGCGGCGCTGGCGGCCGGTGTCCGGGGAGCGTTCGGTCGAGGCGGGACCGCGCGCGCTCTCGACGCTCCCAGGTACCCGGAGCCGCCCGAGGAGCTCAAGGACAAGCTTCGCGAGTGGACGAAGAGGGTGATCGAGGGCGGGAAGACCATCGGCACCGTGGCCGAGATCCTCAGCTACTGGACCGCCGAGGCGTCCTCCTTCTCGGCGGCGGCGGTCGAAGTGCCCGCCATCGCGGCGACGATCCTGGAGTTCCTCGGCCCGATCGGCGCCATCCTCGGGGTCATCATCGTCATCGGCGAGACGATCCGCGCCTTCGGCACCGGCCTGCGCCGCCAGTACCAGCGCGGTTACTGCTACGGGCTCATGTGGCGGTCGCTCGACATGGACAGCCAGATCCCGAACTTCATCGACTGGCTCGACGACTCGGCCGAGGAGCTTCGCGCGTCTTTCGTCAAGGGCGTCGAGGACGGCCGCATGCGGGCGCTGGACGTGCCGGTCCGCAACCAGATCCTCCTGCTGGTGGCGCTGGAGACGGCGAAGGGCGTCGTCTCCCCCTCGCTCGCGCCTCAGCCCGTCTTGCAGCAGCTCTGGTACAAGATCCGCGAGCACGTTCCCGGCGATTCCGAGCACGAGTGGCCGATCGGATGGCCCCGGCCGGACGACATGCACCCGCTGGGCGGCGACTGACCGCGGCACGTGGGCACGGGCAGGCGATCGATCTGCGCCGGCAGATGCACCCGACATGCAAGGCGCGCAGAACCGAAAAGAAGAAGGCCGCGACCCGATCGGAAACCCGATGCAGATCGCGGCCTTCAGATGGTCGGGGCGACTGGATTTGAACCAGCGACCACTTGCACCCCAAGCAAGTGCGCTACCAGGCTGCGCTACGCCCCGGCACAGACACCAACAGGGGGGAGCGTCGTAACATCCGC
>DATDMU010000300.1:0-6091 GCA_036518615.1 Myxococcales bacterium
AGCCGCATCGGCTCGATGCCGCAGCCGGCCTTCATCGGATTCGAAAGCCCGGTGCCGCCGAGCACGCTGCCGCTGCCGGCGCCCTCGAGCAGGCGCTGCCGCAGCTCGAGGTTCCCGGTGTTGGCGAGGTACCAGGCGAACGTGTCCTGGCACCAGACGCAGAAGGCGGTCGCGAGGCAGTGGCGTCCTACCGCGGCCATCGCCGAGATCGCGTCGAAGACTCCCTCGGGCCGCAAGAGGTGGGGCGAGAAGGCGCCCACCTCTCCCAGCCGCCGCAGCACCCGCTCCGGGTAGTGCCCCTCGTCGATGCGCTTGACCAGCGGCAACAGCTCGGCGCCGGCCACCTGGGCTATGCGTTCGGCGAGAGGCGGCGGCGCGGCGGCGGTCTCCAGCCGCTGCTCAAACCAGGCGGACATCGAGGGGAACCGGGTTGCGCACGGAGCCGGCCACCGGCGACCACTCCACGGCGTGAGCGAGCAGGCGGGACAGGGTTTCGCGATCGGCGCCGCCTTCGAGCTTCGCGCGCACGCGGACGGCCGTGAATCCCACGGGCTTCGGGCCGGTGTGCCCGGTGCCCCAGACGGAGGTGATGTTCAGGTCGCCCTCCAGCTCCAGCTCCAGCGAGGAGAGCGCGATTCCCTGCGCCACCGCGTTGGCATGGATGCCCACCGCGATGCAGGAGCCCAGCGCCGCGAGCAGCGCCTCCGACGGATTGGGCGCGGTGTCGTCGCCGAGGAGCTGCGGGGGTTCGTCGATGACGTGGGCGGGAAGGGTGCGGACGAAGTTGAGCTGGCGGAAGCGCGCCTCGGTCACCGTGCGGCACTTGACGGTGCGGACCTGCGTCGGGTCGGACTTTCCCTTCTCGATCAGGGCGGCGAGGCGAGTCTTGTCGATGGGGGCGAGCGGTGCGGTCACGGAGTGCACTCCTGTGGGGTGAAAGGCGCGGGCCTCTGCTGCCGGCCTTCGTGGACGACGCCCAGCTCGCGGAGGACCTCCGCCCGCAGGGCGACGAAGCCGTCGTTGGTGCGGCAGCGCGGCCGCGGCAAGGGAACGTCGATGATGCGCTGGATGCGGCCGGGCGAAGGAGCCATCACCACGATGCGGTCGGCGAGGAACACCGACTCCTCCACGTCGTGGGTGACGAAGAGGATGGTCTTCCTTCGCTCCATCGCGATGCGCGCGATCTCGTCCTGCAGCCGCATGCGGGTGAGCGCGTCGAGGGCGCCGAAGGGCTCGTCCATCAAGAGGGTCTCCGGATCCACCGCCAGGGCGCGGGCGAGCGCGACGCGCTGCTGCATTCCGCCGGAGAGCTGGTGCGGATGGTGGGAGGCGAAGCTCTCCAGCCCCACCAGCCTGAGGAATTCCTCCGCGACGCCGTGGCGCTGCGCGCGCGGGACGCCGTGCACCTCCAGCCCGTACTCGACGTTGCCGAGCACGCTGCGCCAGGGAAAGAGCGCGTAGCTCTGGAAGATGCACATGCGCGAGCGGTCGGGGCCGGTCACCTCGCGGCCGTGTGCGAGGACCCGGCCGGAGGTGGGGCGGTCGAACCCCGCGACCAGGTTCAGGAGCGTGGTCTTGCCGCAGCCGCTGGGCCCCAGCAGGCAGACGAACTCGCCCGCGTGTATCTGCAGGGAGACCTCGGAGAGCGCGTCCCGCGCCGAGCCGTCGCGGTCGCGAAAGCGCCGCGTGGCGCGGTCCACGCGGATGGCGGCGGGCGTCACGGGCGATCCTCCGGCAACAGGCCCCAGCGCGCGTCCAGCCGCAGCTCCAGGAACGACACGGCGCGGTCGATGACGAATCCGATCGCGCCGACCAGCGCCATGGCCATGAGGATGAGGTCGGTGCGCAGGAAGTTGCGCGCGTCGACGATGAGAAAGCCGAGCCCGGTGCGCGCCCCCAGCATCTCGCCGGCCACCAGGTACACCCAGGCGGTGCCCACGGCGACGCGCAGCCCCATGGCGATCTGGGGAAACGCCGCCGGCACGATGACCTTGAAGACGAGCTGGGATGCGGGAGTGCCGAAGTTGCGCGCCACCTTGAGGTACACCGGATCCACCCGGCGCACCGCGCTCACCGTGGCGAGCAGCGAGGGATAGAACGCCGCCACGAAGATGATGGCGATGGCGGGGAGGTTTCCGATCCCCAGCCAGAGCACGGCGAGGGGAAACCAGGCCACCGGCGAGATGGGCCGCAGCACCTGGATGAGGGGATCCACCGCCTTCCACAAGGTGGGGCGCAGGCCGAGCACGAGCCCGAGAGGCACCGCCACCAGCACCGCCGCGCCGTAGGCGATTCCGAAGCGGCCCAGGCTCGCCGCCACGTGCAAGAGGAGCGTGCCGTCCGACCACGCCTCGCGCGACGCGCGCAGGGCATCGAGCGGGCCGGGGAGCTGATCGGCCGTATAGAGGCCCGACGCGGCGAGGAGGTGCCAGACCGCGAGCAGGAGGCCGATGCCGGCGAAAGGCAGGAGCTTGCGCAGGAGCGCCGCGAGGATCGCCCGCGCCTGCGGCGCCCTCCGGGCACCGCCGTCGTGCACCGCCGCCGGAACCAGGGTGGTCGCCTCGCTCATCGCGCGCCTCCCGCGCGCGCCGCGAGCGCGAAGCGATCGTCGAGGAAGCGGGGGATGTCCACCCTGGCGGTGGCGAGCCGGTACTTGATCATGTCGTCCTGCGTGTCGCCCAGGTCCGCGAGGGTGGGCACGAGGTTGTCGTAGGTCACGCGGCCCCTGGGGACGGTCATCGCGTGCAGCACCACCGCCGGGTCCTGTCCGAGGAAGGGACGGGAGAGCTTCGCCGCGTCCTCCGGGTGCTCGGTCGCGAAGTGCCCGGCGGCGGTGAGGGCGGAGACCAGCTCCTGCACGGCGTCGGGGTGCGCGGCGATCAGATCCTCGCGCGCGTTGAGCGCGCAGCAGACGTGGTTCGGCCAGATGTCCTTGGAAAGCGCCAGCACCTTGCCGAGCTTGCGCAGCTCGGCCTGGGCTCCGAACGGCTCGGCGACGATGAAGGCGGAGATCCCGCCGTGGGCCAGCGCCTGCACCATCTCCGGCGGGGCCAGCTCGGTCAGGGTGAGGTCGCGGTCGGCGTCGATGCCCTCGCGCGAGAGCAGCCTGCGGAGGAGGAGATTGTGGGTGGAGAAGCGGCTGGGAATCGCCACCGTCTTGCCGCGCAGATCGCTCACCCTGGAGATGTCGTTGGCGGCGAGCAGCACGCTGCCGTTGCGGTGGCCGAGCAGCACGATGCGGATGGGCGCGCCCTTCTGGCGCAGCGTCAGGCTGATGGGCGTGAGCGCGAAGGCCGCTTCCAGGCTGCCCGCCTTGAGCGCCTCCGCCAGCTCCGGCCAGCTGGCGAACTTGACCGTCTCCAGCGTCAGCTTCTCGAAGTGCGCCCGCGAGGCGGCGATGACCGTGAGATGGTCGGTGATGGGCAGGTGCCCGAGGCGGATGTGCACCTTGCCGCCCTGTGCGCGCACCGGGAGGGCCGCCGCTGCCGCGCCCGCGCCCGCAAGGCGCAACAGGGCCCTGCGGGAGATCGGACGCTCGAGCAGATGTGGATCTGAAATCTTCACGGAAGCTCCCGCCGGAGAATCCAGGTCCGGCGCACTGCGGTTGATTGTGGGAGAGCGGAGGGGCGCGAGGCGCCGTGCTGCAACTGCCGGCTAGCGACGACAACAACAGCCGGAGGAACGGGGGGTTCCGTTCCCGTGCGCACAGGCGTGAGGCGCGATCCGCATGCTTCCAGTCCTGCACTGCCATGACATCTTTGTCAAGCCGAACGCAAAACATGCGGGCGCCGCGGCGCTGGCCGGCTGCCGCGGCGCCCGGGTGATTCAGCGGGCTGCGTGCGCGGAACCCTTGAGGAATGACTCGATCTCCTCGAAGAATTTGCCGCGCTGCTTCTCGAAGAGCACGAAGTGGGTCGCGTGCGGGATCATCACCAGCTTCTTCTCCGGCGCGTTGGTCAGGTCGCGCATCAGCCCTTCGCGGTCGGAGAGGAAGCTCCAGGTGTCGTCCTCCCCCGCGATCACCAGCGTGGGCACGCTGATGTTGGCCGCGTTCCACATGCGCCTGCCGGTGGCCTGGTAGAAGGAGTCCTCGAGCACGCCGTTGGGCGCGCGCAGCGCCGGGGGATTGCGCGTGTTGCTGGTCGGATCGGTCGCGAGAGCGGCCTGGTTGAACGCCTCCTGCACGCCGGGCTCGCGGTACTCGTCCTTGTTCGCAACCGGGATCTCGCCGTCCCACCGCTTGTTGTTCGCCTCGCCGGTGCCGAGCCGGTATGCGCCCATCGCGTAGTTGAAGTCCGAGGGGTGGCGCTTGTCCTGGAGGCCCGAGCCGGCCCCCAGGTTGGTGTGCAGCGGGTTCGCGTAGAGCGGCGCGTAGAGCACGAGCTTGTGCACCTTCTCCGGGTAGAGCGAGGTGTAGTAGCCGGAGGTCATGGCGCCCCACGACCAGCCGATCAGGGTGACGCGGGCGATGTGGTTCTTCGCCCGGATGTGATCGACCACCGCGGCGATGTCGCGGATGACCAGGTACGAGCGCGAGAGCGGGCGGTGCGCGGAGGCGGGCTCGTCCATCGCCTTCTCGCGGGTGGAGAAGCCGTAGTTGCGCTTGTCGAACATGTAGACGACGTACCCGCGCGAGGCGAGCCTGTCGGCCCAGGAGTAGTCCTTGTACTGGAGGTCGAAGTCCGGCGTGGAGGGGAAGGTGGCGCCATGGACGAAGAGCACCGTGTTCTCCTCCGTCGCCTTGGTGCCCTCCACCTTCTTCTCGCGCACGAAGAGCTTGATTCCGGGATCGAGCGCGTCGATGTGGGAGTCGGTCTTCACGATCTTCGCGCCTTGCGCGCGGGCGGGCACGGCGAGGAGCAGGGCCACTCCGCAGATTGCAGCCTTCATCTGAATCCTCCGGGGGCGAGAGAGGCGCAGGACCGTACCAAAGACGTACGCGATTGCTCAATGCCTGCGCTGCTCCACCGGCCCTTGCGGCTCGACGAGGTTGAGCGCCGTGTTGATCAGCGACACGTGCGAGAACGCCTGCGGGAAGTTGCCGAGCAGGCGCCGCGAGGCCGGATCGTACTCCTCGGAGAGCAGCCCCACGTCGTTGGCCAGGGCGGCCAGCCGGTCGAACATGGCGACCGCCTCCGCGCGCCGGCCCTGCAATGCGTAATTGTCCGCGAGCCAGAACGAGCAGGGCAGGAAGGTGCCCTCTCCCGCAGGCAGCCCGTCCACGTCGGGATGCGTGGTGTAGCGCGCCACGAAGCCGTCGCGCAAGAGCGAGCGCTCGATGGCGGCCACCGTGCCGGCGACCCGGGGGTCGGAGGCGGGAAGAAAGCCCACCAGCGGCAGCATGAGCAGGCTCGCGTCCAGGTCCTTCGAGCCGTACGACTGCACGAACGCCCCCAGCTCCCGATCGAAACCGCGCTCGCAGATGGAGGCGTGGATGCGGTCGCGCGCTTCGCGCCACCGCTCCAGCGGACCGGGCAGCCCGAACTGCTCCACGCCCTTCACCGCGCGGTCGAACGCCACCCAGGCCATCACCTTGGAATGGGTGAAGTGCCGCCGCGGACCGCGCACCTCCCAGATGCCTTCGTCGGGCTGGTCGCAGATCTTTTCCAGGTGCTTGACCAGGGCGCACTGCAGCGCCCAGCCCGCTCCCGCGTCGCCGTGCGCAAGACCCACGCGGCGCGCCTGGTGGAGCGCGTCCATCACTTCGCCGTAGACGTCGAGCTGGAGCTGGTTGGAGGCGGCGTTGCCGACCCTCACCGGGCGCGAGCCTTCGTATCCGCACAGCCAGGGCAGCGTCAGCTCGGGCAGGCGCCGCTCGCCGGCGAGGCCGTACATGATCTGCAGTTGCGCCGGGTCGCCCGCCGCGGCCCGGAGCAGCCAATGGCGCCACGCCTCGGCCTCCCCGGAATACCCGGCGCTGAGCAGCGAATAGAGGGTGAAGGTCGCGTCACGCAGCCAGCAGAAACGGTAGTCCCAGTTGCGCACGCCGCCCAGCCGCTCGGGAAGAGAGGTCGTGGCGGCCGCGGCGATGCCGCCGGTGGGAGCATAGGTCAGCGCCTTGAGCGTGAGCAGCGAGCGCTTCACCAGCTTC
>DATDMU010000301.1:0-3907 GCA_036518615.1 Myxococcales bacterium
AAGCCCATGCCGATGTTCAGAGTGGACGGCGGCGCTTCCGCGAACGACCTGCTCATGCAGTTCCAGGCGGATCTGCTGCAGACGCCGATCGAGCGGCCGCGGATGATCGAGACGACCGCGCTGGGCGCCGCCTTCCTCGCCGGCCTGGGCACCGGCATGTGGGCCGGCGTCAAAGAGCTGAAGAACGCCTGGCGCGCGGGCAAGCGGTTCAAGCCGAAGATGAAGCCGGAGGTGCGCGAGGCGCACCTCGCGCGGTGGAGGAGCGCCGTCTCCCGCGCCTGAACGCGCGTCAATCGAACAGCGCCTCCATCGCGGCGCCCACCGTGGGCACGCCGCAGACCTCCAGCGGCGGCGCCACCGTCCGGGCGCGGTTTCCCTCCGGCAGCACGCAGCGGGAGAAGCCGAGCTGCGCAGCCTCCGCGAGGCGCTGCTCGATCTGCCCGACCGCGCGCACCTCTCCGGCGAGACCCACCTCTCCCAGGACCACCGTGCCGGGCGAGAGGGCGCGGTCGCGGAGCGACGACATCAGCGCCGCGGCGATGGCCAGGTCGCCGGCCGGCTCGGACAGCTCCGCCCCTCCGGCGACGCTGACGTAGATGTCCTTGTCGGACAGCACGATGCCTTCCTTCCGTTCCAGCACCGCGGTGAGCAGCGCCACGCGCCCGGAATCGACCCCGATGGCGGTGCGCCGCGCCGAGCCGCCCGCGGAAGAGTCCGCAACCAGCGCCTGCACCTCGACGAGCAACGGGCGCGACCCGTTGATCACCGCCACCACCGCGCTTCCGGACGCGTCCCGCGGCCGCTCGGAGAGGAAGAGCGCGGAGGGGTTCTGGACCTCAACGAGCCCTTCGGGCTTCATCTCGAAGACGCCGATCTCGTTGGTGGAGCCGAAGCGGTTCTTGTGCGCCCGCAGCACGCGGTAGGAGTGGCTGCGATCGCCCTCGAAGAAGAGGACGGTGTCCACCAGGTGCTCGAGGACCCGCGGGCCCGCGATGGAGCCTTCCTTGGTGACGTGGCCCACGATGATGACCGGCGTGCCGGTGTCCTTGGCGAAGCCGGCGAGCCTGTGCCCCACCTCGCGGACCTGCGTCACCGAGCCGGGCGCGCTCTCCAACCCGCGCAGCGCGAGAGTCTGGATGGAGTCCACCGCCAGCACCCGCGGCCGCAGCCTGCGCGCATGTTCCAGCGCGATCTCCGCGTCGGTCTCGGCGGCGAGGTGCAGCGAGGAGGACAGCGTGCCCAGCCGCTCGCCGCGCAGCCGGATCTGCTGCAGCGACTCTTCCCCGCTCACGTAGAGCACCGGCCGATCCGCCCCCGACAGCTTGTCCAGCGCGGAGAGCAAGAGCGTGCTCTTGCCGATGCCCGGGTCTCCCGCGAGCAGCGCCACCCCGCCGGGGACGAGCCCGCCCCCGAGAGCGCGGTCCAGTTCGCCGATGCCCGTCTTGTGCCGGCGCCCCGGCGTCAGCGTCACCTGGTCGATGGGCATCACCGCCGAGAGAGCGCGCGCTCGCGGCGGCGCCTCCTCTTCCACCGACCCGAAGGCGCCGCACCCTCCGCACTTGCCGAACCACTTCGGCGTCCGGTAGCCGCACTCCTTGCAGACGTGTTGAATGGCCGCTTTTCCCATGCGCGCATCCTCGCAGCCGGGTCTGACATGCACGCGGCGTGCTAAAGAGGTGCGCGCTCCCGATGCTGCCGATCCTGTTCGTCACCGTCTTCATCGACCTTGTCGGCTTCGGGATCATCATTCCGTTCTTGGCCTACTATGTCGAATCGTTCGGCGCCCGCGCCGCCACGGTGGGCCTGCTCATGTCCACCTATTCGGTGGCGCAGTTCGTCTTCGCGCCGGTGTGGGGGAGGATCTCGGATCGAGTCGGCAGGCGTCCGATTCTGCTCCTCGGGCTGACCGGATCGGTCGCCGGCTACACCGTCTTCGGGCTCGCCGGCACGCTCTGGCTGCTCTTTCTGGGCCGCGCCGCGATGGGCATCTTCGGCGCCACCATTCCCACCGCGCAGGCGGCGGTGGCGGACGTGACCTCGCCGCAGGATCGCGCGAAGGGGATGGGCCTCATCGGAGCGGCCATCGGCCTGGGGTTCATCCTCGGGCCGGCGCTGGGAGGCGTGCTCTCCAACCTCTCGCACGTCGTCCAGGTGCCGCTGTTCCAGAAGAACCCGTACGCGCTGCCCTGCCTTGCGTCCGCGGCGCTGGCGTCGCTGAACCTCGTCGCCGCGGCGTTCTTCTTGCCCGAGTCGCTCCCGCCGGCGAGCCGCGGCGCGCTGCGGCCGCGCCTCTCCCGCTTCCGGCAGCTCACCGTCGGCCTCACCGAGCCGCGGCTCCGCGCGCTGGTGCTGGTCTACTTCCTCTTCATGCTGGGTTTTACGATGATGGAGGCGACGCTCACCCTCTACATCGAGAGGCGCGTCGGCACCCGCGACCACGCCCAGCTGGTGCGGCGCGTGGGATACCTCTTCGGCTTCATCGGCATCATCCAGGTGGCGCTGCAGGGCGGCCTCGTGGGACGGCTCGCCCACAGGTTCGGCGAGCGCCGGCTCCTGATCGCGGGCTGCGCGCTGGCCGGGCTCGCTTTGGGCGCGCTGCCTGCCGCCGTCTCGTGGGGCTCCATCTACGGCTGCGCCTTCGGGCTCGCCTGCGGGCATGGCCTCTCGCAGCCCTCGGTGGCGAGCCTCATCTCCAAGGCCGCCGCGGTGGACGCGCAGGGCGGCACGCTTGGGGTCTCGCAGTCCGCGGCGAGCTTCGCGCGCGTGGTGGGCCCGCTTCTGGGCGGCTGGCTCTTCCAGGAAGTGTCGCCGGGCTCGCCGTACCTGGTGGCGGCGGCGCTCGCGCTGGCGGCCCTGGTTCTCGCCAGGGGCAGGGTCTGACGGCAAGCCGGAATCGGACTATTCTTTCGCCGAGGGGTGACGCGATGAAAGCTGCGGTCATCGGCGGGGGGAGCTGGGGCACGGCGCTCGCTTCCGTGCTGGGCGACAACGGCCACGAGGTGACCATCTGGTCGCACGACGCCGAGGTCGCGGAGGCGCTCGCGGCGCAGCACGAGAATCCCAGATACCTGCCCGGCTTCCGCCTTCCCGACCGCGTCACCGGCACGCACGATCTGGCCCGGTCGCTCGCAGGAGCGGAGCTGGTGGTCGCCGTCAATCCCTCGCACGTGACGCGCGCGGTGATGCGCGAGGCGGCGCCGTCCTTGCCCAAGGCGACTCCCATCGTCTGCGCCACCAAGGGCATCGAGAACGAGACGCTGCTCACCATGTACGAGGTGCTGGAGGACGTGCTCCCCGCCGAGCTGCATCCCTACCTGGTCTGCCTGTCGGGACCTTCCTTCGCCAAGGAAGTGATGCAGAAGATGCCGACGCTGGTGGTGGTGGCGTCGCCCTGGGAGAAGATGGCGCAGCGGGTGCAGCGCGTCTTCTCCAACGACCACTTCCGTCCCTACACCAGCGTGGACGTGGCGGGGGTGGAGCTGGGCGGATCGCTCAAGAACGTCTGCGCCATCGCCGCCGGCATCTCCGACGGCATGGGTTTCGGCAGCAACACGCGCGCCGCCATCATGACCCGCGGGCTCGCCGAGCTGGTGCGGCTGGCGATGAAGAAGGGCGCCAATCCGCTGACCTTGAGCGGGCTCGCCGGCATGGGCGACCTGGTCCTCACCTGCACCGGCGAGCTGTCGCGCAACCGCACCGTGGGCCTCGGTCTCGGGCGAGGGCAGAAGCTCGCCGACGTGCTGGCCGGCATGACGCAGGTGGCGGAAGGGGTGCGCACGGCGAAGAGCGTGCACGATCTCTCGCGCAAGCTCAGCGTGGAGATGCCGCTGCACGACGCCATCTACCGCATCCTCTACGAGGACCTGCCGCCCAGGGCCGCGCTGCAGTCGCTCACTTCGCGAGAGCT
>DATDMU010000302.1:0-11003 GCA_036518615.1 Myxococcales bacterium
GCGGTCGGTCATCTTGCGGTTCATGTGACCGATGATCTCCTGCACGACGGGGTCAGGTGCACCGACTGATCGAGATTGAAGTGGTCCGCAGTTGGCTGCTGTCGCCGTGGCGATTGCATTACCAGCGGCCCGCCGAGGACGCACTCTGGATCGACCTGGAGGATCCCTTTCACGAGGCCCGGCGCGGCGCTGCGGCGAGAGCGTCGAGACGCCGGATCTCCTGAGCAGGCTTCTTTCGCAGCTCACGTCGTCGCGCCAGGAACGCGTCGATCGAGAGCCGTCCGGCGCCCGCGCGGAAGAGGAAGGCAGAGACGAGCAGCTGGGCCCATTCGGAGCGGACCTCGTGCAGCACCGCCCAGATTCCCGCGGTCGGCGGGGAGGGTGGAAGCGGCAACGGCGAGGTCCCGAGGAAGAGCCGAACCTTCGTCGAGAGGATGGCGACGACCATTTCGATCATCAACGGAATGGCGATGAGCCGCGTGGCCAGCCCGAACAGCAACATCGCTCCGCCGACGATTTCGAGCACCCCGACGAAGGCCGCGGTCGCCGCCGGCATCGGGATCCCCAACCTGGTGAAGCGCCCCACGCCCTGGTTGACATAGACGAACTTGAGCACGCCCTCCCATGCGAACACCGAGCCCGCCATCATCCTCAAGAGCAGCGTGGCATCGGGTGCCCCTTCGCGCCCGGGAATCAAGAGCTTCTCGAGCCTCGCGCGAACTGTTTGATTCTGCGACATCGGTTCTCCTTTTCAGAAGTGACGGTGCCGTGACCGGCTCAGCCCCGCGTTCATCCCGCGGGAATAAGAAGCCACGCACCGAGTCGGTCCTGTTCTGCGCCAGCTCGCTGCTCTGGCGCGACAAGCGCAACGTCAGGCAGCACACGTGCGTCTCAATCGCTTCACGAATCGGCGCCGCCTGGATGGGCTCCTGCGCCCCTCGAACTCGTAGTGCCTACCTGCGAAATCGCGCAGGTGCTGACACCGTGAGCGTAGAGCCTCCCCTCGCGGTCCAGCAGTCTTCCCTCTGCGGTCGCGATGCGTGACCCGACGTGGATCACCTTGCCCTCGGCAAGGACGGCGCCCGCGGTTTGCGCGACCGGACGCACGAAGTTGACCTTCATCTCCAACGTGGAGCAGGTGAGCCCGATTTCCAGCGTCGAGAGGACTGCCGCCGTCATTGCCGAGTCGAGCAGTGTGCTCAGGATACCGCCGTGCACGGTGGCGAACGGGTTGAAATGGTACTCGGCGACCTCCAACTCGAACACGGCGCGACCTTGCTCGGCCTCGCGGATGCCGTAGCCGAGCAGCCTTGCTGCCGGAGGCTGCTTGACGTTTCCGTTCTTGATCGCGAGCAGGTAGTCGAGGCCGCTGATGAGAGTGGCATCCCGCCTGCTGATCCGAGGGTCCTCCCAGGTCACGGTATGGACTCGGTTTCCGCGCTCCGTCATGGCTCGAGCCTCGCTCTCTCTCGCGCGGCGGCGCCGACGCAGTCGCAATTGCGGCCGGGGCGCCCCGCGCCTGCTCCAATTTCGCGCCGATGCCCTGCTCCGTCAGCATGCGCGGGTCGGTCGCCTTGTCGCACCTCGGGAAGCGTGCTCACTTCGAGCGACGGGGCACTTCCTGGCGCCGCTACCGCTCTGGCGCCTGGAAGCGGAACCCGGTCTCCCGGCGCCTGGCGCCCCGTGTGTTCCAGGCCAGCGAGATCGGCGCCTGCGCCTGCAGCTTCTGGGGCTCGAGGGCGAGGAAGCGGTAGGTCTTCTTGCCGTCGCTTTCCGCGATGGTGAGAGGTTCGTCGCCCACCCACATCACCGGCCCTAGCGCGCGGATCGGGAAGGGCTCGGAGACGCGGATCTCGATTTCGACCGCGTCGCTGACTTCGCGGTCCTCGCCGGCGAAGGTGAAGCGACGCGCGGGCTTGAATTTGCGGCGGCGGACCTTGAGCGCGAGGATTTCCGGCAGCTGCCACAGGTCCGGCCCCTTGTCCGGCCTGATCGGTCCTCCTGCGTCCGTAGTCATCGCGGATACCCCTAGCTGCGCACGATCTCGAGGTCGTCGAAGGCGATGGGCCGGCCATCGCCGCGGTCCAGGCCCAGATGGATCGCCTTGATCTTGCCGAGCTGGAACTCCTTGTTGGGCGCGGCGAAGCAGTGGCCCGGAAAGCGGAAGGTCGTGAGCATGGTCTTGGTCTTGTCCACAGCGTACCACCGCGCGAGGTCGAATGCGCGACGGTCGAACGGGCGGGGCAAGCCGCCCACGTCCTCCACTTCGAGCCAGGCGATCGCGCCCTGGTTGTCCTCGATGCCGACGCGGAAGCCAGTGGCGGCGGCGGGGATGGTGGGCTCCTGGTAGATCTCGGCGGCGCGCACGCGCACCTCCGACCTCCTGAGGTCTGCAAGGGCCTTGAGCGGCTCGCGGAAGTCGCCCGTGGCCTTCTTGGCGGCCGAGACGTTGCCGATGGTATTGCCGAAGAAGCTCGGGTTGAAGGCACCGCCCGACTGGTCGAATGGGAAATCCCTGGCCACCAGGCCGCCCGATTGGGTGGTCGCCTGCGCTTCGTTGTCGGTGGTGATCGGATGGCCCTCGTAGTTGTCGACGATGCGCCTCTTTTCCACGTCGTAGGACAGATGGATCTTCTGGTTCTGCACGCCTGCGGGCAGCAGATGATGGTCGAGGTAACCGAAGGTCGCGTCGCCGCGCAGCGCGCGGCGGAAGAAGGCGCATCCATAAGTCAGCAGGATGCGCTCATGGTCGGCCCGCGCCATCACCGGCAGGCCGCCCCCGGTATCGTCGTTGAGCCATTGGCGATTGAAGAAATTGTGGTTGGCGTTCTCGATGTAGAGCTGGGTCTTGAACGGGCCGGGCACCGCCTGGTCGTAGAACTGGGCGCCGTTGTTGTCGACCACGTCGCCGTCGGCGGCGGGCAGGAAGGTCATGAAGGCAAAACCCTTGGGCTTGCCGCTGTTGGCGCCCGAGTTGACCGGCGCGAGCGAGAGAACGGCGAGGATCGCGACGCCCGCCAGGTTGATGCGCTCGGTCACCGCGAGCACGCAGTCGCCGCCGCGCGAGTGGCCCATCAGGCCGGTGCGGGTGAAATCGAAGGCCCCCTTGAAGATGGGATCGCCGGCATCGAGGGTCTGGAGGAACGCGATCGACGCGATGGCGAGCTCGGCGCGCCGCACGATGTTCTGCGTCCAGCCCGACCAGTCGGGGCTCTTGTCGGTCTCACGCTCGTCCACCGACACGGCGATGAAGCCCATGCGCGCGAGCGCCGCCTGGAAATAGTCGTAGCCCTGGTAGCTGGGCGCGGTCGCGCTGTGCGCGCCGTGCACGCAGACCACCAGCGGCACGCGGCCGAGCTTCTTGAGGCGCTGGTTGACGGGCTTGTCCACGCCGTCGTCCTCGGCCGGATAGTAGATGCTGCCGCGCACGTTGTAGGTGAAACCGTCGATCGTGGTCTGCCCGCCGTCGTATTCGTGGGTGCCCACCGGGAACAGGTCGAGCGCCGACGGATCGCCCGCGACCGGCGGCGCCACGCATTGGGACTTGATCTCCTGGACCGTCTTGCCGGCGCAGGCGCCCAGGATCTGCCAGACGTCGACCGTCGCGTTGTGGGGCACCGGCGTGGTCAGCGCCACCACCGGCCCGCTGCCGTCGCCCCGCTTGACGCCGTTGACGAACACCTTGATCTCGGAGCCGGGCACGAAATCGGTCAGCACGATCTGCGTGTCGCCGTCCTGCACGGGCGCCACCTGGGGTGCTGGCAGCGCCGAGCAAGGCAGGGCCGGCGGGCCGCCGCCGGGCGGGCTCGGCCCGTCGGACTTGCACAGTTCCTGGGTCGCGCTGAAGACGTCGCCGGCCACGATCGGCGCTACCGTGACCAGGTGGGTACCGCCCCAGGAACGGAAGGTCCCGAGCTGTACGCCGTTGCGGGAGAGGGTGAAGTGCGCGCCGTGGGCGATGTTGGTGAGGGTGATCTGGGTGCCGTCCGCGTAATAAGGCACGAACCCGGGTGCGGGCAGAGGAAGCGGCGGCGGCTGGACGATCTCCTCCACCGAGAGCGGGCTCTTGTCCTTGCACATGACCGCCCGGGCGCGGACATGCTGGCCCGTGTCGTAGGCCGGATTGACGTTGACGCCCTGGGGATTGTTGGCGCCCGAAACCGAGCCGACGGTGGCGCCATCGGCCGCGATGCTCACGTCGCAGCCGACCAGGAGGTTGCCCACGCCGGTGCGCAAGCCGCATTTGTAAAGCGGGGTGGGGAACAACTCGGGGCGCGGCGGCCCTGCCGGATAATCGGCGGTGTGGTCCTTCACCGTGGCGATCGCGGTCCAGCCGCTGACGGCGGCCCCCAGGTGCTGGCGCGCGCGCAGCTTCTGGCCGGCGGTCAGCGGGCTGGGCAGCGGGATGGTGGCGCCGAAGGGCGCCGGCAGATGGCCCGGATAGGCAGACACCGCCACGACACCGTCGATTTCGACGTCGAGCGTGGCGTCAGGCACATAGCCCGTGACATTGACGGCCTTTGCGCACGCATAAATCGGCTGGGTCAGGATCGGGGGTGACAGCCGGCCCGGATCGTCCTCCAGCTTGAGCTTTTCGCGCGGCACTTCCATCGGCGTCCCCCCATCCGTAACGAATCAGGGCCTCCTGCCGGGACAGTGGCATTATATGTATCAAACGCCCCGGGGCCGTTCAACGCAGGCTCGGAACGAGAGCCGATCTCACGCGCCCGGTGTCCCCATCGGGTCGGTGACGGGTAGCGGGCTTTTCGATATCCGTTCTGGACGAGCAGATCGCAGGCCCTCTTCGCGCACAGCACTGGTTCGTCATGGTGCTTCCTCCTTGGACACAGGCGGGAGGTGCGCGGTCGTGTGGCAGCAGGGAGCCGGGCTTTGGGATTGGACGATGATGTACCGAGGCGTTGCGGTCTGGTTGAACGAATGCGCGCGCCGGGAAGCGGAGACGGCGGGGGCAAGAGACGACAAGTCAGGCGACCTGGTTGCGGCGAGCGGCAGGCCTTTGCATCACGAACCTTTGCAGCAGATGGTCGAGGCTGACCTTCCCCGGCCCCGAGAACACGAGCCACAGGAAAGCCAGCGCGTAGAGCGGCTCGTCCAACTCGGCAAAGTCGTCGAGGCCGGAGAGCTTCTTCCATTTCACCATCGCGATCGCGACGACCATGTTGACGACCATCGGAATCGAGACGAAGCGGGTGAAGAACCCGGCCATCACCAGCACGCCTCCGATGAGCTCGGTGTAACCGGAGAGCGCGGCGTTGAACGCCGGCGCGGGAATGCCCCAGTCCGCGAACCTCTCCGTCATGGAGGAGAGGTTGTGGATCTTGCCCCACCCGGTCTCGGCGAAGAAGTACCCGACGAAGAGCCGCATCATGAGCTGCGGCAGCCACTCCGCAGCGGTGAGACGGCGGCGCAGCGGATCCATATCATCGGTCAAGTTCATTTCGACCCCCCGGAACCGCGACCCACTCCTCGACGAACCAGCTCCCGATTGCGCCGAAGGCGGCCTGGGCCGGATCGTCGGCTGCGGCAAATGCGCCGCACAGTTCGGCGATCGTCGCGCCCATCTTCGCGAGGCGAGCTGCCTGTGCCTCTGCGGCCGGAATTGCCGCGTGGTGGACGACGAGATGCTTGCGCCAGACGGCAACGTGCGTGCGCGCGGGCTGCGGCGCCGGTACGTCGTCGCCGTCCTCGATCGCCTTCCACAACGCCAGCGGATCATGGCGGAGCGTCAGGACGCGCAGCGACGGCACGACCCGCAGCGCCTGGTGCGGGATCCGCTCCGGCGGCAGCGACCGCAAGGCGTCGAGGCCGGCGGTGGGCACTTCGCGCTCCTCGAACACCTCGCACCGCCCCCACTCCAGCGCAGCGAGATCGGCAAGGTCCGGGCGCGGCAGGCAAGGATGCCCGGCGAGGAACGCCGGCAACGCGGCTCCGAGCTTTCCCAGATCGTGATGGACCGACGGGTGCGCGCGCAGGTACTCCTCCGCGACCGCATAGAACGGCTCGTCACCGAGGACGGCCGCCAGTTTGGGGAAGTCCGCGCGCAGCGCATCCACCTGCCGCCAGACGAACATGTCCGCATAGATCGAGATGCGCTCCGCCGCCGCGAGCTCCGGCGTGCTCTCGAAGAGGGCTCCCGCCTCCACGCTGCCCGACCTCCGTGTGGCGAGCTCCCAGAACGCGCGCTGCGTATCGGCGAGGTTCATTGCGCCAGCACCTCTCGCTCGGCCTGCTGCGCCTTGCGGCTCTCGGCCACGAGCGTCTCCAATTGCGGAATGCGATCGTCCCATTCGATCAACGTCGGAACGCGCCGGAAGCGGCGCACCGCCGCGCGGTACAGGTTCCAGACTTCATCCGCGACGGCGCCATCGTGCGAGTCGAGCATCCAGCGGCCTTTGTCGCAGAATCCAGCGAGATGGAACTGGACCACGCGCTCCGGTGGAATTCCTTCCACGTACGCGCGCGGGTCGAAGCCGTGGTTGCGCGCGCTGACGTACACGTTGTTCACGTCGAGGAGGATGCCGCAGTCCGCGCGCCCGGCGACCTCGGCGAGGAACTCCCACTCCGTCATGGTGGAGTCGCGGAAACTGACGTACGACGAGACGTTTTCCAGCGCGATCTGCCGCCCGAGAAAGTCCTGCACACGCTGGACGCGCGAGACCACGTGGGCGAGCGATTCCTCCGTGTAGGGCAGGGGCCAGAGGTCGTGCGCGTAGCGCCCGCCGTGCCTCCCCCAGCAGAGATGGTCGGTGACGAGCGCCGGCTCGACGCGCCGGACGAGAGTGCGCAGCTCGTTCAGGTAGCGCGCGTCGAGGTCGTCGACGCTGCCGACCGCGAGCGACACGCCGTGGAGCACGATAGGCAGCTCGCGGCGCACCTTCTCCAGCACGGCAACCGGCCTTCCGCCCGGCGCCATGAAGTTCTCGCTCGTCGCCTCCAGCCAATCGACCTCGGGCGGCTGCTCCAGCATCCGCGTGAAGTGCCGCGGGCGCAGCCCGATGCCGTGGCCGAGATCTGGCCTCTTGATGGACATGACTCTCCTTGCGGAAGCGCTGCCGGCCCGCCGCGAAGCAGGCCGGCAGCGCGCTCCTACATCTTCCTGGTCTCGTCGTTCTTCGCGACCTGGCCGCCCTTCGCGTCGCAGGCCTTCGCGTCCTTCTCGGTGGTGAAGCTCTGGCCCTTGCAGTTGTTCTGGCCCTTGCAGTCGTGGCTCGAGCCCTTGCAGTTGCCCTTGCCCTTGCAGTCGTTGGTGCCGTTGCAGGTGACCTGCTTCGAGGTCTCGCTGGTCTTTGCGAAAGCGGCGGTCGAACCGAGCATCGTGGCGAGCGCGCCGGCAATGACGAGCCCTGTCATTCCGTTCTTCATGATTCCTCCCGTGTTTGTGCCGGCGGTGCCGATGTGGAACCCCCGGTTGCGACGAATTGACCCAGGACGCGTGTGCCCGTTACACCCGAGACGAATCTCGGGCCGTTGTGAAACGCCGCGCGCCGGGCGGAGTCCGCGTCCTGCGTGGTCGAGCGCATGGCACCCGGCTCAGAGGAGCTTTTCGATCACCTCGCTGATCGACTCCCCGGAGACGGATGGGTCATCCATCGCCTGCTGGAAGCGCTTTTCGAGCCGGGTCACGTAGGCGCCGCGCAAGCCCGCGCGCCTTGCGCCCATCACGTCCCAGGAGTGCGCGGCGATCAGCGCGGCATCCTTCGCCTCGACATTCAGCTTCCGCAGCGCGTAGTGGTAGGCAGCGGGATGCGGCTTCCAGTGCTTCGCCTCTTCGATCGAGAGCGTCGCCTCGAAGAACGAGCCGATTCCGGCGCGCTCGAGAAGGGCCTTGGCCACTTCGCTGCTGCCGTTGCCCAGCGTGGCGATGCGTACGCCGCCCTCGCGGAGACGCTGCAGGGACGGCTTCACGTCGGGCCAGGCGGGAAGCTCCTGGAAGGTGTCCAGCACACCGCCGATGGCCTTGCGCTCCGGCTCGCGGCCATTCTCGACGAGCAGCACCTCGAGCGCGCCCGAGGCGACCTCGCGGAAGCTCTTGAATGCGCCGGCCGCTTCGAGCGCAAATGCATCCCGCAGCGTGCGGGCGAACCACAGCTTCAGGACGCCGGGCAGCCCGATCGCCTCGAGCTTCCTGCCGAGAGGATCGAGCTGGAACATCGTGCCGAACACGTCGAAGAGAACGAGCGCGGGTTTCATGCCAACCTCCGGAAGATTGCCGTGTTCCACGGCGCGCAAGCTCGGTCGCGTTCAGCGCGGCGGTCCAGTCCGCCGAATGGAGCGAGCCGGACGCCGAAAGAATCCAGGGCGAGCGTCAGGCAGGTCCGCACCACGAGGCGCTCACCGATGCGCGTCATCGTGAGCGTCGCGGGGCTCGCCTCGCGAGTGGCGAGGACCTGGTCCCGCTCTGATTCGTAGATGTCGGCGGCGCGAGCGCCAGACGCCTGCAAGACGAGGAGCAACGCGAAGAATTCACTGCGCATACAGATTCCTTCTGGCGCGCGGCGCCTGGAGCAGTATCCAGCCCCGGCGCCGCGCCATCCTGTTCATTCGATTCGCGAGCCAGTGCGACGGTTCACTTGGCAGCGACGGCTGCGGTGCCCGCTCCTCCCTGGTTGCTTCGCACCGTGATCTTCTGCGGACTCACCGGCCAGAAAAGCTGCCCCTTGAACTTGCCGCCACCTGCGTTCTGCAAAGTGCCGATGGCCTCGCCGGTGGCGGTGACGTACGCGTTCAGCGTGACACCCGTTGCAGTGTCCGTCGCCTCGACGCCGAGCTGCTTCTTCGACGAATCGTACTCAGCCCGCGTCACCGAGACGCCGTCCGACGGCCAGATGGTGAGAAGGGTGGCGGTCGTGGTCGCGCCGGCGGAGGCCGAGATGCTCACCTGGGCAGGCGCGCTCACGGCGACGGTCGAGACACTGAATTTCGCGGAGGTGCCGCCTTCGGGAATGACGAGCGAGGCAGGGCTCACCGTCGCGATGGCGGGATTGCTGCTGCTGAGCGCGATGGTCAGGCCGCCCGGTCCCGGGCCGCCGCCGGTGAGGGAGACCGTTCCGGACGTGGAGGTCCCGGCGACGACATTGGCGGTCCCTCCCAAGGTGAATTGCGAGTTGACCGAGATCGTGGACAGCCCGCCGAGCTGGCCTCCGGGCGGAAGGGAAGGCAGCGCATCCACGATGGTGACCGTGTAGCCGATGGTGTGGATGAGCAGACCGCTGGTTGCGCGCACCGTCACGGTGAAGGTCCCCAACGGCGCGGTCGGGCCGGCCTTGAGCGAGAAGGGCGTGCTCGCAAAGGGCGGGAACCCGCTACCGGCGGCGATGGTTACCGACGGCGCCACCTGCGAGGCGACGTCCGCGGGGAGATTGAGGACCTCGAGGTTGACGGCGCCGAGCAATCCGTTCTGCGAGATCAATTCGAGGTTGGAGGTCGTGTAGACGTACGTCGTGCAGGTGAAGTCGTCAACGCACGCCTGCAGCTTGGGTTCGACGAGACCGCCGAGGCAGTTTCCCGTGCAGCTCTGCAGGCCGCCGCGCACGAGGTAACCCATGCTCAGCACCTGGTTCGCGACGGCCGGAGCGATGCTGAAGTCTGGTGACGCGGTCTGGGCCCGCGCGTCGGTCGCGGTCATCCCCGCGAGAGCAGCCAGCAATGCGAGCCCGGTTTTCGTTTTCCAATTCACGGTCAGATCTCCTGCGGGGTGCGCCCGGATGATTCCGGGCTCAGCGGCCCTGCAGGGGAATGGACCTGCCCTCCTGTCCGCCGTTACACGACGGCGGCCATGCGCCGGGCGCTGATCGCGACTGCGGGTGCCTGCGCATCCGCCGCCGTCCCGCTCCGGTCCTTGCCGGGATAAGCGCAAATACTGCGCTTCCCTGCCGTGCCTGCGACGTTCTAGCATTCACCCAACGAGATGGCAGGTTTGCAAGCGTATTCGAGCGCCGGTGTAATCGCAGCGCGAGATCCAACACATTGCAGGTACGACTCGCAACCCGGGACAGCGTTGCAGAAGCGGGTCGTTCCCCGCCGTCAAACCTCGAAGAGGTCACTCATGCGAAAACTATTTTCCATCATGCTTGCAATGGCCGCATTCCCCGTGCTCGCCCACCCTTACCCGCAGCCGCGTCCGGGCATGTCGACGCAGACGTCCGACGCGACGACCACGTACGTGAACACCGGAACGAGTCCGCTGCCGCTCTTCCAGAACCAGCTCGCCTACGTCCAGAGCAACATCTTCGACGGGTACGGGCTGGAGATGCCGAATACCCTGCCGTCGACCCCCACCACGCAGTTCAACCTGCACGACGGGCCCGTGCAGATCACCGCCATCGACGCGACCTCTCCGACGGACGATCTGAAGGCGGCGCTGAACGCCGTGCTCAAGGCAGCCGAGAACGGCATCGTCGATCAGGCGAGCATCCAGAACGGGCTCGATATCCTCGAAGGCAACCCCATCCCGGGCAAGACCTATAGCGGATTCGCCGTCCTGCACTACACCGCCGGCGAGCGCGTGAAGGCGGTCACGCCCATCTACGATGCGGCAGGAACGCTGATCGGCGGCAACGTCGACGTTCACCAGATCTGGTATGACAACCATGTCGAGTGCGACACCGCCCTGCTCGACATCAGCGCCGTGAAGACGGTTCCCTGGACGGTCACCTACACCATCGATGTGCTCAACGCCGGCGCCGACGACTTCTCGCCGTTCGTGATGTACTGGGACGATCCCACGTTGAGCATGCCGGGCATGCCGCCCATGCCCCACGTGGCGATGGACGCGACCTTCTACCCCATGTCGGACGGCAAGCGGCACGTCATCAAGCTCAAGCATGCCCCGGGGAAATATTACAACCTGACCTATTCATGGGGCTGGCGCATCCACCCCCCCCGCGTCCAGGCGATGGAGAACGCAGGCAAGAAGGTCGGCACCAATCCCGACGGCACTCCGAAGACCCTGGTCCAATGGGAGGCTTCCGTCTTCGGCACCA
>DATDMU010000303.1:0-4238 GCA_036518615.1 Myxococcales bacterium
GGCGGGGTGCCGAAGAACTACACGCTGCAGGGCGAGCCGCTGCTCGACCAGATCCTCTTCGTTCCCACCACCGGGTTCGACATCGATCTGCAGTTCTGCGTGGACCCGGTGGACAACGGCGCGCTCTCCTCCTGCCCTGCCGGCGAGGGCCACACCTGGGGCAAGGTGTCGGTGGAGGCGGTGGAGGCGGGCTCGGTGTACGTCCACACCGACGTGACGGCGGTCTTTCCCTGGCTGACGCACGCGCTGCTCAGCGACAGGAAGATGAAGCGCAGGCCGAAGCGGCTGCTGGACCGGCTCGGGGAGGCGCGGGCCTTCCTCGACCAGGCGGTGGAGAAGAACCGGCGCGCGCTGCTCAAGACGGTGGTGTACCCGGGCGCGCCCACGCGCCACGACCCGGAGAGCGTGGTGCGCTGAAGATGGCGGCGACGGCGCTGGTGTTCGAAAAGGGCCGCGCGGAGCCGCGCGCATTGGCCGATGCGCGCGCCGCCATCGGCAAGGCGCCGCTGGTCTGGATCGACTCGGATGGGCGCACGCCGGAGATCGACGCGCTGCTCGCCGGCCTGGCGGTGCACCCGCTGACGGTGGAGGACGTCTTCGAGACGCGGACGGTGCCCAAGGTGGAGGACTACGGCGCGTACCTGTTCGTGCTGGCGCACGCCGTCCACGTGCCCGCGAGCGGTCCCGCCCACCTGGAGGAGACGGAGCTGGACATCGTGCTCGGGTCGGGCTGGGTCGTCACGCATCACGATGCGCGGCTCACCGCGCCGGCGCGCGTCCGCGAGGAGATCGCGCGGGCGGAGCGGCCCCTCGACGCGGCGGGGGTGCTGCACCTGCTCCTCGATCGGCTGGTGGACGACGCGCTGCCCGCCATGGACGCCTTCGACGACGCGGTAGAGAGGCTGGAGCAGGCGTCGTTGCGGCACATTCCCCGGCGCGACACGGTGGTGCGGGTGATGGCGTTGCGGGGAGCGCTGCACCGGTTCCGGCGGACCGCGGTCCACCAGCGCGAGGTGCTGCTGCGGCTGGCGCGGGGGGAGTTCGCGCAAATTCCCAAGGAGCAGCTTCCCTTCTTCCGCGACGTGCACGACCACGCCGTGCGCATCGCCGACCTGATCGAGGACGCCCGCGACCTGCTCGGCGGAGTGCTGGAGGCGCACCTCTCGATGGTTTCGAACCGTCTCAACGAGATCATGAAGGTGCTGACGATGATCGCCACCGTCTTTCTGCCGCTCTCCTTCATCGCCAGCGTCTACGGGATGAACTTCGAGGGCATGCCCGAGCTGCACTGGCGCTGGGGCTATCCGGCGGCGCTCGCGGCCATGGCGCTCACCGCGGGGGGGCTGTTGCTCTGGTTCAGGCGGCGGGGCTGGTTGGAGTAGTCGCGATCCGCCGGCGCAGGCGGGTTTCTGCGGCCGGCCACGGAGCGACGCCGCTCTGCCCCGTGCGGCCCCGGCATGTCAGATGCCGGCGGGATACTGCGCGGCATGACGACGACTGCACGGATTCAGGCCGGCCGGCTCGCGGATCTTCTCCGCCGCGAGCGGGCCGAGCTGGCGGAGTTCCTCCTCGCGCTCGCGGAGTTCGACGAGCAGCGGGGGTGGCTCGAGCTGGGGCACTCGAGCCTCTTCGATTTCCTGCACCGGGAGCTGGGGCTCTCCAGGGGAGCAGCGCATTACCGGAAGACCGCCGCGGGGCTGGTGCGCCAGTTCCCGGAGATCGTCGAGCCTTTGCGCGACGGGCGGCTGTGCATCACCAGCGTGGTCGAGGTGGCGAAGGTGCTGACTGTGGAGAACCGGCACGAGGTGTTGCCGAGGTTCTTCCGGCGGTCGAGGCGCGACGCGATGGCGCTGGCGGCGGCGCTGCAGCCCTCGGCGGCGCCGCACCGGGAGGTGATCACGGCCGCGCGGCCGGCGCCGGCGGCGTTGACGGCGTTCTCGTCGCCGCGGGTCACCGGCTCGGAGCCCGAGGTTCAACCGGTTGAACCGGGGTCAGGCGCAGTTCAACCGGTTGAACCGGGTTCAGGTCCAGTTCAACCGGTTGAACCTCACCGAGCCGGGAGTGCCCCAGCGGCGGCGGACGGGGGGACGGATGCGCCTCGTGCCGCGAGGCGGCGCGCGTCGCACTCCGCCGAGCCGCTGACTGCCGAACTGTCGCGCCTTCACCTCACGGTGTCGCGGCGTTTTCTCGACAAGCTGAAGGCGGCGCGCGCCGCGCTCTCGCACACAGAGGATGGCGCCGACGCCGCGAGCATCCTCGAGGCCGGGCTCGATCTCGTCCTGAAACGCCACGCCGCTCGCCGCGGCCTGGCAGGGAAGCCGCGGGCGGAAACCGCCACGGCGGAATCCGCCGGAGCAATCCCCGCGTCGGTGAAGCGCGAGGTGTGGAAGCGGGATGGGGGACAATGCCAATGGCCGCTGGACTCGGGCGGCACCTGCCAATCCACCCTGCGGGTGGAGTACGACCACATCATTCCGCGCGCGCTGGGAGGATCGTCTGCACCGGGCAACCTCCGGCTGCTGTGCCGTTTCCACAACGATCTGGCCGCGAGGCGGACGCTCGGGGCCGAGTGGATGAACCAGTTCACACGCGACCCGGCCCGGCCGATGCGACCGCCGCGATCGTGACACCCCACTCAGCCGCTCGCGGCTGGGTGCCCGCGCTTGCCCCGCGGCCATGATCCGTCGCGCATGAGCTGCCGCGCCAGTGCAGTTCCATGAGTGGAAAGGGCCAGGCGGCCCTGACCCGCAGCAGCGGGGCTAATCGTCACCTGCCACGGCGACGACCGCGGAGCGCATGCCGGTGCCGGACGCATCGGTGACGACGGAGCAGAGGAGGCGTGTGCCCCGAACCACCGTGTCGGGGCGGAACGGGCCCTTGTAGGTCCAGCGCCAGGTACACGAGCCGCCGTGGCAGAGGGATTGCGCGGGAGGTCCGAGCAGGGCCCGGTCCATCCGGTCGCAGGCGGTCCGAAACTCATGCGCGGTGCAGATGCCGCCGCCGGCTTCGCGGCACCGCGCCTCGCGGCGGTCGGCCAGCGCCTCGCGCAGCGGCTCCGCGATCCGTACTCCGGCCAGGACCAGCCCGGCCACCAGCCAGGGCGAAAGCGCGCCGTGCAGGGCCCAAAGCAACCGCCGCTTGCGGAAGACGCCGCCGCACGCCGCGCCGAGAAGCAGGCCGACCAGCGAGGACCACTGCAGCCAGCGCAAGACGGCGTCGCCCCTCGCTGCCGCTGCCAGCCAGGAAATGCCGGTGCCCGCGGCCAGCGCGGCGGCCGGCACCAGGACGAGGGCGGCGGCGCGCCAGGGAAAGGGCCGCGCGGGCGCTTCCGGCGGCGGGAGCAGCGACTCATCCACCGCGCTGCTGCGCCTCTCCGGTTCGGGGCCGCTTCGAGAGGAATGGCGTCTCGAAATTGAAGATGGCGTCGATGCTCACATTGCGGAAGCGCTCGTGCTGCAGGCCCATGCGCTCCAGCTCCCACACCAGCGCGCGGGCATCCACCGCGCCCTGCTTCTTGCGCCGCTTGATCTCGCGCCGGATGACCCCGTACACCTCGCGCGGCTGGTAGGTGAAGCTGGTGGAGAAGTGCCAGGTGCGCCCCAGCGGCACCAGCCGCGCCTCGAAGATGTCGCCGATGTCCAGGCCGTGCATCTGCCGGCGCTCGGTGACGTCGAAGTTCTCGCCGGTGACGATGTCGCGCACGCGGACCTGCCCCTTCGCGGGCCGGGAGAAGAGCCCCCCGCGCGTGCCCCGGTACTCGTAGAGGCCCAGCCGCGACTGGGTGCAGCCGAGCAGGATGTCCTTGTCCTTGGCGGCGAGCTCCGCGCCCTTCTCGCGCAGGAACCGCTCCACCGGAGTGGCGCCGTCGGCCTGGCGGCGGTCGAAGAGGAACCAGTTGAAGAACGCCTGCATCCGCTGCTCGTAGCAGCGGTCGTCCTCGTGCACCTCGCCGCCGGTGGCGGCAAAATACTCCTCCTTGCCGCGCAACAGCTCGTCCACCTGCGGCGCCATCCACTGCAAGAGGAGGTCGATCTGGGGCTGGATCATGCGCCCTCGATCATCTGCACGAACCTGCGGAACAGGTACCGGCTGTCGTGCGGGCCGGGGTTGTCCTCCGGATGATACTGGACCGCGAACATCTTCAGCTCCGGAGCGGCGATGCCCTCGACCGTGCCGTCGTACAGGTTCACGTGCGTGACCTGGACCTTGCCCTCGAGGGAGCGGGGGTCCACGGCGAA
>DATDMU010000304.1:0-4778 GCA_036518615.1 Myxococcales bacterium
GGGCATGTTCTCGCTGGAAATGCCCAAGGAGCAGCTGGTGATGCGCATGCTGGCGAGCGAGGCGCGGGTGGACTCGCAGCGCATCCGCACCGGCAAGCTGATCGAGAGCGACTGGGCCAAGCTGGCGCAGGCGGCCGGCGTGCTGGCGGACGCGAACATCCACATCGACGACACGCCGGCGGTCTCGGCGCTGGAGCTCCGCGCCAAGTGCCGGCGGCTGTTCTCCAGGTACGAGAACACCGACCAGCCCATCCGCATGATCGTGGTGGACTACCTGCAGCTCATGCGCGGCAACGAGCGGATCGAAAGCCGCGAGCAGCAGATCAGCGAGATCTCGCGATCGCTCAAGGCGCTCGCCAAGGAGCTGGCCATCCCCGTGGTGGCGCTCTCGCAGCTCAACCGCTCCCTGGAGAAGCGCCCCGACAAGAGGCCGCTGATGAGCGACCTTCGCGAATCCGGAGCCATCGAGCAGGACGCGGACACCATCATGTTCATCTACCGCGAGGAGGTCTACGAGAAGGAAAAGGAGGACGTGAAGGGGGTGGCCGAGATCATCATCGGCAAGCAGCGCAACGGACCCATCGGCACCGCCAACCTGGCCTTCATCCACGAGCACACGCGGTTCGAAAACCTCGCGCGCGACTACGTTCCGTCGGGAGGGGAGTGATCCTTCCCGGGCTCGACGGCTGCTAGACCGCGCCGCCGGCGCCGCCGCCGCCGGAGCGGCCGCCCCCGCCGCCCCCGAAGCCGCCGCCGCCGCCGAAGCCGCCTCCGCCTCCTCCGCCGCCCCAGCCTCCTCCGCGTCCACCGCCGACGATCACCGTCATCTGCTTGCGCGGGATCACCTTGTCGAACTCGCGCCGGTAGCCGCAGCGGCGATTGGTGCACGCCTGCGTCACGTGGGCCGCGCCTTCGCTCCAGTAGGTGGGCTCGTCGACGATCTCCTCGTCGATGGTCATCCAGGACCCGTCCTTGGGGCACTTGTGCGCGCGGATGGAAGCCCAGATCACTGCGTTGACGATGAGCCCGATGACCAGCGCGATCCATCCGGCGCCGCTGCCCATCGCGACCAGCGAGAGCACGGACGCACCGGCGAGGCCGGCGCCGGCGAGCCGCGTCCTGGTCCCGGGGAACTGCCGGCGCGCGCCGCTCGAGGCCAAGAGGACCACCAGCGCCAGCATGCAGAGCGCGGTGACGAGAAGGCCGCCGTAGTTCGCCGGCCCGGCATAGCCGCGCATGCCCACGCCCCTTCCCCCGCGCATCGCGTTCTTGCCGGGCGCGGCGTCGCCTCCCGCGGCCACATCCGCGTGGATGACCGCCGCCAGCGCGTCGGCCACGTGCACCGCCGCGCCCGAGTAGTCGTCGTTGCGCATGTACGGGAAGGCCTGCTCGGTGCGGATCTGCCCCACCTTCCCGTCGGGCAGGATGCCCTCGAGCCCGTACCCCACCTCGATCCAGATCTGCCGGTTGCCGGGTTTGCCGGGGACGAAGAGCACCAGCACGCCGTCGTCGCGCTTGGTGCCGTGACCGAGGCCCCACCTCTTGAACAGCTCGTTCCCGTACTCCTCGCGCGTCGAGTCGCCCAGCATCTGCGGCGTCACCGTCGCGACCGCGAGCTGGGCGACGCCGGCGTGGTCGAGAGCGGAAGCCACCTGCGTGACGTGCGCCACGGCGCCCGCGTCGAGGACGTGCGCGCCGTCCACCACGTAGCCGGTGAAATCGGGGAAGGTTGCCGCGAGAAGCAGCGCAAGAAGCATGCGCGAAGGATAACCCGGATCAGACGCCGAGGTTGGCGAGCGTGCGCGCCAGCCGCGAGGCGGCCATTTCGCTCGGCAGCTCGACCAGCGGCACCTGCGCGCCCTTGGCCTCGCTGCGCAGCGCCTCCAGCTTCTTGCCGGGCTTGTGGCCGGGATCGAGCAGCACCAGGTCGGTGCGCTTGTTGCCCAGCCGCGCCGCGGCAGCCGTGGCGGTGCGCACGTCGCACGCGTTCTTGAGCGTGCGCGAGACTTCCCGCAGCCACTTCGAGTCGTCGGAGACGAGCAGCACCCGCGGCCGGCTCGAGGGCGGCTGCAGCGGCAGCTCGATGAAGAAGCGCGTCCCGTTCTCGACGCTGCTCTCGGCCCACAGCTCCCCGCCGTGCCGCTCGGCGATGTCCCGGGCGATGCGCAGCCCGCGGCCGGGCCCCAGGCCGGCGAGCAGCTTGGGCAGCTCGGCGGGCGCGATGCCCTCTCCCTCGTCCTTCACCGAGATCCGGACGAACTTCGGGCTGGCGCGCCAGGCGCACACCTCGACCTGGCTGCCCCGCGGCGAGTAGCGCAGGGCGTTGGAGATGAGGTTGTCCAGCAGCCGTCCGAGCAGCTCCGCGTCCGCGCGCAGCTCGACGGCGCGGGAAGGGGGCACGGCGATGAGCAACACGCCGCGCTGGCGGGCGGTGGTCTGCGCGTGCTCGACGGCGGTCGCGATCAGCCCCCCGAGGTCGAACGCGCTCACGTCCAGCACCGTGCGATCGCGGCGCTTCGCCGCCTCGAGGATGCGCTCCGCGAGGCCGATGGCGCGCAGGCCCTGCCGCACGCAGGCCGCCGCGCACTCGCGCTGCCGCGCGGTGAGCGAGGTGTCGCGGGAGAGCAGCTCGGCGTTTCCGATCACCGTCTGGAGCGGGCTGCGCACGTCGTGCGCCGCATCGGCGAGGCCCGCCTCGAGCGCGGCGACCCGCTCGGTCAGGCGATCCATCCGCGCGAGGAGGTCCTGGCGCTCGAGCACGGCGCGGAGCCGGCGGAAGAGAAGCTCCGGCTCGCCCGGCACCACCACGTCGTCGGCGCCCGCCGCGAAGTAGGACGCGCCCGGCGACCCGAGCACGAGGAGCCATCCGGCGCGCGCGCGGAAGGGCGCGAGGTCACCGGGATCGGCGGCGATGAGGACGTCCGCGCGCGACTCGCCATCGTCCGGGGCGGCAGGGATCCCGCCTCGCGTCAGGCGGGTGCAGAGCCGCCGCGCCTCCGCGATCGGGGCCGCGACACGCACTCGAATGGGGCTCCCCACCGGCATTCAGTTCCCCCGGAAAATCACCGACGCGAAAAAGTGTATCCCGCGCCGCAAGGTAGCGCCAACGGCCAGAAATCAAGCCACCCGGGCTGCGACAAGGTACTCGCGGTTCCCTGCCGGACCGTGGATGGGCGACTCCACCGACCCGAGCACCTCCAGACCCAGGCGCTGCAACTCCTTGCCGATTTCCGACACCACGCGCGCGTGCACCGCAGGGTCGCGAACCACGCCACCTTTGCCTACCTCCGCCCGCCCTGCCTCGAACTGCGGCTTCACCAGCACGCAGAGCCAGGCGCCGGCCGGCTCCAGTGCCGCCACCAGGGCAGGCAGCACCAGCCGCAGCGAGATGAAGGAGAGGTCCGCCACCGCCGCCGAGCAGCGCTCGGGGAGCCGCAGCGTGCGCGCATTCACGCGCTCGTGCACCACCACCCGCGGGTCGGCGCGCAGGCGCGGATGGAGCTGGCCGTGCCCCACGTCGACCGCGTGGACGCGCGCGGCGCCTCGCTGGAGCAGCACGTCGGTGAAGCCGCCGGTGGAGGCGCCCAGATCGACGCAGACCCTGCCCTCCGGACTGAGGGCGAAATGGTCGAGCGCCCTTTCCAGCTTCAGCCCGCCCCGCGAGACATAGCGGAGCTGCTCCTTGACCCGCAGCTCCACTCCCTCGTCGAGCAGCTGGCCGGGCTTCTCCACGCGGTGGTCGCCTGCCACCACGCTGCCCGCGAGGATCAGCGCCTGCGCCCTCGCGCGCGACTCGGCCAGCCCGCGCGACTGGAGGAGGACGTCGGCGCGGACCTTCACCGCCGCTGTTCGGGGGCGGCCGGCGGCGTCGGGCCGATCAGCGCGGCGATGCGCGCGAGCAGCCGCTCCATGTCGATCGGCTTGGAAAAGTGGTCTGCCGCCCCCGCCGCGAGACCGGTGCGGATGTCCTGCGCGGTCTTCTTGGCGGAGATGAAGATGACCGGGATGTCGCGGAACTCGTCGTTCTTCTTCACCGCCCTGCACAGCTCGAATCCGTCGATCCAGCTCATCATCACGTCGAGGAGGATGAGGTCCGGGCGGTCCACGTGCAGCGTGGAGATGAGGCGCAGGCCGTTCGCCGCCTGGGCCACCTCGTAGCCCTCCAGCTCGAGCGCCATCTTCAGCATCTCGCGCGTCTCGCGGTCGTCGTCGACGATGATGATCTTCTTGCGGGCTGCCATCTGGGTCTCCGCCGCCGCCGTCCCCGGGACTACCGGTCCTGCCCGGAGAATGGCGCCGTGCGATCGCCTTCGAGCAGGACCTCCACCTTCCGCTCCGCCTCTTCCAGCCTGGCCGCGGACGCGCGCGCCAGCCGGATACCCTCCTCGAACGCAGCGATCGACTCCTCCAGCGAAAGCCCGCCGCCTTCCAGCCGCTCCACCACGCGGGAGAGACGCTGCAGCAGGTCCTCGTACTTTTCCGAAACGGGTTGGACGGCGGTGTCGGCCACGGGTCCTGCTCTAGCACCGGCGCGCGGTCGCGGCCAGTCCCGCGCGCGGCAAACGTGCGGCGCGATCGAATGGTCTCGTCCCTGCGCGGATGACGCTCATGCGTCCGTCCCGTCGTCGCGCGATACGACCTGCGCGGAAAGCTCGCCCACGTGCAGCCGGACGCGCAACCGCTCGCCCGGCCCGACCTGGGCTGCGTCGGTCACCGCGCGCCCGCGATCGTCGAAGGCGACGGCATACCCGCGCGCGAGCACGCGCAGCGGCGAGAGG
>DATDMU010000305.1:0-6890 GCA_036518615.1 Myxococcales bacterium
GTCGTGCTTGCCGTCGAGCAGCTCCTCGAAGGAGCGGATGGTGTCCTCGATCTTCACGTACTTGCCGGGGAAGCCGGTGAACTGCTCGGCCACGTGGAAGGGCTGGCTGAGGAAGCGCTGCACCTTGCGGGCGCGGGCCACGGTGAGCTTGTCCTCGTCGGAGAGCTCGTCCATGCCGAGGATGGCGATGATGTCCTGCAGCTCCTTGTAGCGCTGCAGGACCGACTGCACCCGGCGGGCCACCTTGTAGTGGCGCTCGCCCACGATCTGCGGGTCGAGGATGCGGCTGGTGGAGTCGAGCGGATCCACCGCGGGGTAGATGCCGATCTCGGTCAACCCTCGGGAAAGCACGGTGGTGGCGTCGAGGTGGGCGAAGGCGGTGGCGGGCGCGGGGTCGGTGAGGTCGTCCGCGGGCACGTAGATGGCCTGCACCGAGGTGATGGCGCCCTTCTTGGTGGAGGTGATGCGCTCCTGGAGCCCGCCCATCTCGGTGGAGAGGGTGGGCTGGTAGCCGACCGCGCTGGGGATGCGGCCGAGGAGCGCGGAAACCTCGGAGCCTGCCTGGGTGAAGCGGAAGATGTTGTCGATGAAGAGGAGCATGTCCTTGCCCTCCTCGTCGCGGAAGTACTCGGCGATGGCCAGGGCGGAGAGGGCCACGCGGGCGCGGGCGCCGGGCGGCTCGTTCATCTGCCCGTAGACCAGCACGGCCAGGCTCTTCTCCAGGTCGTGGGTCTTGATGACGGCGTTGGCGCCGCCTTCCTGGAATTCGGTGTAGAGGTCGTTGCCCTCGCGGGTGCGCTCGCCCACCCCGGCAAAGACGGAGAAGCCGCCGCGCTGCTTGGCGACGTTGTTGATCAGTTCCTGGAGGAGCACCGTCTTGCCCACGCCGGCGCCGCCGAAGAGGCCGATCTTGCCGCCGCGCAGGTAGGGCGCGAGCAGGTCGATGACCTTGATGCCCGTCTCGAAGGGCACCATGCGCACGTCCTGCTCCTCGAAGTCGGGCGGGTCGCGGTGGATGGGCAGCCGCCGGGTGGCATTGACCGGCCCCCTCTCGTCCACCGGCTCCCCGATGACGTTGAGGATGCGCCCGAGCACCTCCTTGCCCACCGGAACCGAGATGGGCCCGCCGGTGTTGCGCACCGGCTGCCCGCGCACCAGGCCCTCGGTCGAGTCCATCGCGATGCAGCGCGCGGTGTCCTCGCCCAGGTGCTGGGCCACCTCGATGGTGAGGTTGTCCGGCTTGTCGGAGATGCCGGGGTTGGAGAGCGTCAGCGCGGTGAAGATCTCGGGCAGCGCTCCGGGCGGAAACTCCACGTCCACCACCGGCCCGATCACCTGCGAGACCTTGCCGACCTTGGAAATCTCATTCATCGCGACGGCCATTTTCGTCCTTCACTTGAGCGCCTCTGCGCCGGAGACGATCTCCATCAGCTCCTTGGTGATCGACGCCTGGCGGGCGCGGTTGTACTCGAGCGAGAGGCGCCCGATGGTCTCGTTGGCGTTGGTGGTGGCGGACTCCATCGCGCTCATCCGCGCCCCGTGCTCGGAGGCTTCCGACTCCAGCAGCGCCCGCCAGATCTGCATCGCCAGCTCGCGGGGAATGAGCTGCTCGAGCAGCTGGGGCCGCGAGGGCTCGTAGATGTGCTCGGGAGTGATGAAGCCGGCCTGCGCGGAAGGCTTCTGCTGCTCCGCCTCGGCGACGATGGGCAGGAGCTGCTTGAGCGTGATCACCTGCGTGATGGCGCTCTTGAACTGGTTGTAGAGGAGGTAGACCGCGTCCAGCTTGCGCTCGCGGTACTCGGCGATCAGGTCGTCGGCGACCTCCTTCGCCATCGAGTAGCGCAAGCGCCCGAAGAAGCCGACGTAGTCCTTGCGCGTCTGGATGCCGCGCTTCTTGGCGAAGTCGCGCCCGCGCCTGCCGATGGTGGAGAACTGGATGACCTCGTACTTGTCCCCCTCCTCGACGATGAAACGCTGCGCCCGGCGGATGATGTTGGCGTTGAACCCGCCGCAGAGGCCGCGGTCGGAGGTGAGCAGCACCACTTCGATGCGCGTGGGCTTCGCGCGCACGTCCATCAGCGGGTGCGGCGGCATGTCCGCGTTGGCGCGCGCGCGGGCCAGCGAGGCGAGCAGCTCGTCCAGGGCCTGCGCATACGGCCGGGTGCGGACCACCGCGTCCTGGGCGCGGCGGAGCTTGGCGGCCGAGACCAGCTTCAGGGCCTTGGTGATCTTCTGCATGCTCCGCACCGACCGGATGCGGGAGCGGATGGCGCGGAGGGAGGCCATCTAGGCCTTCGCCGCCCCGGGCCTGAACATGCCCTTGAACTCCTCCAGCGCGGTATCCAGCGCGGCGCGGACGTCGTCGGTGAGGTCCTTCTTCTCGCGCAGGAGCTTGAGCGCCTGCGGGTGCCGCGCGTCCATGAACTCGAGCAGCTCCTGCATGTAGCGCTGGACCTCCGCCACCTCGACGTTGCGGATCCAGACCACGCCCTGCTTGTCCTTCTGCGTGCCGGCGTAGATCTGGGTGATCTGCTTCTCCACCGGCATGGGCACGTACTGTCCCTGCTTGAGGATCTCGGTCAGGCGCGCGCCGCGGGCCAGCGTCTCCTGCGTGGTCTTGTCCAGGTCGCTGCCGAACTGCGAGAAGGCGGCCAGCTCGCGGTACTGCGCCAGCTCCAGGCGCAGCGAGCCGGCGATCTTCTTCATCCCCTTGATCTGGGCCGAGCCGCCCACCCGCGAGACCGAGATGCCGGCGTTGATGGCGGGCCTCTGGCCGGCGTTGAAGAGGTCGGTCTCGAGGAAGATCTGCCCGTCGGTGATGGAGATGACGTGGGTGGGGATGTAGGCGGACACGTCGCCGGCCTGCGTCTCGATGATGGGCAGCGCGGTCAAGGAGCCGCCGCCCTTCTCTTTCGAGAGCTTGGCGGCGCGCTCGAGCAGGCGGCTGTGCAGGTAGAAGACGTCGCCCGGATACGCCTCGCGGCCCGGCGGGCGCCGCAAGAGGAGCGAGAGCTGGCGGTACGCCACCGCCTGCTTGGAGAGGTCGTCGTAGACGATGAGCGCGTGCTGCCCGTTGTCGCGGAAGTGCTCGCCCATGGTCACGCCGGTGTACGGGGCGAGGAACTGCAGCGGAGCGGGGTCGGAAGCGCTGGCGGTGACGACGGTGGTGTACTCCATGGCGCCGAACTGGTTCAGCTTGTCCACGACGCGGGCCACGGTCGACTGCTTCTGGCCGATGGCGACGTAGATGCAGAACATGTTCTGGCCCTTCTGGTTGATGATCGCGTCCACCGCCACCGCGGTCTTGCCGGTCTGGCGGTCGCCGATGATCAGCTCGCGCTGCCCGCGGCCGATGGGGATCATCGAATCGATGGCCTTGATTCCGGTCTGCATCGGCTCCTTGACCGACTCGCGGGCCACGATGCCCGGCGCCTTCACCTCGATCTTGCGACGCAGCTTGCCCGCGAGCGGACCCTTGCCGTCGAGCGGCATGCCGAGCGCGTTGAGCACCCTGCCGGTCACCTCCGGCCCCACCGGCGCGTCGGCGATGCGGCCGGTGCGCTTGACGATGTCGCCCTCGCGCAGGTGATGCTGCTCGCCCATCAGCGCGACGCCGACCGAGTCCTCCTCCAGGTTCAGCACCAGCCCCATCAGTCCCTGGGGGAACTCCACCAGCTCGCCGGCCATGACGCCTTCGAGCCCGTAGACGCGCGCGATGCCGTCTCCGGTGGAGAGGACGGTGCCCGTCTCGCTGATCTCGACCTGCTTGCCGTAGCCCTTGATCTGCTCGCGCAGGATGCGGCTGATTTCATCGGCCCGGATTTCTGCCATTTCGGTTGCTCCGTGAAGCCGTCAAAGGGAAGAGCCCTTCAGCTCCTCCCGCATGCGTTCCAGTTGCGTGCGTACGCTGCCGTCGAGCTGGGTGGCGCCCACCTGCGTCACCAGGCCCCCGATCAGCGCCGGATCGGTCTTCGACTCGAGCACGATGGTGCGGCCGGTCATCCGCGCGATGGCGTCGCGCACCCGCGAGAGCTCGTCGTCGCTGAGCGGGCGCGCCGAGGTGACCGTCGCGCGCACCCGGCCGGCCTGCTCGTCCACCATCGCGCCATAGGCGCGCGAGATCGAGGCGAGGTCGCCGATCCGCTGGCGATCGACGAGCAGGCGGAGGAAATTGACGGTGATGGGCGACAGGCGCAGGGCGGAGGCGGCAGCGTCGACCGCCCCTTTGCGCTGCTCCTGGGAGTACCCGGGATTTCCCAGCAGGAAGCCCAGCTCGCGGTTCTCCTTCATCGCCTGGAGCAGCGCCGACAGCTCGTTGCCGTACTGCTCGAAGCGGTCCTCGGCGAGGCCGAGCGCGAACAGCGCGCGGGCGTAACGTCGAGCGACGCTGGAGTCGACCAAAGGCAGGGCTCCTGTCGAAAGGCCGTGAGGGCGCGGGTTCCTAACACAGTGCGCGCAACAGGGTCAATGCGCTGCGGCGTGGCCCGGCTATGCGTAGTTTTGCCGCATGAAGCTCATCGTCCAGGGCAAGCAGATGAGGGTCAGCACCGGGCTGAAGCGCTACGCGGAAGAGCACGTGCTCCAGCCGCTGCGCCGCTTCTACGACAACGAGGCAGCCGAGCTGCGCGTGGAGGTGGGAAAGGACAACGGCAACCGCGGCGAATCGAAGGAGTGCCATCTCACCCTGCGGATGCCGGGGGCGCGGACCATCCAGATCGAGGAGAGCACGCCGGACGTGTACGGCTGCCTCGACGTGGCGGCGGACCGGCTGGTGCGGGTGGCCAAGAAGGAGCTGGGCCGCATGCGCCGTCCCAAGGGACGCCACAAGGAGCATCCCCTCTCCACCGTGGTGGCGGAGGGCGGCGTGCCCGGCGGCCTGATGGAGGACCTGCCCAATGGCCGGTCCCTCAATGAGCTTTCGCCGCCCCGAAGGCGCGGTGGAAGCAGCCGGCGCCGTTGATCTTCAGGGAGACGGGCCGCCCCGCTTCCGCGCCGCGGCGTGGAACGCGGCGCTGGCGCCGTCGAATCGGCCGAGCACCGACGACAGCGCGGCCCGGGTGAGCTTCATCGCCCTCAGCCCCGCCGGCGCGGTCACCGTGGCCGGCTGCGGGAAGTCCTTGACGAGCCCCAGCTCGCCCACGCAATCGCCCGCGCGCAGCGCCACCACCTCGCCCGCCGGCAGGGCGAGCTCCGCCTGCCCTTCCCGGACCACGTAGAGGCAGTCGAGAGCCCGCCCCTGCGCGGCCAGGGTCGCGCCCGGCGCGAGGTCCACCGTCTCGAACGCATCGGCGAGCGCGCTTCGCGTTTCGGGGGAGAGGTCGCGGAAGAGGTCGATGGAGTAGAGGCGGGCGGCCAGCACGCGGTGCCTCCACGCCCGGTCGAGCGCCTCCCAGACGTGCGGCATGCCGTCGAGGCGCTCGTCCACCGCCCGCCGCTCCAGCACGCCGAGGAGCGACGGCACCGCCGCGCGCAGCGTGGCGGCGGAGGGCGCGTCGAAGAGCAGCGACTCCTCCGAGAACACGCTCCCCGGCGACAGCGAGCAGATGGGCGTCGCCTCCAGCAGCACTTCGAGAGCGCCCGCCTCCACCAGCACGAGGCCCGGGCTGGGTTGCCCGCGCACGAGGAAGGTCTGGGAGGCCTCGAGCTCGACCGGCGTGACCAGTTCCGAGAGCTGCTCCAGCTCGCCGGGCGGCACCTCCTCGAGCAGGGGCGCGTTGCGCAGGATCAGCGGGCGGTGGGGCATTCCGGGCGGAGGGTACCCCACTTGACGCGAGGCGGGCCTGTTTTACGTTGCCGCCGTTCTCGGGAGGGGCGAAGGAAACCGACCCCACATTCGTTCGAGAAAGGAGCATCGTCATGGCAATCGTTCGTCGCAATGATCCGTTCCGCGATCTTTTTGCGCTGCAGGACCAGCTCTTCCGCACCTTCGGCGACGCGTACCGCGGCCGCGAGGAGGAGGCAGCTTCGGCGACGTGGTCGCCCCTGGTGGACGTCTACGAGAACGCCGACGGCATCACGCTGAAGGCGGAGCTGCCGGAGATCGACGCCAAGGACGTGGAGATCCAGGTCGAGGGCAACTCGCTCACGCTGCGCGGCGAGCGCAAGCTGGAGAACGAGGACAAGCGCGACGGCTATCACCGCATCGAGCGCACCTACGGCGTCTTCAGCCGCACCTTCACGCTGCCCAACACGGTGGACGTCGATCAGATCACCGCCGAGTCGAAGGACGGCGTGCTGCGCGTCTTCCTGCCCAAGAAGGCGGAGACCAAGCCGCGCCAGATCAAGGTCTCGGTCTCGCCGCAGGGCACGCAGGCCGCCCCCGGCAAGCACTAACTCGCAGTGTCCGTTGCAGGGCGCGCAGAGGTGATCTCTTCCCTCTGCGCGCTCTGCTGTCGGAGTTCTGAGCTCTGCTGTCGGAGTTCCTGAGCGCTACTTCCTCGAGGACATGCTGCTGCCGGTGCTGCTCGTGCCCGTCGAGGTGCCGGTGCCCGCCGTGTCCATCTTGCAGGTTCCGTCGAAGAAGACGCCGCGCTCGATGACCACCGAGGCGGTGGTGAGGTTGCCGCGCACGCGCGCCGGTGCCTTGAGCTCGATCGACTTGGTGGCGGTGGCGTCGCCCTGGTAGTCGCCCAGGCAGGTGAGCGTGCCCACCTTGATGTTCGCCTTCACCTCGGCGCCTTCGCCGATGATCAGGGTGTCGGTGGAGACGATCTCGCCGGAGAACTTGCCGTCGATGCGGACGGTGCCCTCGAAGAGCAGCTTGCCCTCGAACTGGCTGCCCTTGCCGAGCAGTGCGTTGAGGTCGCCGGGGCCGCGCGAGGCCGTCGGCAGCGGAGAGACGTTGGAAGGCGCCGGGGCCGGCGAAGTCGGAGCGGTGTTGGTGACCATGC
>DATDMU010000306.1:0-2133 GCA_036518615.1 Myxococcales bacterium
CCTGCGCGGCGGGCCACGCGCGTGGACCCCGCCGTCTCCTTGAGGGCGGAGTGATGGAATATCTGGCGGCGCTCATCGTAGGGCTGGCGGCGGCGCAGGCCTGCGCGGCTCTCCTCGTGGGCGTGGGCGTGGTCCTCCTGAAGGCGATGCGATGATCCGGTTGCGCAACGTGGAGAAGTCGGTGAAGCAGGGCGCGGGGCAGATCTTCCTCCTGCGCCGCATCGACCTCCAGATCGCGCCCGGCGACTTCGTCACCATCATGGGCCCCTCCGGTGCGGGAAAGAGCACGCTGCTCTCCATCCTCGGGCTGCTCGATGCCGCCTGGACCGGCGAGTACGAGCTGTTCGGCGAGGCGGTGCACAAGCTCTCCCCGAAGCAGCGGGCGGACCTCGCCAAGCGCACCATCGGCTTCGTCTTCCAGCAGTACCACCTGCTCGACTCGCTCACGGTGGCGGAAAATCTCGAGGTGCCGCTCAGCTACCGCGACCTGCGCGCGAAGGAGCGGCAGGCGCTGGTGGCCGACACGCTGGACCGCTTCGGCATGGTGGGGAAGAAGGACCTCTATCCGAACCAGCTCTCCGGCGGCCAGCAGCAGCTGGTGGGCGTGGCCCGCGCCCTGATCGCGAGCCCCAAGCTCTTGCTCGCCGACGAGCCCACCGGCAACCTGCACTCGAAGCAGGGCGAGGAGATCATGGAGCTGTTCCGCGAGCTGAACAGGGGGGGCACCACCATCGTGCAGGTGACGCACTCGGAGGCGAACGCTGCGTACGGCAACCGGGTGGTGCGGCTGCGGGACGGGTGGATGGAGACGTGACCCGTGTCATCGCCGCCGACGACCAGCCCGACGTGCTCGAGGCGCTGCGCCTCCTGCTCAAGCGCGAGGGCATCGCCATGGTGCCCGCCACCTCGCCCGCGGGCGTGCTCTCGGCCCTGGAGCACGAGGACTTCGACGCCGCGCTCATCGACCTGAACTACGCCCGCGACACGACCAGCGGCGGCGAGGGGCTGGACCTGCTCTCGCAGCTGCGCGGGGCCGACCCCACGCTGCCGGTGGTGGTGATGACCGCCTGGGGCAGCGTGGAAGGCGCGGTGGAGGCCATGCGGCGCGGCGCGCGCGACTACGTGCAGAAGCCCTGGGACAACGCGCGGCTTGTGGCGACCCTGCGCACGCAGATCGAGCTGGGCCGCGCGCTGCGGCGCTCGCGCCGGCTGGAGGAGGAGAACTCGCGGCTGCGGGGGGCGCCGCCGCAGATGGTGGCGCGCTCGCCCGCCATGCAGGCGCTCCTGCGCGTATTGGAGAAGGTGGCGCCGAGCGAGGCCAACGTGCTGGTCACCGGCGAGCACGGCACCGGCAAGGAGCTGGTGGCGCGCTACCTCCACTCCGCCTCGAAGCGATCCGGGCGGCCGCTGATCACCGTCAACGCGGGCGGCGTGGCGGAGGGCGTCTTCGAGAGCGAGCTGTTCGGGCACGTGCGCGGCGCCTTCACCGACGCCAAGACGGACCGGGCCGGAGCCTTCGAGGTGGCGGACGGCGGCACCCTCTTCCTCGACGAAGTGGGCAACATGCCCATGGGCCAGCAGGCGAAGCTCTTGCGCGTGCTGCAGACCGGCGAGTTCACCCCGGTGGGCTCGAGCAAGGTGAAGCGCGCCGACGTGCGGGTGATCGCGGCCACCAACGTGCGGCTGCACGACGAGGTGGCGCAGGGGAAGTTCCGCGAGGACCTGCTCTACCGGCTCAACACCGTGGAGGTGCAGCTTCCGCCGCTGCGCGACCGGCTGGAGGACATTCCCCACCTGGCGCAGCTCTTCCTTCGCCGCATCGCCGACCGCGGCGCCACCCAGGCGCGCACCTTCGCGCCCGACGCGCTGGAGGCGCTGGTGCGGCATCCCTGGCGCGGGAACGTGCGCGAGTTGGAGCACGCGGTGGAGCGCGCGGTTCTTCTCGCCTCGGGCGAGGAGATCCGGCCCGCCGACCTCTTCCTCGGCGCCACCGCGCAGGGGCCCGCGCTCCTGGAGCGGATGACGCTGGACGACGCCGAGCGCCATCTCATCCAGCGGGCGCTGGCGCGCTGCGGCGGCAACGTCAGCGAGGCGGCGCGGGAATTGGGGGTGTCGCGCAGCGCCCTCTACCGC
>DATDMU010000307.1:0-2505 GCA_036518615.1 Myxococcales bacterium
ACCACCGCGTGCTTGTGCGCGCGCGAGAGCAGCGCCTCGTCCACCCTGAACGCCGACAGCGCCTTCATCCGCGCCGCGGCCTCCTTCTCCTGGCCCATGCTGACGAAGACGTCGGTGACCACCACCCGCGCCCCGTGCACCGCCTCGACCGGATCGGCGAACACCTGCGCGCCGCGCAGCGCCGCGGCAGGCGGCCGGTAGCCCTCCGGCGCCGCCAGCCGCAGATGGAAGCCGAAGATGGGCGCCGCCTCGCAGAAGGAGAGCGCCATGTTCGAGGCGCAGTCGCCGACGAAGGCCACGGTCTTTCCCTGCACCGAGCCGAGCCGCTCCTCCACGGTGAAGAGGTCCGCCAGGATCTGCACCGGGTGCCCGCCGTCGGAGAGACCGTTGATCACGGGGACGGTGGAGGCCTGCGCGAACGCGCGCAGGCGGTCGTCGCCGTGGGTGCGGAACATGATCGCGTCGACGTAGCGCGACGCAACCTTCGCGGTGTCCTCGATGGTCTCGCCGCGGGCGATCTGGCTGTCCGCGGTGGGCAGCGTGATGGCGTGCCCGCCCAGCTGTCCGATGGCCGCCTCGAAGGAGATGCGGGTGCGCGTGGAGGCCTTCTCGAAGAGGAGCAGGAGCGACCGGCCCGCGAGCGTGGTCACCGCCTGTCCGCTGCGCCGCCTGGCCTTCAGCTCGGCCGCGCGGCGGAACAGCGCGCGGTGCTCGTCCAACGACAGGTCGGAAAGCTGCAGGAAATCGCGCTTCACAGGGGCGCCTCCTTCAGCTCCAGAAAGAGCTGGTCGAGCCGCGGGATGGCCTCCGCATCGGTTCGAATCTTCGCGGCCGTCGCACGCAACGCGGCGATCTGCGCGTCGATGGATGCAACGCCGGGGCCGCCCGCGTTCTTCTTGTGGGCGACTGCCGCCGCGGCGTCGGCAGCGCGCAGGATCTGCGCCGTGAAGCGCGGGTCCACCGCCCTGGCGAGCTCGAGCGGCGCCCGCGAGAGCGGCACGCCCGCTTCCATGCACTTGCGCACGAGCGCGCCGGTGAGCTTGTAGGCGGTGCGGAAGGGAATGCCAGCCTGTGCCATGGCCTCGGCCACATCGGTCGCCGCGGTGGCGCCGTCGTCGAGGGCGGCCCGGGCGCGCTCCTTGTCGAAGCGAACCCGCGCAAGCCCGACCCGCAGCATCCGCAGCACCGACAGCAACATCGGCCCCGTCTCGAGCAATGGCTGCCGATCTTCCTGCAGGTCGCGGTTGTACCCTCCGGGCAGCCCCTTCACGGTGACCAGGAGCGAGGTGAGGTTGCCGACCGCGCGCCCGCACTTGCCGCGGACGAGCTCGAAGAGGTCCGGGTTGCGCTTCTGCGGCATCATCGACGACCCCATGGCGATCTCGTCGTCGAGCTTCACGTACCCGAACTCGGCGGTCGCGAAGTCGATCACGTCGGTGGCCACCCGGCTCGCATGGAGCAGCGCGCGCGCCGCCGCATAGGAGAAATCGAGCGCGAAGTCCCGGTCGCCCACCGTGTCGAGCCCGTTCAGCGTGACGCGGCCGAAGCGAAGCAGCCTGCGCGTCTGTTCGCGGTCGATGGGCAGCGAAGTGCCCGCGAGCGCTCCGACCCCCAGCGCCAGCTCGTCGGGCGGCCGCAGCATCTCCACGTCGCGGGCGAACATGGCGCCCCAGGCGCACAGGTAGTACGCGGCGCTGACCGGCTGCGCGCGCTGCCGGTGCGTGTAGCCGGGCAGCAGCGTGTCGCGCTCCTCCTCCGCGCGGCCGGCCAGCTCGCCGATCAGCGCGGTCAGCTCGAAGAGCGAAAGCGCGCACTGCTCGCGCACGTGCAGCCGCAGATCGAGCGCCACCTGGTCGTTGCGCGAGCGCGCGGTGTGCAGCATGCCGGCGGTCTCGCCCAGCTCGCGCGCAAGCAGCGTCTCCACCGCCATGTGCACGTCTTCCTCGTCGGGCAGCTCCGGCTTCTCTTCCAGCACCCGCACCAGCGCGGCGCGGATCCTCTCCGCCGCCTCGCGCGGCACGATGCCCGTGCGCGAGAGCATGATCAGGTGCGCCATCGACCCGATCACGTCCTCGCGCAAGAGCTGCCGGTCCAGCGGCAGCGAGCTGGAAAAGGCGAGCACCTCGGGCAGGAGCTGGGCTCCTCCCGAGGCCGCGCCGGAACCGACGATGCTCACTTGTCGATTCCGCCGTGCTGGCGGGCGAACTCCTGGAGCTGCAGCCCGAGCAGGTGGATGAAGCCCTCCGCGGCGCGGTGATCGAACCTGTCCTCCACCCCGTAGGTGCTGAGCGCGTGGTTGTAGATGCCGTGCGGGGAGGTGCGGCCCACCGCACGCAGGGAGCCCTTGAAGAGCTTGAGCGTGACCTCGCCGTCCACCGTCTGCGCGAGCTGGTCGTTGAAGGCCTGCAGCGCCAGCCGCAGCGGGCTGAACCAGAACCCTTCGTAGGTGAGCTGCGCGAAGCGCTGGTCGAGCTGCGCCTTGACCCGCAGCGCGTCGCCCATGAC
>DATDMU010000308.1:0-5966 GCA_036518615.1 Myxococcales bacterium
CCCATGCTCAAGGCGTGCGGCGCGGCGCTGGCCGGCGCGCTCGCGGCCCGCGGCATGCTGGCTGCGGGAATGCCGGACCGGCCGCTCCACGCCATCCTCGTCGCCGCCCTGATCGTGGTCGCCTGGTGGGCACTGCCCAGGCTGGGCGCGACGCGCGCCGTGTACATTGCGCTCGTGACCGGACTTGCGCTCGGCGCCGGCTTCTTCTAGCTCTGTGGGCGAGGCATGGCCGACGAGACCGTCGAAAAAGAATGTACGGTGCGCAACAAGATGGGCCTGCATGCGCGGCCCGCCGCGCTCATCGTGCAGACGGCCAACAAGTTTCCCTGCGACGTGACGCTGGTCAAGGACGGCCAGCCGGTCAACGGCAAGAGCATCATGGGCGTGCTCATGCTGGCCGCCGCGATGGGGACCACGCTCACCGTGCGCACCGAAGGCGAACAGGCGCAGCCCTGCGCCGACGCCATCGCCGACCTCTTCGCGAAGGGCTTCAACGAGGAGATGGGCTGAGCGTCAGTGCGTCGGCGGGATGATGGTGGTCTCGTCGCGGCGCACGTCCGACTCGTGGGCGATGATGTCGCCGTGGTGGTGGCCGTTCATCGCGCGGCGGCGCGGCCGCAGCTCGTCGCTGAAGGGGACGCCGGAGGATCGGCTCGCCGCCGCCAGCGCGCCGAGCAGCGATCCGGCCAGCGAAAGCAGCGCCCCGCCGGTGGCGAGCAGGGCGACGAGGCCGCCGTCGCCGGTGGTCTCGACCAGCGCCGCCGTCGATCCGCGCGCGGGCCGGTGCATGGCGTTGCTGTTCACCGGGGTGCGCGAGAACGCCGCCACGCCGGAGGCGAAGAGCGCGATGAGGCCGGCGAGCAGCATCGACATGCCCCAGGACACGGCGCCGTGCATCAGGCTCTCTCCGCGCCGCCGGTCGCCCGCGAGCCGCACCACCGCGAAGGCGCCGACGAAGGAGGCGATGATGGCGCTTGCCGCGCCCCAGATGGCGGCGCCGGCGTTGGACGCGGCGGGCCGCACCGCGAAGGGATCGATCGCCGCGAGCCCCACGATCATCGCCACCATGGAGAGAAGGAGCATGGTGCCCCAGCCGATCAGGCTTCCGCCGAACAGGGCGCTCCAGTCCAGGCGCATGTCGCGCTGCAGCCGCGAACCGGCGTCGGGGCGCGCCGTGCCGTACGTGCGATCGAAGGTGGCCATCAGTCGTCTCCTCTATGGTTGACAGGGAGACGGTGGGGCTCGCCGCAGGCGGTTCACAAGCGACGGCCGAAGTGGCGCTAGCTCTCCTGCCTGTGCAAGAGCCGGCGGATGTTCGCCTGGTGCCTGATCAGGATGAGCAGCGCCACGCCGGCCATTCCGACGAGCGCCGGGCGGCCGGAGGTGAGCGCGGCGACGGCGAGAGCCACCGCCATGCCGGAAAGCGAGCCGATGCTGGAGATGCGGAACAGCTTGAAGAGCACCGCCCAGGTCAGGGCGCCCGCCAGCGCCGCCCAGGGCGCGAGCGCGAGCGCGACGCCGAGCCCGGTGGCGACGCCCTTGCCGCCGCGGAAGCGCAGCCAGGGCGGAAAACAGTGGCCGACCACCGCCGCGACGGCACAGGCCGGCGCGAGCAGCGGTGGGGCCGCAGGCGAGCGCGCGGCGAGCAGCACCGGGACGAGCCCCTTCACCGCGTCGAGCACCAGCGTGGCGACGGCGGCCGGCTTCCCCGCGGCCCTGGCGACGTTGGTTGCGCCGATGTTGCCGGAGCCGACGGTGCGCACGTCCTTGCCGGACGCGGCGCGGGTGATGAGGAGCCCGAACGGAATCGATCCGCACAGGTACGCGAAGGCGATCCAGAGCCAGTTCACGAGGCTCCCCACAGCGCGACGAACGCCCAGCTCGCGACCAGCGCCAGGGCCGCTGCCCAGCGCAGGCGCGGGGTCATTTCGAACCGCGGCGCATGAGGAAGGCCGCAGAGGCGCAGCAAAGTCCAGCCCGCGTGGATTGCGCAGGCCAGAGCGAGCAGGGTCCCGGCCGGGCTCGAACCGAGCGCCGCGACGAGGTGGCCCCGGACGGCGAAGTGGAAGGCGTGGGCAAAGCCGCAGGACAGGCAGGGCACGCCGGTCGCGGCGCGCAGCGGACAGGCGAGCAGCGAGAGCGGCGGAGCGTCGAGCGGCAGGAGCGCCGCCGCGGCGAGCAGGGCAAGGGAGACGGCCGCGAGCCCGAGCGCGTGAGCGGAAGGAGGACCGGCGCGCGCGATCACGGCGTCCCCCCGGTCTGGCCCATGCGCATGGCGGCGGCGGCGACCGCGACCATCCCCACGCAACAGACCAGCAGGTACGGCGCAAGCGTCACCCCCGCCGCGCCGCCGGACGAGATGCCATGGGTCTGTTTCAGCCCCACGCCGGTGAGCACCACCAGCCAGATGACGCCGACGATGGAGCCGCAGCCGGGCACCGCGAGGAGCACCAGCGGGGCGGACGCGTAGGCGCAGGCGGCGAACGTCGCGGCAAACCCGCGCTTCGCCTGGCCCATGACGAGCGCGAAGAAATGCGTCACCGCCGCGTTGGCGTAGACGAAGAGCAGGACGAAGAGCGGCAGCGCTAGCAAGAGCGCGACGAGCGATGCGGGCGAGTCGGCGACCGCGGCTGCCTTCCTGAACATCTCCGGCGACACGTTCAGGGCGGCCGCGAGCTGATCGTAGTAGCCCTGCAGGCGCGCGCGCAGGAGCCGATCGAAGACGTTGCCGATGGCGGAGAAGAGCGAGGTGGTCAGCACCGCGAATCCGAGCTGCGCCGCGCCGCGGTCGAGCCGCGCGGAAGCGAACAGGCGCGAAGGCTCGAAGAGCGCCTGCTGCAGCGTCTGGCCCCAGGCCGTCCAGAAGCCGAGCTGTGCGCGCCTCTCCCACGGTGTGCCCGCGCCACCCACCCGCTGCGCCGCCGAAGCCTGTGCGGGGGCTTCGGGAACGACGAGCGGCTTGCCGCAAACCGGGCAATCCTGCGTGCCCGAACGCTCGGTGCTGAACGTGTTGCGGCAGCTCGGGCAGCGGGCGAGCATGCCGCCTTCTAGCACGACCGCCCTGCGACACGCCGGGCGGTCGGGAAGCTTCCGTGCCGCCTCCATCATGCCTACTTCACCGGAGCGGCCGGGGATGCCCGGCGCGACTTGCGGCGCCCCCGAGTGGAAGCGCCGCGCAAACCCCTCTCGAGGAGGCCTCAATGAAGTTCGCATATGGATTGGCGCTCGCCGCGGCGTTCGTCTTCGGCTGCAGCAGCGGTAACAAGTCGACGCGCACGTCTTCGAACGAGACCGCCACGCCGCAGTCCGGCACCGTCTCGGGCAGCGCGTCGACGGCAGGCACGCAGGCGAACGCCAGCGGCACCGCGACCGCCGACAACGGCACCGCTTCGACGAACAACACCGGCACCGACACGAATACGCAGGGCTCGATGAGCGGCCAGTCTTCCGGCTCGTCCGCGACCGCCTCCAACCAGGGCGCGGGAAGCAGCGGAAGCTACGGGACGACCCCGAGCGACAACAGCAGCGGCGCAACCAGTAGCGGCAACACCTCGGGCAGCATGAGCGGGAACACGTCGGGCTCCAGCACCTACGGCAGCAACGACACCAGCTCCTCGGGCCAGAGCGGCAACACCTCCTCCGGCCAGAGCGGCAACACCTCGGGCAGCATGAGCGGGAATACGTCGGGCTCCAGCACCTACGGCAGCAACGACACCAGCTCCTCCCAGAGCGGCAATACCTCCGGCTCCACCTCCGGCCAGAGCGGCACCGGCTCCTCCGGCTCCACCTATGGCCAGAGCAGCGGCTCGTCGGGCAACATCGGCAGCTCCGGCTCCTCCACCTACGGCCAGAACAACACCGGATCCTCGGGCAGCATCGGCAGCTCCGGCTCGTCCGACAACGCCAGCCTCCGCACCGTGACCGGCTCGGTGGCCAAGGTCGACCAGAACAGCATCACCCTCGACCAGTCGGCCGGCGGCGTCACGCTGACCGTCGACTCCCAGACGCAGGTGATGCGCCGCGGCCAGCCCGTGGCAGCCGGCATCTCGGCGATCCACGAGGGCACGCAGGTGCGCGCGAGCTTCGACCCCGCCTCCAACCGCGCCGACAAGATCGAGGTGATGGGCAAGGCGAAGAAGAGCGGCCGGCACTCGAAGATGCAGAAGAGCACCTCCGGCACCAACTCGGGCTCCGTCTCCGGCTCGTCGGACACCAACAACAGCGCCGGCACCGGCACGGACCAGATGAACTCGAAGTCCAACACCGGCAACGGCACGCCCACCAACCCGAACCCGCACTAGCAGCGCGTCGGACTGGCCAGTCGTGGGGCCGCGGCCCGCCACTCCGGGTGCGGGTCGCGCTTGCAGGGCGCCGAGTCCTCTTCCTCGGGGACTCGGCGCCCGCGCTTCGTGGAAGCGACGGACCGTCTCCCATCGGATAGGGTCCGGACCGTGACCGGATTGTGCTGCGGCATCCTCCTCATCGCCCTCACCCTCGCCGCCTCGCGCAGCATCCCCGCCGTCGACCTGCTGCGCTTTCCCCTCGCCTGGATCGGGGTGATCGTCGCGCTCGACGGGCTTGCGCGCCTTCGCCGCGGCGCTTCTCCACTGCGCTCCGCGGCGGATCTCCTCGCGGCCGCCGCGGCGAGCGTCGTCTTCTGGGACGTCTTCGAGCTGGTGAACCTGCGGCTGAGGAACTGGTGGTACGTGGGCGTGTCGCCGAGTCCCGTCGCCGGCGGGGTGTTCGCGGCGGTGTCGTTTGCCACGGTGCTGCCGGCGGTCCGGCTGGGCCTTTCGCAGCTCGATGGCGCATCGCCGCGTCCGGGCGGTCACCGCCTCGCCAAGGCTGCCGCCGGCGCCGGCATGCTCGTCGCCGCCCTCGCCTTCCCCCGCTACGCGTTTCCGCTCGCGTGGGTGTTCCTCTGGCCCGTCTGCGAGGCGCTCGCGGGCGTGCGCGTTCCGCTGCGCGCCATGGCCCTGGGGCTGCCCCTGGGGCTGCTCTGGGAGTCGCTCAACTGGCGCTGCGCCCGCGGGTGGTTCTACACCGTGCCCTTCTTCGACCGCCCGAAGCTGTTCGAGATGCCGCTGCCCGGGTATCTCGGATACCTGCCCTTCGCGCTCGAGGCGGTGGCCGCGCTGGCGGTGCTCGACCGGCTGCGGCCGCACCTGCGCGGCGGCAAGGGGGTGCTGGCGCTCTGCGGGGTGGCGCTCCTGCACGTCGCGGCCGAACGCCTGACCCGCGGGCAGACGGTGGTTTCGTTTTCGCGGTAGAAACGCGCATGGCCGGCAAGGGCTTCCTCGCGCGCGAGCGCCAGCGCGTGCTGCTCACGGTGCACGCATTGCTGATGATCTCCGGGCTGCTCGCCTGCGCGCTGATCAACCGCAGGCTGAGCCCGGACCGCTTCTGGGTGCAGTGGGTGGCCCTCGCCTGGGGGGCGCTCTTCCTCGCCCATCTCTGGGCGTTCTCGCGCAGCACGCTCGCCACCATGGGCAAGCCGCGCAGGCCGTAGCGCTCCGGCGCTTTTCTTGTGTCCGGATGGCGCCGAGGGCAGTCTCCCCCGGGTCGCGCACCGCGGCGCGGCACGTTGCCAGACGGGCCTGCAGATGCTATCCGTGCGCGCTTTCATGAGGTCGTGAATGAAGATTGCTCTGAGCCCGCTGGAGAAGCTTCGCGCAGCGGGCAAGTTCCTCGACGTCACCTTCAACAAGCGGCCCATCTCCGTATCCATCGAGGTGACCAAGCGCTGCAACGCGCGCTGCGACTTCTGCGACTACTGGAAGCTCAGCGACCGCGACGAGATGACCGACTTCACCGACGTGGTGCGCAGGTTCGACCCGCTGGTGGTGGTCTTCACCGGCGGCGAGCCGATGCTCCGTCGCGATCTGGTGCCCTTGGTCAAGCAGATCAAGGGGTTGCCCGGGTTTCGCTACGTCACCGTGCTCACCCACGGCGGGTTCCTGACCGAG
>DATDMU010000309.1:0-3885 GCA_036518615.1 Myxococcales bacterium
GGTAGATTATCCACGTGTTACGCACCCGTTCGCCGGTTTACTCACCCTTGCGGGCTTTCTCCCTCGACTTGCATGTGTTAGGCACGCCGCCAGCGTTCGTTCTGAGCCAGGATCAAACTCTCCAATTAAAATTCATCGGAGTGATCGCTGTGCTGCTGACGTACTACGTTCACTCAAAGCATTGCGAGTTCCGCAATCTCTTTCGTGGACCTGCTATCCAGTTTTCAAGGACCGAACGTCACTGCCACCGCGGACGACCGACTGCGAAACGCCTTCTACAACCGGGTGGAGACAACGCAACTTCCCGGCGCGTGTCGCTGCGCCGTCCCGTCGTCTCCCCTCGTCGAAGGGGGCGCTGTGTACCTCTGCGAAGCTGGCCTGTCAAGCCGCTTCTCCTGCCCTCCTCAGAACCCTGAAAACCGCAGGGGCCGCGGGGTGTAGCAGGCGCGATCGCGCGTGTCAACGCGCGGTCAGGGCAGGCCGAAGTCGCCGGCGAGCGGCCGCCTGCCTGCCCTGCAGCCTTCCGCGCGGACGATGGCTTCCAGGTCGCCGCAGGCGCGGTCCAGGTCGTCGTTCACCACCTGGTACTCGTAGCCGACGGCCAGCGCGAGGCGGATCTCCATCCGCGCGGCGTGCAGGCGCCGGCGGATGGCGTCGTCGTCGTCGGTGGATCGGGCCCGCAGCCGGCGCTCCAGCTCGGCGAGCGAAGGGGGGAGGACCAGCGCGCGCACCGCCTCGGGGTGCTGCTTCTTGATGGTCTCGCCGCCTTGCACGTCGATGTCGAAGACGATCAGCGGCGCGCCCGAGGCCAGGACGCTCCGGGCGGTGGCGTAATGGTGCCCGTGGACGCGCGCCCATTCGAGAAAGGAGTGCGCCGCGATCATCTCCTGGAACCGCTGCTCGGAGACGAAGTGGTATTCGACCCCGTCCCTCTCCGCGCCGCGCGGCGGCCGCGTGGTGTAGCTGACGGAGAAGACGGCGCCGGGATGCGCGGCCACCACCCGCCGCGCGAGGGTGGTCTTGCCGGCGCCCGAGGGCGCGCTGAGGATGAGGAGCAGCGGCGTCATTCGACGTTCTGCACCTGCTCGCGCACCCGCTCCAGCTCCGCTTTCAGCTCCACCACCTGCGCGGCGATGCCCGCGTGCTGCGACTTGGACCCGATGGTGTTGATCTCGCGGTTCACCTCCTGCACCAGGAACTCGAGCTTGCGTCCTGCGGGCGCGTGGGAGGCGACCAGCGCGCGGGCCTGGGCAAGGTGGCTCGCGAGCCGGGTCAGCTCCTCGGCGACGTCGGTGCGGTCGGCGAACAGCGCCACCTCCTGCGCGAGCCGCGCCGGGTCCAGCGGCACGCCGCGGGTCAGCTCGGCGATGCGCGCGGAGAGCCGCTCCCGCACCGCATCCACTTGCAGCGGCGCGAGCCGCGCCAGTTCCGCCGCGCCCTTCTCGATGGTCTGGAGCCTGGCGAGCAGGTCGCGCGCCAGCGCCTCTCCCTCGCGCAGGCGCATCTGCTCCAGCGCGTCCAGCGCCTGCGCCAGCGCCTGCTGCAGGGCTGCCGCCGCCGCCGCCGGCTCCGGCCCTGTGTCTGCCAGCGAAACCACGCCCTCCATCAGCGCGATGTCGCGGATGCCGATCTCTCCGGAGAGGCCGAGGCCGTCCTTCAGCTCGCGAAAAGCCTTGGCGTACGCGGAGGCCAGCGCGAGATCGGCGCGGGGCAACCCGCCGCGGGCGCCCGCGCCTTCGCGGCGCACGAAGACGTCGATGACGCCGCGGCTGGTGCGCGCCTTGACCGCCTTGGTCAGCTCGGGCTCCAGGGAAACGAGCTCCCGCGGCAAGCGCGCCTTCACCTCGCAGAACTTGCCGTTCACCGCGCGCAGCTCCACGGCGATGGCCTCGCCAGAAGCCTCGCCGCGCCCGGCGCCGAACCCCGTCATCGAGCGAATCAAACGCCCTCCGAAGTGCGGGCAGGTTCCGCCGCGCTCCGGGCCCTGTCAAGAAGCCGGACCGATGCGGCGAAGAGCGGCTCCTCGTCCGCGGGGGCCACCACCGCCTCGAAGCGCGCGCCCGGGTGCGCCCAGCGCAGCCCCGAAGCATCGAGAAACACCGCGACGACGGGCGCGCCGCAGGCGACCGCGAGGTGCAGGGGACCGGTGTCGTTCGTCACCACCAGCGCGGCGGCCCGGAACGCCGACGCGAGCTGCTCCAGATCGGTGGGCGGAGCGACCTCCGCGGCGCCGCCGGAGGCGAGGGCGACCTCCTGCGCGAGCGCCTCTTCTCCCGGTCCCCAGAAGATCACCGGGCGCAACTCCCGCGCGTCGCGCAGGCGCCGGGCGAGCTGCCCGAAGCGCCGGGCCGGCCAGCGATGGTCGGCCTTTCGCGCTCCGGGATTGAGCGCCGCGAACCGACCGCTCACCGGAGAGGGGCCGCGGCCGAGCGCCGTCTCCATCGGCATGGGGGAGAGCGAGAGCCCGAGGGGCCGGGCCAGCTCCAGCTTGGCGAGCACGTCGGGCGTTCCCGGCGCGGGCAGCGCTGCCGCGGCGCTGTAGGCGTGGGCTGCCGGCCCGCGATCGGCGCCCACCACCCAGCGCCGGGCCGCCCAGCGCGAGAGCAGCGCGGAGGTGAGCGAGAAGGCGTGCCAGTGCGCGGCGTCGACGACCACGTCGTAGCGCGCCCGCAGCCCGCGCAAGAAACGCCATTGCCGCAGCGGCGGCGCGCGCTTGTCGAAGCGGATCACGCGCAGGCGCGGCAGCCCTTCGGCGAGGTGCGCGCGCCGCGCGGCGAGGAGCAGGTCCACCTGCGCGTCCGGCAGCGCCGCCTGCAGCGACCGCACCAGCGGAATGGTGAGCAGCGCGTTGCCGACGCGGTCGTCGGTGCGGACCACGAGGACGCTGTCGATCCGGGCCGGCGGCGATTGCTGCAAGGGGAGCAGGCGGCGCGCCGCGCGGGCGAGGAGCCGCGCCGCGAGGCCGGGCGGCGGGTCCAGCCGCGGATCGATCACGCGAGCACTTCCTCGCAGGCGGCAGCCACCTGATCCACCTCGAGGTCGCGCAGGCAGCGGTGGTGCCCGAGCGGGCAGCGGCGCGAGCCGTGGGCGCTGCAGGGAGAACAGGGGAGATCGAGGGTCACCGCGCGCTCGCGAGGGCCGAAGAGGTGCATGCCGGGCGCGGTGGGTCCGAAGAGCGCGACGGTGGGGACGCCGAGGGCGCGAGCCGCGTGCACGAGGCCGGTGTCGCCGCCGATGGCGATGGAGGAGCGGGAGAGGATCGCCAGCGCCTCTCCGACAGGGTTGCCGGTGGTGTCGATGCACCCGCCGCCGGCGGCGATCTCCTTCGCCACCGCGCGCTCGCGCGGGCCGCCGACGAGCACGGGGCGGAAGCCCGAGTCCGCCAGCACGCGCACGAGCTCCGCCACGTGCGCCGAGGGCCAGATCTTGGTGGCCCACTCGGAGCCGAGGCAGACCGCAGCGAGCTTCGCCGGCGCGTCGCCCAGCGCCGCCGCGGCCGCCTCCAGCCATTCCCGGCGCGGTTCGAGCTGCATCGGCGCGGGCTCCGCGCCGAGAGCGCGGGCGAGGTCCGCTTCCTGGAGCAGGAAGGCGTCGTGCGCGGTGCGCACCCGCGCGGTGTAGAGGAGCGATCCGGGAGCGCCGGCGAAGCCGACGCGCTCGGGAATGGCCGCGAGCCACGCCAGCAGCGAGGTGCGCAGAGACCGGTGCGGGAGCACGGCGAGCGGGTACTGCCGCGTCGCCAGGCGCGCTGCCACGCGGCGCAGTCCGGAGAGGCCGCGATCGGCCCCGCGCTTGTCGAAGACGTGCACCTGCGAGACGCCGGGAATGGCGCGGGCGATGTCCTGCGCGCGCGGCGCCACGCAGAGATCGATCTGCGCCGAAGGC
>DATDMU010000310.1:0-3085 GCA_036518615.1 Myxococcales bacterium
ACCGTGACCACGGCGATCTTCTGCCGGCCCTGCCGGAGCGGAACTTCCGCGTGGAAGCTCCCTCCAGGCTCCACCGCCACCGGCACGCCCTGGACGAAGACGCGGCTGCCCGGCTCCACGCGTCCCACGATGGGGAGGGTCGCGCGGTTGGTCTCCTTCTGGTTGGGCCACTGCACCGAGAGGAGCACGCGCCGCAGCGCTGCCTCGGGCTGGCTGGGCGTGGGCTGCGTCCGGCTCACCCGGCTCACCTGGCCCTTCGCCACCTCCACGCTCTCGCCGCTCCCGGCCAGGTGCACCGAGCCCGTCACCGTGGCCACCGCGACGATGCCGTGCCCGTCGGAGGTGATGAAGAAATGGCCGCCGTCGCTGTGCGCCACCGCATCGCCGCCCTCGGCCTCCACGTCGAGGCTGGCGTTCTCCGCCACGTCCGACTCGAGGCTGCCGCGGACCCGCGCGCGCATCTTCTGGCGGTGCAGCTCCTCCACGGTGAGCTGGCTTGCGTCGTGGAGGCGCAAGCGCAGGCCGTCGAAGGCCAGGTCGGCGTCTCCCTCCTCGGTGCGCACGGCGTCGCGGACGCCGAGCTGATCGCCGACCCGCGCCTCGGAGACGCTGCCGTCGGTGCCGTGAAGCAGCTCCACCTTGCCGCTCCTGGCGGTGACGACTGCGCGCTGCCCGCTGTCGCCGGCGATGCTGGCGACGGACGCCGACGGTCCCGCCGAGCGCGACCGCCCGCAGGCGAACACAGCAAGCGCGAGCGCGAGCGCCCGGGTGCGGACCGCCATCTCCCGACTGTACGGGGCCATGCGCGCACGAGGCAAATTTCCTTGCCGGTACGCGGAGGTAGGCGCTTTCCTACAGGAGCGGCAGCTGCCTTCCGCCGGGGCGGCAGAAGGTGTCCGCGGGCTCCAGGTCGTGGAATCCTTCGTTCATGCCCAGCCGCTTCACGGTGCCGTCGAAGAGGGCGCGCGCGGCCTGCGCGTAGTTCCCTTCGCCCTCGCCGCGCTTTCCGAAGCGCGCGTCGTAGAGCTTGCCGCCCCGCGCCTCCCGCACACGGTTCAGCACACGGTCGGCGCGCAGCGGCAGCGCCTGTCGGAGCCGCTCCTCGAACACCTGCTTCACCGACCCCGGCAGCCGCAGGAAGACGAACCCGGCCCGGCGGGCGCCCGCGGCATGGGCGGCTTCGAGGATCTTGGGGATGTCGGCGTCGGAGAGCCCGGGGATGACCGGCGCGATGTTCACGCCCACGCGCAGCCCCGCGGCGGCGAGCCGCTCGATGGTCCTCATGCGACGCTCCGGCGTGGCGACGTACGGCTCGATGGCGTGCGCGTGGGCCCGGTCCCAGATGGGGATGCTGACGCTGACGGAGACGCGCGCGACGCGGTTCAGTTCGCCGAGCACGTCCAGGTCGCGCTCGATCAGCGGCGCCTTGGTGATGATGCCGACGGGATTGCGGTAGGCGGCGCAGACTTCGAGGCAGCCGCGGGTCAGCCGGTAGCTGGCCTCGAGCGGCTGGTAGCAGTCGGTCACGCCGGAGAAGACGACCAGCTGGCCCTTCCACGAAGGCCGCTCGAAGGCCTCGCGCAGGAGCCGCGGCGCCTCCGGCTTGACGGTGATCTTGCGATCGAAGTCGGTGCCGGCGCCGAAGCCCAGATACTCGTGCGTGGGCCGCGCATAGCAGTTGTGGCTCACGACGCCGTTGGCGATGAAGTCGCCGGTGCCGGTGGTGATGTCGAACATGGGGAGCGAAAAGCCCAGCGGCTCGACCGCGACGACGCGCAGGCCGGCGGTGCTTTTGAGCGCCTGGCCGGCGATGTCGCGCTTGCGGGTGATCGCGGGGTCGACGGTGTGCATGAAGCGCAGGTGCTCCTTGAGGCCGCCGCGCACGCGCACGCTGGCGCTGCGATGTCCCCGACCCGGTGGCTCACCTTCGACGATCGCGTCGAATCCAAATCGCTGCAGAGCCACGACTGTGCTGTCGATCATCACCGGATCGGTGTTGCAGATGCGCAGGACTCCACGCGAGTAGCTTCCTTCGGCGTCGAAGATGCCGGCGAGAAAGCCCTTGCTCCAGTCGCGGTGCGGCGTCTTCGGCCATTCACACAGTCGCGTGATCTCTTCGAACGCCCAGCGGGAGGAGGCCCGTACGGCGTACATGGCGCGGCGAGCGCCGGCTGCCTCCGCGAAGATGGAATCGGTCGTATACACGTCGAACTCGCGCAGGTAATCGTTTGCGCGAGCGAGAGCTTCGATGTCCGTCAACGCGAGACGGAATTGGTGCAATCCGTCGCCACGGATGATGCCGCAGAGATATCCTTGCCTGTACGCGTCGGTGGGGTTCGGCGGAGCCGCAAACGCGCCCGTACCGAGGAGCTTGTCGTTCGTCGTCAGGTGCGCGCGATCGCGGCCAACGGAATTGGCCACGTACTTCCAGCCCCGGCGAGCGAGGAAACGATGGTTGCCGCTCGCGAGCATTTCCGTGCCATCCGCCAGGCGAATGCGGTACGCCGGCCGAGCGGTCGACCAGTGGTCGAGAACGCGCGTTCGCGTATGGAATCGCCATCGACCTCGAACGACAGTTCCATAAATGATATCACCTACCCGGATTTGCCGAATGGGCCTCGTCGTTCCGTCTCCCATGAGTATGGGTGTGTCACCCGAGACGCAATAAGCACACGAATGGAAACATCCGCGATATGGATTGACGCTCCACTCGAATCCCAAGTCCGGGCTGTCATTGTGGGAAAGGATCTCGCGGGTATGATCTTCGTAGACCTCGAGCTCGGCGGGCGGGATCTCGTCGATGTACTCGACCGCGGTGGAGAGCCACGGATTCGGCGGATTGGAGATCGGACGCGTCGCGCCCACGCGAAGACGCTGCACCTGCACGCGCGTTCAGTCAAGGGTTTCGGTTGCGATCGGCGCCGCCGGGTGACAGAACGCGCTCCCTACAGGAGGTCGGCACGATGAAGAGCACCGCGACTGCGCAGTGGGAAGGCGATCTGATGTCGGGCAAGGGCAAGACCAGCGCCGCGAGCGGCACCTTCCGGGACGCGAACCTGAGCTGGAAGGCGCGCACCGAGGGCGC
>DATDMU010000311.1:0-14076 GCA_036518615.1 Myxococcales bacterium
GGCACCGGCTCCGCGCTCACGTAGTCGACGAACGACTCGTAGATGGGAAAGCCGGGGGAGGGGTAGATCACCTCGTCGCCGGGGTCGGTGTAGACTTGTTGAACGAAGCCGATCGACGGCTTCACGCCGGCGAACACGACCACCCGGTCGGGCGCGGCGTCGATGCCCCGCTCGCGCATCTGCCGGGCGATGGCATCGCGCAGCGGGAGGATGCCCTGCGGATCGCAATATCCGCCCTGGCCGCCGTCGATCTGACGCTTCAGCTCCTCGCGGATGTGTCCCGGAACCGGAAAGTCGGGTTGGCCCAGGTTGCAGCGGATGACCCGCAGGCCGCTCTGTTCGGCTTCGGCGATGTATGGAGCGATGCGGAACGCGTTCTCGGTGCCGAGGCGCGCGGTCCGCTGCGACAAAAGCGGCATCTGGGTCCTCCGACGGAGATGGTGGCGGCCGCTCAGGGCGCGGCGTCCTCTACGCCGGCACGCAAGAAGGGTGCCCCGGCGGTAGTGGACGAGCGGGATTTGCGCTGCGAAGGATTTGCGAGACCCTGCGCCGGACGCGAAAAATCAGCGCGCCCGGACTCAGAACGGTGGCCCGGCCAAAGCGACCGGCGCCGTTCCGGTGAAGCTCCACTCGGCGGCGTAGGTCGCGCTGTTCACCTGCTTCAGGCTGCCGAGGTTGATGACGTATTCCAGGAGCACTCGCGAATGGTTGCGCGATTCCAGGTAGAAGATGCCCAGCGTCACTCCGCCCGATCCCGGGTCCCAGAGGATGGAGTGCAGCTCGTACCAGCCGCCTCTAGCGTCGCATTGGGTGCAATCGATTACGGCATAGGGAATCGCCGCCTGGACGGCGCCGCTGTAGAGCACCGCTCCGGGCGCTGCGGCGTGGAGTTGCACGGACTTTCCCTTGACCTCGAAGCCGGTGTGCACGCGCGGCCAGGGCAGGTCCGCGCCCGGGAAGCGCACCGTCGTCGCCGAGGTTCGCCGGACGTCGTTGCAGGTGCCGTTCGCGCTGTCGAAGCGTCCGATTCCGTCGCGGGAATCGAGCAGGTACGCGGTGTCGATCGCGCCGCCGCTGCAATAGGTCCACACCATGAAGAACGCGTCGTCGGACAGCGCGTAGATCTGGTGGAGGAGGATTGCCTCGGTGGTGAAGAAGCTCTCCGCCACCACCACCGCGGGAAGAGGGCGGCCCCCGATCTCGATGGTCCCGACCGAGTCTTGTAGCCGGAAGGCGCCGACCAGCGCGCTTCCCGAGCCTTGCAGGTTGGCCGAGCCCTCGACCTGGGAAAGCGAGGTCTCCACCGGCGGCAGCACGAGGCTGGGCGGCATCGCCGGCACGGCGAGAGGCATGTCGGCGTTCACCGACGGCTCCCCGCCGCAAGCGCTGAAGAGGAGCGCGGCGAGGAGGGCGGATCTGAAACCCGGCCCGGTCACGTGGGTCCGAAGCAAGCATCCGCCATGCCCGAAGGCGATCAGGTCGCGAGCCTCGCGGGCTGCGGCGCGCGGCGGCCCCAGAACACCAGCACCGCCAGGCAGAAGAGCGCGAAGGCGGCGAGGAACGCGAACCCCAGCGTGAATCTGCCGGTGGACTGCCGCACCGCGCCGAGCACGAGCGGCGGGAAGAAGCCGCCCAGGCCGCCCGCCGCGCCCACGAGCCCTGTGACCGCGCCGACGCTCTTGGGGAACATCTGCGGGACCAGCTTGAACACCGCGCCGTTGCCGAGCCCGATGGCGATGGCCATTCCCAGCGCGCCGGCGCGGAACCAGCCGAACCCCGGGACCGCGAGGGAGACCGCCATCAGCGCCACCGCGGGAAAGACGACCGCGAGGATCTTCTTGCCGCCCACCTTGTCGCCGAGCCAGCCGCCCACGGGCCGCATGGCGGTGGCGACGAGGACGAATCCGCCCGCGCGCGCGCCGGCCTCCTGCGGCGTCATCGCGAACGAGTCGCTGAGCAGCGTGGGCAGGTAGACGGCCATGGAGACGAACCCGCCGAAGGTGAGGAAGTAATAGAGGCTCAATACCCAGCTGCCGGGCTCGCGCAGCGGCGCGATGGTCTGGGCGAACGTGCGCGGAGGCGCGGCGCGCTGCGGGTCGCGCGCGGCGAAGGCGAACACCGCCAGCCAGGCCGCGGCGAGGATGGCGAAGGTCCAGAAGCCCCACGGCACCCCGAAAGCGCGGGCGATGAAGGGCGCGCCGAACGCCGCCAGCGACTGCCCGATGTTGCCGGCGCCGTAGATGCCGAGCGCGGTGCCCTGCTTCTCGGGCGGGTACCAGCCGCTGGAGAAGCCCACGCCCACCGCGAAGCTCGCGAGCGCGATGCCGAGGAAGAACCCGGTGATCACCAGCGCCGTGTAGCTGGCCACGAACGCCATCGCTCCCGCCGCCACGGCGCTCGCCGCGAGGACGAGGATGAACACGCGGCGGCCGCCGAAGCGGTCGGTGAGCATTCCCAGGGGAATGCGGCCGAGGCTTCCCAATAGCACCGGAATGGCGAGCGCCACGCTGGTCTGCACCGGGGTGAGCCCGAGCGACTTGCGCAGGATCGGCATCATCGCGGAGACGGAGCCGAACGCGGCGAAGCACACGGCGAAGGCGCCGGTCGCGAGCGTCAGCTGCAGGGCATTTCCGGATCGTCGGTCGGTCATCGCGAACCTCGCCAGCTGACCAGTTGGGGCGGACGCCACAGATAGGAGATGGGAACCGTGACCACGTGCATCAGCCGCGAGAGAGGCAGGAGCGCGACCAGCACGAAGGCATTGACGAAATGCAGCTTGACCGCGAAGGGCAGGAAGACGATGCGGTCGACCTGCGGATCGAAGCGGGCCAGCGCCGCAAGCCAGGGCGCTCCGGTGTGCAGGAACCAGCCCGAGCCCCAGCGCAGGACGAGAGCGATGTAGACGCCGCTCGCGGCCTGCAGGAGCAGCGCGGCGAGCACCAGCCAGTCCATGCGGCTGGTGGATGCCCGCAGCGAGAACCGGCGCACGAGCAGGAGCGCGATGCCGGCCAGCGCGATGAGGCCGAGGGCGAGCCCGGAGAGCTCGAGGAGGTAGAGGCGGGTGGAGTCGCCGAGCAGCCGCGCGAACGGTCGCGGCAGGGTTGCGGCCAGCGCGTGCGCGAGCAGGATGAGCAGGATGGCCGCGTGCCAGGGCACCGCGCCGAATCGCTGCAGCCGCGATTCGAGGAGCTGCGACGACCGCGCGGTCATCGTGTCGCCGAGGCGGCGAACGCGGTAGATGCCGCCGAAGATCGCCAGCGCCACCGCGAGGTAGGGAAACACGCCGAAGAGGAAGAGGTTGCTCATGGACGTGCCTCCTGCGCCGGGACGGCTGCCGGCATCGCGCTCTGGACCTCGCCGCGGCCCAGGTGCTCCGCGAGCGCGTCGAGGAGCCACCGGTAGGGGTTGAAGGGCGGCTGGAAGGAAGCCACCATCTTCTCCGCCGCGGGCGCGAGACCTTCGCGCAAGACGGTGAGACGCGCCTCGTCGTCGCGAGCCACGGCGAGGAAGCGCAGCACTTCGGAGAGGTGATCTCCCAGCTCCTCTCGCGGCAAGAACCCCTCTCGCGAGTACACCGCCGAAAGCTCGCTGAGGAAGAGGTTGCGCCGCTCCGGGTCCGGGCAGAGGTGCCAGCCGACGTAAGGAACGCAGGCGGGCTCCAGGTCGAAGGTGGCGGAGTAGACCTCCTCGATCTCGCCGGGATCCACCAGCGCCGCCCAGGCGGCGAAGTCCTCCAGCGCAGGCGCCGCCGGGTGGCCGGGGCCGAGCAGCGCGAGACAGTGGCGCGCGACCCGGGCGACCTCGCCGCGCGGATAGGCGAAGAGCTCGGCGAAGTCGGAGAGGATGGCGCGCTCGGCGGTGCCGCTCATGGGTCACCGACCTTCCATGGGGCGGAGGAAGCCGAAGCCCGCGCCGCGGTGCGGCTGCGGCTCTTTGCCGTCGGTCTCTGCCTCGCGGGAGAGGCCCGGCACCACCACCCGCTCGGACATCGGAGCGAGCGCGGTGAGGCGGAAGATCTCCTCGGCCTGCAGCGGCGTGAGCCCGGCCTGTTCGAGCGCCCGGGCCGCGGCGCCCTCGGGCAGATCGCCCACGTCCTGCGCGCGCCGGTGCAGCCGCACCGCCAGGAGCCTGCGCAGCGCGGCCAGGAGCACCTCGGTGTTCCCCGCGGAGAAGAGGCTCGCGAGATACGCCAGCGGAAGGCGCGCGCGGGAGAGCGAGCCGAAGAAGTCGTCCGGCGACTCCTGGCCGAGCGACGGGAGCAGCGGCGGCACGTAGAAGAGCATGGGCAGCGTCCGGTACTCCGGGTGCAGCGGCAGCGCCAGGCGCCACTCCTTCACCCACCGGTACGCGGGCGAACGCTGCGCCGCCTCGAGGATCTGGGGATGGACGCCGTCCGCCAGGGCGCGCGCCTGCACCGCGGGGTCGAACGGATCGAGGATCATCGCCCGCTGCGCCTCGACGAGATCCGCATCGGGGCGGGTGGCGGTGGCGACGAGCGCGTCCGCGTCGTAGAGCAGCACGCCCAGGTAGCGGATGCGGCCCACGCAGGTGTGGAAGCACGCCGGGGCGAGGCCCGCCTCGAGGCGCGGATAGCAGAAGATGCACTTCTCCGACTTTCCCGTGGACCAGTTCTGGAACACCTTCTTGTAGGGGCAGGCGGAGACGCACATGCGCCACGAGCGGCACTTGTCCTGCGCGACCAGGACCGCGCCGTCCTCGCCGCGCTTGTAGATGGCGCCGGACGGACAGGCCGCCACGCAGGCGGGGTTCACGCAGTGGTTGCAGACGCGGGGCAGGTAGAAGAACGCCAGCCGCTCTGTGTCCGCGAGGTCGTCGCGCTGCTCCTTGGTGAGCGAGGCGAGGTTGGGATCGTTGGCGGCATGCAGCGGCGAGCCGCCCAGGTCGTCGTCCCAGTTCGGTCCGGAGCGGATCTCCGCCGGCTTGCCGTCGATCATCGAGACGGCGCGCGCGGTGGGCTGGTCGTTGCCGGCGGGAGCGGTGAACAGGTCGTCGTAGCGGTAGGTCCACGGCTCGTAATAATCATTCAATACCGGCAGCGACGGATTGTGGAACAGGCGCGAGAGCGTGGCCGCCTTGCCGCCCTGCCGCAGCGCGAGCTTTCCGTCTTCGCGCTTCCAGCCGCCCTGCCAGCGGTCCTGGTCCTCCCAGAGCACCGGATAGCCGGTGCCCGGCCGCGTCTCGACGTTGTTCCACCACGCGTATTCCACGCCGCGCCGGTCGGACCACTGGTTCTTGCAGGCGACGCTGCAAGTGTGGCAGCCGATGCACTTGTCGAGGTGGAAGACCGAGGACATCTGCGCGCGCACGTTCATGGCCAATCTCCGGTCCGCCGCTACCAGCGCGGCTCCCCCTCGAGCTTGCGGACGATGACGTAGGTGTCGCGGTTGTTTCCGGTCGGGCCCCAGTAGTTCAGGGCGAAGGTGAACTGCCCGTACCCGCCCGCCATCAGCGTGGGCTTCAGCCGCACCCGGGTCAGGCTGTTGTGGCCGCCCGCGCGCCGCCCGCCGCGCGAGGGGCTCCTCGGCACCGCGATGGTGCGCTCCGGCGAGTGGTAGAGGATGCAGAGCCCGTCGGGAATGCGGGCGCTGACCACCGCCCGGACGACCACCGCGCCGTGGTCGTTGCTGGCTTCCACCCAGTCGTTGTCCTCGATGCCCGCCCTGGCCGCGTCGCGCTCGCTCAGCCAGAGCGGGTGCGTGCCGCGCGAGAGGGTGAGCATGCGCAGGTTGTCGCCGAAGGTGGAGTGGATGCCCCACTTGCCGTGCGGCGTGAGGTAGTTGAGCCGGATGGACTTGCCGCCGTTCTTCGTCTCCGCCAGATCGCCGAGCACCTCGGGATCGGGCCGCGGCTTCCAGGTGGGCAGCGCCTCGCCGTAGGAGAGGAACACCGGGTGGTCCAGGTAGAAATGCTGCCTGCCGGTGAGCGTGCGCCAGGGCACCAGCCGCTCCACGTTGAGGCAGTAGGCGGAGTAGGTGCGGCCGCCGGAGGTGATGCCCGTCCAGCAGGGGCTGTCGAGCAGCCGGCGCGGCTGCTGGGCGATGTCCTCGAAGGTGGTGCGCACGCCGCGCGTCTTCTCCGCCAGGTCCGCGAGCGGCAGGCCCACCTTCTTCTCCTCCGCCTGGAAGGCGCGGAAGGCCACCTCGCCGTTGGTCTCCGGCGCGAGGCGCAGGATGAGGCCGGCTGCATCGACGGCGCGCTCGATCGAAGGGTAGCGCCCGCCGTTCCATTGCACGCCGCGCTCCCTCGCCAGCTCGTCGTAGAAGTCGTCGATGGGCCAGTTGATGCCGTGGGCCGACAGGCCGCTCCGCGCCAGGGGACCGAAGGAGACGAATCGGTCGTGGAGATGCGCGTAGTCGCGGGTGGCCACCGAGAAGCCGGGCATGGTCTTGCCGGGAATGGCCTCGCACTCGCCCTTGCTCCAGTCGCGCACCTCGCGCTGCGCCATCTCCGCCGGCGTGTCGTGGGCAAGAGGCGTCGCCACCAGATCGCGCACCGGATCGGGCAGGTGCTTCTTCGAGAGCTCGCTCACCTTCGCGGCGATGGCCTTGAATGCGTCCCAGTCGCTCTTCGACTCCCAGCACGGCGGCACCGCCGCCTGGAAGGGGTGGATGAACGAGTGCATGTCGGTGGTGCTGAGGTCGTCCTTCTCGTACCAGGTGGCCGCCGGCAGCACGACGTCCGAGTAGAGGGCGGTCGTGTCCATGCGGAAGTTCAGGTCCACCACCAGATCCAGCTTTCCTTCCGGGGCCGGCTCGCGGAAGGTCACCTCGCGCACCGAGTCCTTCGCGCATTCCCTGGAGACGATCTGGTGGTGCGTGCCGAGGTAATGCCGGAGGAAGTATTCGTGGCCCTTGGCGCTGGACATGAGCGCGTTCCCGCGCCAGATGAACCAGAGCCGCGGCCAGTTTTCCGGCGCGTCGGGATCCTCGACGGCGAAGCGCAGCTTCTTCCCGCGGAGCTGTGCCGCGACCCACTGCGCGATCTCCGCGTCGGTCTTCGCCCCTGCCGCCTCGGCCTCGCGAACCACCTGGGCGGGGTTGCGGTCGAACTGCGGGAAGAAGGGGAGCCATCCCAGCTTCACCGCCCTCACTTGCTGGTCGATGGTGTGGCCGGAGCTGAGCGCGTCGCGGGAGGCGGCGGGGTTGACCTTCTCCTCGTCGGCGGTGCGCTCGTAGCGCCATTGATCGGTATGCACGTAATGGAAGCTCGGCGCATTCTGCAGGCGCGGCGGGCGCGCCCAGTCGAGGCCCCAGGCCAGCGCGGCCCAGGGCGCCACCGGCGCCAGCTTCTCCTGCCCGACGTAATGGTTGAGCCCGCCCCCGTTGCGTCCGACGCACCCGCACAGGACCAGGCTCGCGATGGCGGCGCGGTAGGAGAGATCGCCGTGGTACCACTGGTTCACGCCTGCGCCGATGACGATGGAGCACCTGCCCGAGGTCTTCTCGGCGGTGCCCGCCCACTCGCGCGCGAAGCGGATCACGTCGGCGCGCGGCACTCCCGTGTGCCTTTCCTGCCAGGCGGGCGTGTAGGGCATCGATGCGTCGTCGTAGCTGGTCGGGTACGCGCCGGGCAGGCCGCGGCCCACTCCGTACTGTGCGAAGAGCAGGTCGTAGACGGTGGTGACCGGAACGGTGCCGCCCCTGGTCTCGACGTACTGCACGGGCACGCTGCGGCGCACCGCGCCGCCGGAGGCGAAGTCGCGGAGCTCCACCTCGCAGGTGGCGGCGTTCTCCTCCAGCAGCGTGAGCCGCGGATCGAGCGCCGTTCCGTCGGCGCCGTCCTTCATCTCCAGGTTCCACTTGCCCTTCTCCTGCTGCCAGCGGAAGCCGAGCGAGCCCTGCGGCATCCGCGGGCCCGTGGCGCTGTCCCAGACGAGGAACTTGAAGTCGCCGTTCTCGGCCGAGGCGTAGCGGGGCAGCGAGCTTGCCGGCAGCAGGCGGCCGGGGACGAACGCGCCGTCCTCGGGGCGCAGCTCGACGAGGAAGGGAGCGTCGCTGTAGCGGCGCAGGTAGTCCTGGAAGAAGGGCACCTCGCGGCCGGCGTGGAACTCGCTGAGGATGACGTGGTTCACCGCCATGAAGAACGCGCCGTCCTGGCCGGCAGCGGCGGGGATCCACCAGTCGGCCAGCTTGGAGGTCATGCTGAAGTCGGGCGAGAGCACCACCAGCTTGGCCCCCGCGTGGCGGGCCTCGGTGGCGAAGTGCGCGTCGGGCGTGCGGGTCATCGCCACGTTCGAGCCCATCGAGACGATGTAGCGGGAGTGGAACCAGTCGGCGCTCTCCGCCACGTCGGTTTGCTCTCCCCAGATTTCCGGCGAGGCGTTGGGCAGATCGCAGTACCAGTCGTAGAAGGAGAGGTTCACCGCCCCGAGGAGCTGGAGGAAGCGCGAGCCTCCCGCGAAGGAGAGCATCGACATGGCGGGAATGGGCGAAAAGCCCATGATCCGGTCGGCGCCGTGGCGCGCGATGGTGTGCACGGTGGCGGCGGCGACGATCTCCAGCGCCTCGTCCCAGGTGGCGCGGCGGAATCCGCCCTTGCCGCGCGCCTTCTGCCAGCGCGCCCGCGAGTCGGGATCGCCGACGATCGAGGCCCAGGCGTCCACCGGGTCGGCGTGGCGGGCGCGGGCGGCGCGCCAGAGATCGACCAGCACGCCGCGCAGGTACGGATACTTCACCCGCAGCGGGCTGTAGAGGTACCAGGAGGCGGAGATGCCGCGCTGGCAACCGCGCGGCTCGTAGCCGGGAACGTCGCAGGAAATGCGCGGATAGTCGGTGGCCTGCGTCTCCAGCGCCACGATGCCGTTCTTGACGTGGACGTTCCACGAGCAGCTGCCGGTGCAGTTCACGCCGTGGGTGCTGCGCACCACCTTGTCGAACTGGTTGCGGTTCCTGTACAGCTCCTCCCAGCGGCGGTGGCCCGGGCCGACGACGTCCTTGATCCAGCTCATCGCAGACCTCCGATGCGTCGGGCGTTCTGGCGAAGCTGCTCGCGCGGCGAGGGCCTGCGCCGCCGCGTCCAGGCGAAGAGCGCGCCCAGGGTCGCGGCGAGGAGCACGGCCTGCGCCGCGAACCATCCTCCGCCGCCCGCCGGCGCCTTGCCGGCTGCCTCCTGGAAGAAGGCGGCCAGGTGCGCGCGCTCGGCCTCGGAGATCGGCCGGCCCGCGTAGATGGGCTTCATGCTCGCGTACGGCATGTCGGTCAGCACGCCGTCGAGGATGTCGCCGTCGAGGACGGCGGCGGACCGCGAGAGGTCGGGGCCGAAGCTCGCGTTCAGTGCCGGGCCCTGCCCGCCGATGGCGTGGCAGTCGAGGCAGGGCGCGCCTCCCTTCTCCAGGGGCGCGGCGCCGGTATAGAGCGCGCGGCCGATGGCTGCGTTGCCGACGGGAGCGGGATCGTGGGCAAAGAGGGCTCCCGAGGCGAGGGCGGTGCCGAGCACGGCGGAAAGCGTCCACCGGTGGACCAGCAAGCTGCACCTCCTGCCGGGACCGCCGGGCCCTCCGCAGCGAGTTGCGCTCCGGCGCCATTTCTGCGGGCCCTGCGTCTGGCGGCGTGCACTCGACATGCCACGCACTCCCTGAGAAGCCGCTCCGCGCAGGCGCGATCAGATTGCGCGGCAACTTTCCGCCCGCGCAGGGAGTGCGCGCAGGGCGGGAGGGCGGCCGGTCGTCTTCACGGCGATTGCACATGGTGGACCGCCTGCACAGATCGCCATTTTCCGGAGGTCGCATGCGCCCGTGCTCGTCGTCCGTCCTGAAGATTCTTCTCTGCAGCGCACTCGCCTGCGGGTCCGGTGCCGGCGATCGCCCGGCGAGCGCCGAGGCAAGAAGGAGCGCCACCGCGGCGTCGCCCATCCAGCACGTGGTCGTGTTGATGATGGAGAACCGGTCCTTCGACCATTTCCTCGGCTGGGTGCCGGGGGCGGACGGAAGGCAGGCCGGGCTCACCTTCACGGATGGTTCCGGCGTGCCGCACTCGACCTTCCCGCTCGCCCCGGACTTCCAGGGCTGCCTGCATCCGGATCCGGATCACTCCTATGCGGGAGGGCGCGTCGAATACGACAACGGACTCGACGACGGCTGGCTGCGGGCGGGCGCGAACGACGTCTTCGCGATCGGATATTACACGCAGCCGGACCTGGCCTTCTTCGGGCAGGCGGTCCCCCAGTGGACGACGTTCGACCGGTATTACCCGGCCATTCTTTCCGAGACGTTTCCCAACCGCATCTACCAGCACGCCGGCCAGACCGACCGCATCTCCAACACCTTCGAGCCGAGCACGCTGCCCACCATCTGGGACCGGCTGGCCGATGCCGGCCTGCGCGGGCGGTACTACTACAGCGACCTGCCCTTCCTCGCGCTCTGGGGCTCGAAGTACCTGGGCATCAGCCATTCCATCCAGGATTTCTATGCGGACGCTGCGGCGGGCAACCTGCCCGAGGTGGCGTTCGTCGACGGCCAGTTCGCAGGGGAAGCCACCGGGACCGGCAACGACGACCATCCGCACGTCGATATCCGCAATGGCGAGAAGTTCATGAACGACGTGTACGGCGCCGTCACCCGCTCTCCGCAATGGAGCAGCACGGTGCTGTTCATCAACTTCGACGAGTGGGGAGGGTTCTTCGACCACGTGTCCCCTCCGACGGCGCCCATTCCGCCGGCGACGCGCGCAGCCGGCGATACCGATGGCCGGCTCGGCTTCCGCGTGCCGGCGCTCCTGGTCGCGCCCTGGGCGAGGAGCAACACCGTCTCGCACCGGCAGTACGATCACACCTCGGTGCTGCGGATGATCGAGCAGAACTGGGACCTGAAGCCGCTCTCCATGCGCGACGCCTCGGCGAACAACCTCGCGCAGGAGCTCGACTTCACGCTGCGGCGCATCCCGCCGCAGTTCGCGGTGCCGCAAGGGCCGTTCGGGGTTCCCTGCCCGAGCGAAGGTCCGGGCAACGGCCTCGCGGAGGCCACCGGACTGCGCGACCTCGCCGTGCAGAACGGCTTTCCGGTCTTTTAGATATCGTCGATTGGCGGCTGGGGGCGCATTGACACACACGAAAGCGGACTTCTAGCATCCGCGGCAATTCTCCCTCATGGAGGCTTTCATGCCGCGCTTCCTCGTCGTCCTCTTCTCCGCGCTGTTGTCGGTCTCTGCGGCCTGGGCGGAAGCGCTGCCCACCGCGCGCCCGCAGGAGGTCGGGCTCTCCGCCGACCGGCTCGCCCGCATCGGCAGCGTGCTGCAGGCCGAGATCAAGGCGAAGAGGCTGCCCGGCGCGGTGGCGGTGGTGGCGCGCAGGGGGCGCATCGCGTACTTCGAGGCGTTCGGCGCGCGCGATCCCGCGAACGGCGCGCCGATGACCAAGGACGCCATCTTCCGCATCTACTCGATGACCAAGCCGCTCGCCTCGGTCGCCGCGATGATCCTCGCGGAGGAGGGCCGCATCGTCCTCACCGATCCGGTCTCGAAGTACCTGCCCGCGTTCGCGAAGATGCAGGTGAGCGTGCCGAGGGTGGACGCGACCGGCAGGCTGACGTACGAGACCGTCCCCGCCTCGCGCGAGATGACCATCCAGGACCTGCTCCGGCACACTTCGGGTCTCGCCTATGGCGAAATCACCGCGAACGCGCCGGTCAAGGACGCGTATCTCAAGGCCGGGGTGATGACCGCGGACGTTCCCTACGAGGCCCGCAACGTCACGCCGGACGAGGAGATCGAGCGCCTCGCCAGGGCGCCGCTCGCGCACAATCCCGGCGAGGTCTGGGAATACAGCCTCTCCGTCGATCTGCTCGGCCGCGTCGTCGAGAAAGCATCGGGAATGCGGCTCTCCGAATTCCTCGAACGAAACCTCTTCAAGCCGCTGAAGATGGTGGACGCGGGGTTCTTCGTCCCCAAGGAGAAGATGGGCCGCCTCGCGCAGCCGTTCGCAACCGATCCGGCGACCGGCGGTCCGAACAAGGTGATCGACGTGAGCACGCCGCCGAAGAACGATTCCGCCGGCGCGGGCGGCGTCGCCACCACTTCCGACTATCTCCGCTTCGCGCAGATGATGGCGAACGGCGGGCAGCTCGACGGCGTGCGCATCCTCAGCCGCACCACGGTCACGCTCATGACCTCCGACCAGCTCGGCAAGATCAAGGACAACGGCACCACTCCGGGCGAGCTGCTCCTCGGCACCAAGGGATACACCTTCGGCCTCGGGTTCTCGGTCCGCCTCGAGGACGGCCTCGCCGCGACGCCGGGCAGGGCAGGCGAGTTCATGTGGGCGGGAGCCGCGGGCACGTATTTCTGGGTGGACCCGAAGGAGCAGCTGGTCGCGCTCTTGATGACGCAGGCGCCGGGACCTTCGCGCGCGTACTATCGCAAGCTCTTCAAGCAGCTCGTCTACCAGGCCATCACCGACGACGCCGCGCCGATGGCCGCATCGCAGCCCTGAGCTTCGCGCAAGGCTTTCGACGTCGCATCGCCTCGGCCGCGACGGATTTGCGTGCGCGAAACGCGTCGCGGTGACGGCGCCGTTTTGCACCGGCAGGCGCGCCTGCGCGCCAGATCTGCGGCGGAATTCCATTCAATGATCCCGCAGATCGCGGGAATTCGCAGCCGGCTGGCGCGGCAAGGGACTTGCACATTGCGTCGCGCCAGAGGTCCACCATGAAGACCCTGCTCGTAGCATGTGCGCTCGCGGCCTCGCCGGCGGTACTGGCCGCGGAAACGCCCGCGGCGCTGACGCCGGAGGCGGAAGAGTGCCTCGAGTGCCACGGCAAACCCGGCATGGACATCACGCTGCCCTCCGGCGAGTTGCTCGGCCTCACCATCGACGCGGCGAAGCTGTCTCCGCACAGCCGCAAGCTCGCCTGTACCGACTGCCATGTCGACCTCAAGGGCATGGCGGGCGGGCACCCGAAGCGGCCGCTGGCCAGCAAGCGCGCCGTCGCCATCAGCTACTCCGAGGGGTGCCAGAAGTGCCACCTCGCGCAGTACAAGGAGACGGCGGACGGAGTGCACCGCGCGCAGATCGGCAGCGGCAAGATCGACGCGGCCGTCTGCTCCGACTGCCACGGCGCGCACGACATCACCGCTCCCGGCGACCCGCGCGCGAAGATCTCCAACACCTGCGGCTCCTGCCACGGCGCCATCGCCGCCGCGTACGTGAAGAGCGTGCACGGGCAGGCGCTGACCGCGGGCAGCGAGGACGTGCCCGCCTGCACCGACTGCCACCAGTCGCACGCCATCGGCGATCCGCGCACCGGCGCATGGCGCGCCAAGGGACCCGACCTGTGCGGCAGCTGCCACAGCAACGAGAAGCTGATGAAGAAGTACGGCCTCTCCACCGCCGTGCTGCAGACCTACGTGGCCGACTTCCACGGCACCACCGTCAAGCTGGAGCAGGGCAGCGGCAAGAACCCGGTGGTCGCGGTCTGCACCGACTGCCACGGCGTGCACGACATCACCAAGGTGAAGGATCCCTCCTCGCCGGTGATCAAGGCCAACCTGCTCAACACCTGCAAGAAGTGCCACCCCGAGGCCAAGGCCGACTTCCCCTCTTCGTGGCTCTCGCACTACCAGCCGTCCCTGACCAAGGCGCCGCTGGTCTACCTGGTGAAGCTCCTCTACACCGTCCTCATTCCCTTCATGATCGGCGGCCTCGCCCTGCAGATCGTCCTCCATCTCTGGCGAATCGTGGTGAACCGATGAACGCCCCATTGAAGACCAAGGCCGAGACCATCACGCGGTTCAGCGTCTGGCAGCGCGTCGAGCACTTCGCGGTGATGGTCTTCTTCACGCTTCTCGTCATCACCGGGATGCCGCAGAAGTACTTCGGCGTCGGCTTCTCCGCGAAGGTGGTGGGGTGGCTCGGGGGCATCGACTCCACCCGGCTGCTCCACCGCATCTCCGGCTTCATCTTCGCGGGCCTGGTGATCGCCCACCTCGCCATCAGCATCTGGCAGGTGGCGACGCGCAGGCTGACCATGCTGCACATCGTGCCGCACAAGCAGGACTATCGCGACGCGCTGAAGACGCTGCGCTACTACCTGGGGCTCTCCAAGGAGCCGGCCCGCTTCGACCG
>DATDMU010000312.1:0-14803 GCA_036518615.1 Myxococcales bacterium
GCCAGCTCCTCCGCGCGCGGCTGCACGTCCTTCTGCCGCTCCTCGCGCACCAGCGCCACGCCCGCCTCCGCCAGGTCGCGGATCATCGAGTCCACGTCCTTGCCGACGTAGCCCACCTCGGTGAACTTGGAGGCCTCCACCTTGACGAAGGGGGCGCCCGCGAGCCGCGCCAGCCTGCGCGCGATCTCCGTCTTTCCCACCCCGGTGGGGCCCACCAGGATGATGTTCTTGGGCATCACCTCGTCGCGCATCTCGGGAGCCAGGCGGAACCTGCGCCAGCGGTTGCGCAGCGCGATGGCCACCGCGCGCTTGGCGGCCGCCTGTCCCACGATGTAGCGGTCCAGCTCCGCCACGATCTGGCGAGGAGTCAGCTCGGAACCCTGGGTCATAGCTCCTCGATGCTGATCTGATCGTTGGTGTAGATGCAGATGCGGGCGGCGATGCGCAGCGACTCCTCGACGATCTGCCGCGCGCCGAGCTGGGAATGGCGCAGGAGCGCGGTGGCGGCGGCCTGCGCATAGGGGCCGCCGCTGCCGATGGCCGCCACGCCCTCGTCCGGGTCCACCACGTCGCCGGTGCCGGAGAGGATCAGCGTGCGCTCCTTGTCCGCGACCACCAGCAGCGCCTCGAGCCGGCGGAGGAAGCGATCGGTGCGCCAGTCCTTGGCCAGCTCCACCGCGGCGCGCGCGAGGTTCTTGTTGAAGTCCTTGAGCTTGCCCTCGAACCTCTCGAAGAGCGTGAAGGCGTCGGCGGTGGCGCCGGCGAAGCCCGCCAGCACCGTCCCGTCCCCCAGCCGGCGCAGCTTCTTCGCCCCGTGCTTGAGCACCGTCTTGTCCAGCGTCACCTGGCCGTCCGCGCCGAGGGCGACCTTGCCGTCCCTGCGCACGCACACCACCGTCGTGGATCGGATCTTCACGCCGCCATCGTAACGCTGCGCCGCACGCCCTGCGATGATAAGCTTCCAGAAGCATGCCCGGCACCGACGTGAACATCCTCTTCGGCGGCTCGAGCAACGAGCGCCGGGTTTCGGTGGCCTCCGGGCAGCACGTCTCCGCAGTGCTCGACGAGGCGGCGGCCTGGTTCCTCGCCCCGAGCGGCGCGGTGCACGTCGTCGGGCGCGACGAGCTGGCGCGATTCGAGCGGCCCTTCGAGCAGGACTTCCTCCCTTCCGCGCCCGCGGCCTTTCCGACCTTGTCCTCCGCGCTGGAGAAGCAGCCCTCGCGGGTCTGGTTCCTCGCGCTGCACGGCGGCGAAGGCGAGGACGGCACCATCCAGCGCATGCTGGAGGTCCGCAACATCGCCTTCACCGGCCCGGGAGCGGATGCCTCGGCCCGCGCCTTCGACAAGGAGGTCGCCAAGCAGGTGGCGGGCAACGCCGGAGTGCGCATCGCCAAATCGGTGCACCTCTCCAAGGACCCGAAGGTGATGCGCGAGGCGCTGCGCGATCTGCTCTCCATCTACGGGCGCATCGTGGCAAAGCCGGTGGCGGGCGGGAGCAGCGTGGGGCTCTGCTTCGTCGGAAGCCCGGCGGAGGCCGAGCGCGTCGCGGAGCAGATCGAGGATTCCGAGGAGGCGTATCTCGCGGAGGAGTTCGTCTCGGGGACGGAGCTGACCATCGGCGTCGTCGACGGCCCCTCGGGCCCGCGCGCCCTGCCGCCCAGCGAAGTGCGCGTCGAGGCGGGGCGCGCCTTCGACTACGAGGGCAAGTACCTGGGAAAGGGAACCCAGGAGATCACCCCGGCGGAGGTGCCGCCCGAGGTGGCGCGCGCGGCGCAGCAGGCGGCGCTGGCAGCGCACGCGGCGCTGGGCTGCGAGGGGTATTCGCGCACCGACGTCATCGTCTCGCCGCGCGGGCCGGTCTTCCTCGAGCTGAACACGCTGCCGGGCCTCACCCGCCGCTCCTTCATCCCGCAGCAGCTCGCGGCGGAAGGCACCTCCATGCTCGACTTCCTCGAAGCGCAGATCGCGCTCGCCCGCAGGCGGCGCGATCGCGCTTGATCGCCGGCAGGCCCACCACCCCGGGCGCCAGCGTCAAAAGATGGAACCGATGACCTTGTGACAGGAAGCGGAGGTCTGGATGATGGCCCCGTTGCTGCACTGGTACGTCACGCTTCCGTCACCAAAAATGCTGGATACGAATACGTCGGCGAATATTTGATAATACTCTCCATCGTACATCTGCGTATTCGTGGCGTTCTGGTCTTCCACGCAGGTGGTCCCCAGAACGGTCCAGGTGACCGGTCGAAGCAGGGTGCAACCCGAGCCCAGGTTCCGGGTCTGGGATGCCGTCTTTTCGTCGGGGCCGCAGCCTGCGCTCATGCCCAGCAGGAGGACACAGGCGCCAAGAATCATCTTCTTCATTGCAGGCTCCTTGCGGTTCGCGGTTCGCTGTTCCTTCAGATGAATCCGGTCACGTCAACGGCAACCCAAAGCATGGGGAATCGTACGCCAATAGGGTTCCCAACGATTGCTGTACTCATTCAAACAGTCGGGGCGGGCGCCGGCCCTTACGCCTTCTGCTTCCGCGCCCTCGGGTGGGCGTCCTCGTAGACCTGCACCAGCCGCTCCGACGAGACGTGGGTGTAGCGCTGGGTGGTGGAGAGCGAGGCGTGCCCGAGCAGCTCCTGGATGCCGCGCAGGTCGGCGCCCATGTCGAGCAGGTGGGTGGCGAAGCTGTGCCGCAGCGCGTGCGGATGCACGTGGCGCCGCGCTCCCGCGATCAGCGCGTAGCGGTCGAGCTGGCGCGCCACGCTGCGCGCGGTGAGCCTGCCGCCGCGGCGGTTGAGGAAGAGCGCGTCGCTCTTCGGCCCCAGCTCGTGCCGGCGCGAGAGGTAGAGCTCCAGCGCTGCCCGTGCCTTGGCCACCAGAGGCACCATGCGCTGCTTGCTCCCCTTCCCGAGCACGCGGACGGACTTTGCCATCAGGTGCGAGAGGTCCAGCCCCACCAGCTCGGAGACGCGAAGTCCCGCGCCGTAGAGCAGCTCCAGCGCGGCGCGGTCGCGCAGGCCCGCGGCGGTCCGCGCGCTCGGCGCTTCCAGGAGCGCGAAGCAGTCGTCCACCGTCACGACGTTGGGCAGCGAGACGCGGCGCCTCGGAAACACCAGCCGCCGCGCCGGGCTGTCGGCGATGTGTCCCATCCGCACGCGGTGCTCGTAGAAGGCGCGCAGCGAGGCCTGCTTGCGGGCCAGCGTGGCCGGCGAGTTGGCGGCGAAGCGCGAGGCCAGAAAAGCGCGCAGGTCGTCCCGGGTGGCGGCGTCGAGCCTGGTTCCCCGCTCCTCGAGGAACTGCGCGAGCTGAAGCAGGTCGGAGGTGTAGGCGCGCTGCGTATGCGGCGAGGCCCGCTCGACCTGCGCGAGGTGCGCGGCGAACGCCTCCACTTCCGGATGCATGGGCCGATTCTGCGCCGCTCAGGGCACGTCCGCCAGAAACACGCCGCCCTTGCCAGACGCGATGACGGCGTAGGCCACGCGCTTGCCCGCCGCGTCGGCGAAGAGCGAGCTCGGGTCGGCCTCCTCGACGAAGAACTCTAGGTTTGAGCGCGGAGCGCCCGCCGCCGGAATCACCGCCAGATCGACCGAGCGCGGCGCGCCGCGGTGCGGCCGCTGCACGAGGATGCGCGATCCGTCGCCGGAGAGCTCGAAGCCCGCCACCTCCGGAGCGAGCACTTGCGCCGCGCCGCCTGCAAAGGGAGCCCGCAAGAGCGAACAGGTCCGCGGACCGCCGGCGCAGCGCGCCTTGTAGTAGACGGCGTCGCCAGAGAGCTGCCAGCCATAGACGCCCTCGTCGAGCTTGTGCGGCGCGGGCGCGGGCGCGTCGAGATCCACCCCCCACAGCTCCAGGCGGAAGTCTCCCTTCTGCGGCGCCTGCGCGAGATAGAGGACGCGCCGCCCCGAGGTGGAGAAGCCCTGCACCTTGCTTGCCAGCTCGCGCGGCGCCTCGCCGGGCCGCGAAACGGTCAGCGTCCCCGCGCGGGCGCGCAGGTCGTAGCGCGCAAGGCAGAGCAGATCCCCCGCCGCGTCCCAGCGCCAGTCCGAAACCCGCGAGCCGACGAGCTGCGGCGTCCCTCCGGCCTTCGCCAGCCGGTAGAGCTCTCCCGACGACTCGCCGGGGTGCGCGGAGGTGGAGAGCAGCGCCAGCTCGTTGCCGTCGGTCGAGAACGCGAACGCGGTGGCCGCCGCGATGCGCACGCCATCGACGAGCAGCGGCCGATCCCCTCCGCCGGGCGGCGGCGGCCCGAGCGCCGCCAGCGCGCCGCTGGAGCCGAAGGCGAAGTCCGAAGTTCCCAGCGCCGCCTCGCGCACCGCGAGCGTGCCTGTGTCCACGACCCACAGCTTTCCGCCCGCCGCCGCCGAAGCGCGCGCCGCCAGATGCCGTCCGTCCGGCGACCACTGGACGGCCTGCACGCCCTGCAGCGGCACGGTGCGCTCGCCGATGCCGACCTGGCCGTCGCCCACCCACGCGAGCGCGCCCGCGTTCGACCACGCGAAGGAGCGCGCCCGCGCGGCCAGCCGCCGCGGCTCGGAAGCGGGCGATGCCGTCCACAGCTCGCCTACGCCTTCCCGGAATCGCCAGCGCGCGAGCCAGGCGAGCTGCGCTCCGCCGGGTGCGAAGGCATATGCCCCCTGCTGGGTGGAAACGCCCGCGCCGACCTTCCGGGAGTCGAGCCAGAGATCGCCCGCGAGCAGGTCGTCGGGAACGCCCGGCTCGTTCGGATGCGCGGCGTCGACGAGAAAGGCGACCGCGCCGCCGCGGGCGAGAAGGCCGCGGGCGATGCCCGAGGCGAGCTTGCGGCCCGGCGGCGCCTTCGTGCAGGCGAGGCAGAGCAGCGTCAGGGCCGCAGTTCGGTGGATGGCCATGTGCCGGGTTCGGGGCCGGCGGCGATGCCCTGCTCCGCCGCCCAGGAGGCGAAATCGCGCCGCGCGCGCTGCAGCAACCTGGCCTTGCGCTCCTGTTTCCGGTGCCGCTCCGCGAGCGGCGGGAAGAGGGCGTAGACGACGTTGCTCGGCTGGTAATCGGTTCCGGGGGGATGCGCCTCACCGGTGACGTGCCGCAACAGCGCACCCATTGCAGTGGAGCCGGGAGGCGGCACGAAGCGCTCGCCGCGAAGCCGGGCCAGCACCCTCCGCGCCGCCACATGGCCGGACGCTGCGCTCTCCACGTACCCCTCGACGCCGGTGATCTGCCCCGCGCAGAGCACGTGCGGCAGCGCGAGGAGGGCGCCGTCCCGGTCCAGTACCCGAGGCGCGTTGAGGAAGGTGTTGCGGTGCACCTGCCCGAGCCGCACCCATTCCGCGCGGGCGAGGCCGGGAATGCAGGTGGAGAAGATCCGCTTCTGCTCCGGCCAGGTGAGGCGGGTCTGGAAGCCCACCAGGTTCCACGCCGTCCCCGCCTCGTCTTCACGCCGCAGCTGCACCACGGCGTGCGGCCGCTGCCCGCTGCGCGGATCGCAGAGGCCCACCGGTTTCATCGGCCCGAAAGCGAGCACGTCGCGCCCGCGCTCCGCCATCACCTCGATGGGGAGGCAGCCTTCGAAGTAGCGCGGCTCCTCGAAGGCGTGCGGCGCCACCTTCTGCCCCCGGAGCAACTCGTCCACGAAGCGGCCGTACTCGTCGCGGGTCAAGGGCAGGTTCAGGTAGTCGTCCCCTCCGCCCTTGCCGTAGCGCGACTGCGCGAACGCCACCGACATGTCCACCGAGTCGCCGGCCACGATGGGCGCGATGGCGTCGTAGAAGGCGAGCTGCGAGTCGCCGACGGCCTTCGCCAGCGAGCGCGCCAGGGCGTCGGCGGTGAGCGGTCCGGTGGCCACGATGCAGAGGTCCGGTCCCGCGGGCAGCTCGTCCACCTGCTCGAACGCGACGCGGATGCGCGGATGTGCCCGCACCCGGGCGGTGAGCCCGCCGCTGAACGCGAGGCGGTCCACGGCGAGCGCGTCGCCGGCGGGGACCCGGCACCGATCCGCTTCCAGCAAGACCGGCGAGCCCAGCCGGCGCAGCTCCTCGTGGAGCAGTCCGATGGCGTTCTGCGGGTTGTCGGAGCGCAGCGAGTTGGAGCAGACCAGCTCCGCCAGGCCGTCCTCCTTGTGGGCAGGCGAGCGGAAGCGCGGCTTCTGCTCGTGCAGAACCACCTCGACCCCCGCATCGGCGAGGAGCAGCGCCGCCTCGGTGCCGGCGAGCCCGCCTCCGACGATGTGGACCTCGCGCTGCATCGGGCCGTTGCTATACGGCGCCGCGGCGCATGGCAAGCGCGGGCAGGCGCTCGTCTGTTGCAGGCAGGGCGACCGTCCTTACGTTGTTGCCGTTCCGCAGCCGTGCCGGTAGCTCGCGGCGGGGGTTCGCCCCCCGCGGTGACGGTGGGACGGTCGAGTGGGTCGTGGGCGTCGAGGCCGGCCGGACTGCGGGGCGTTCCCCTGAAACGCGGCTAGCCCGTTCATCTTCAACGCCCCAGGCGTAGCCCTCGAGCCGCCTGCGGCGGCCAGGGCTAGTCGTCGAAGTCCACGCTCGAGCCGCCGCTGGTGGAGACGCGGCTGGAGGCGCGTCCGATCAGGTGCACGGTGCTGCCGCCGGAGAGCGATCCGCGCACCACGTCGCTGGCGCGGATCTCCGCGCTGGCGCCGCCGCTGCCGTGCACGTTCACCGCGCGGGCCGAGAGCGACGCAGCCCGGACGCGGGTTCCGCCGGAGATGTGCAGCCTGACGCTGTCGGCCGCGCCGGAGAGCTGCACGCGCGCGCCGCCCGAACCGGAGACGGAGAGACGGTTGGCGTCGAGCCCGCGGATGCGCACCTCCGAACCGCCGCTCGAGCGCACTTCCAGGTCTTCGCCGGGCTCGACGCTGGCGCGCAGCTCCGCGCCGCCGCTCGCGTCCAGCCGGTGGATCGCCGGCGCGCTCACCTTCACCCGCACCGGCTCTCCGCTGTAGACGCTGGTGTCGCGGCGGAAGCGGATCTCGAGCGTGCCGTCCACCACCTCCGTCACCACCAGCGGCAGGATGTTGTCGTCGGCGTCCACCTGCACCGGCGCCTGCGGGCCGGCCTCGACCAGCGCGTGGATGCCGGAGTGCACCGCCACCGCATCGAAGCGCGGAAGATCCCGCAGCTCCCGCGTGGTCCTGCCGCTGCCGCGCACGGTCTCGTGGACGCAGGCGGCGGAGAGCAGGGCGATGAGAACGGATCCCCTCACGCCCCGCTCCTACGCGGGCCCGCGCAGGCTATTTCAGGCGGCGGGCGGCGTGGCCGTCTCGCTGCCCGGTTCGGGCGCCTCGCGGCGGTACCCGCACTCCTTGTCGGGGCAGGCGATGAAGGGGCCCTCTTTCTTGGAGTACTTCTGCAACAGGTACGGCTTGTTGCACTGCGGGCACGGCCCGGGAATGGGCCGGTCCCAGGCCGCGAACTTGCAGTTCGGATAGTTCACGCAGCCGAAGAAGCTCTTGCCGAACCGCGACTTCCTCTCCGCGAGCCCGCCGCCGCAATCGGGGCACACCACGCCCTTGAGCGTGATCGGCCGCGTGGTCTTGCACGTCGGGTAGTCGCTGCAGGCGAGGAAGCGGCCAAACCGGCCGCGCTTGTTCACCATGGGCTTTGCGCAGGTGGGACAGACCTCGTCGGTGGGGATGTCCTCCACCACCTTGATCTTGCCGTCCTCCTCGACGAAGTCCTTGGTGTTCTTGCAGTCGGGATAGCCGGAGCAGGCGAGGAACCTGCCCATCCGCCCCCACTTGATCACCATCGGGCTGCCGCACTTCTCGCAGACGAGATCGGTGGGCTTTTCTTCGCGCTTGACGTCGCGCATCTGCGCTTCGGCCACCGCGAGCGTCTTCTTGAACGGCCCGTAGAACTCCTTGAGCACGTCCTGCCAGACGACCTTGCCCTCCTCCACCTCGTCCAGCTCCTCCTCCATCTTCGCGGTGAACTCCACGTCCATCACGCTGGGGAAGGACTGGAGCAGAAGCTCGGTCACGATCTTCCCCAGGTCGGTGGGGAAGAAGCGCCCTTCCTTCTTCTCCACGTACTCCTTGTCCTGGATGGTGGAGAGGATGGCCGCGTAGGTGGAAGGCCTGCCGATGCCCTTCTCTTCCAGCTCCTTGACCAGCGACGCCTCGGTGAACCGCGGCGGCGGCTGGGTGAAGTGCTGCTCGGGCAGAAGCTCCACCAGCTCCAGCTTGTCGCCCGCGGCCAGCGGCGGGAGCTGGCGCGAGACGTCGCCCTTCTCCTCGTCGTCGCCCTCCATCTTCTCGGCGCCCGCCTCTTCCTGCGGCTGCTCCGCTTCCTGGCCGTAGACGGCGAGGTATCCGGCGAACTTGAGGATCTGCCCGGTGGCCCGGAACGTCGCCCTGCCCGCCGAAATGTCCGCGGTGGTCTGGTCGAAGACCGCCGGCACCATCTGGCAGGCGATGAACCGGTTCCAGATCAGCTCGTAGAGCCGGTACATGTCGCGCTCGAGGAACGGCTGCACCTTCTCGGGCGGGTACTCCAGCGAGGTGGGCCGGATGGCCTCGTGCGCGTCCTGCGCACTCTTCTTGGTCTTGAACTGCACCGGCCCTTCGGGCAGGTAGTCCTTGCCCCAGCGCTGCGAGACGTAGTCGCGGGCCGCGGTCACCGCGTCGGGCGCGAGGCGCACCGAGTCGGTGCGCATGTAGGTGATGAGCGCGGTCTGGCCTTCCTCGCCCAGCTCCACGCCTTCGTAGAGCCGCTGCGCCAGCGTCATGGTCTTCTTGGCGGTGAAGCCCAGGCGGTTGGCGGCGTCCTGCTGCAGCTTGGAGGTGATGAAGGGCGGCGGCGCGTTGCGGCGGCGCTCCTTGCGGACGACCTCCGCCACCACGAATGCCTGCTTGCGCAGCTCCTCCACCAGCGGCGTGGTGATCTCCGCGCTGGAGAGCTCCGCCTTCTCGCCGTCGATGCGGATGAGCTTGCTGCGGAACTGCGGCGGCAGCGCCGCCTTCAGGTCCGCCTCGATGCTCCAGTACTCCACCGGGACGAACTTGCCGATCTCCTCCTCGCGCTCCACCACCAGCCGCACCGCCACGCTCTGCACGCGGCCGGCGGAGAGGCCGCGGCGCACCTTCTTCCAGAGGATGGGAGAGATCTGGTAGCCCACCAGCCGGTCGAGGACGCGCCGCGCCTGCTGCGCGTCGTAGAGATCGTGGTTGAGCTCCAGCGGCTTCTGGATGGCTTCCTGGATGGCCTTCTTGGTGATCTCGTTGAAGAGGATGCGCGAGGCGGGCACCTTGCTCTTCTTGAGCTGCTCGAAGACGTGCCAGGCGATGGCTTCGCCCTCGCGGTCGGGGTCGGTGGCGAGGAGGATCCGATCCACCCCTTTGGCGGCCGCCTTCAGCTCGGCCACCACCTTCTTCTTGGCGTCGATGACCTCGTAGACCGGCTCGAACCCGTTCTCCACGTCCACGCCGATCTTGCTCTTCGGCAGGTCCATGACGTGGCCCACCGACGCCTTCACCACGTAGCCCGCGCCCAGGTACTTCTTGATCGTCTTCGCCTTGGTGGGAGACTCCACCACGACCAGGGTTGCGCCCTTGGAGCGGGCGGGAGCCTCGGCCTTGGTGCTCGCTTTCTTGCTGGTGGTCTTGCGCGCCTTCGCCGTCTTCGTGGTTGCCGTCTTGCTGGTTGCCATCATGTCCCTCGGGGCGGCGGTGGATGCCGGCACTCCCAATTGGGTTCGAAAGCTCAGCGGCGCAGGAAAAATTTCCCGGGCCTCTGCACGACCATCCCCTTCAGCTCCAGCTCCGCAAGCTTGCGAAGCGCCTGCATCGCAGGCATCTGCGACCTGTGGGCGAGGTCGTCTACATGAGCCGGTGTCCTCTCGTCCAGAAGTGCCCACAGCCGGGCGCTGTCCTGGTCGAGGACCTGGGCCTCGGGCGGCGCCGCCTCGGTAAGAGCCACGGCCGCACCGGAGGGTTCAGATGCCGGGGGCGCCGCACCGGTTCGCGCCGCTGCCTCCCCGGGGGCCCAGCCCATCGCCTGGAGCAACTCCAGCGGACCCGGCGCCGGCCTCGCTGCCTTGCTGCGCAGGAGCGCGTTCGGTCCCTCGGCCAGCAGGTCGCGGGCGCTGCCGGGCACCGCGAAGATGGGCCGGCCCAGGCCGGCGGCATGATCGGCGGTGATCAACGCGCCCGACCTCAGTCCGGCCCGCACCACCACCACGGCGTCCGCCAGCGCGGCGACGATGCGGTTGCGGCGCGGGAAGTTGCCCGCCGCGGGCGGCGAGCCCGGCGGCAGCTCGCTGATCACCGCCCCGCCCCCGCGGGCGATGCGCCGGAAGAGCTGCGCGTTTTCCCGCGGGTAGTCGACGTCGATGCCGGATCCGAGCACCGCGACGGTGGCGCCGGGCCCCTCGCAGGCGCCTTCGTGCGCGGCGGTGTCGATGCCGCGAGCGCCGCCGGAGATCACCTGCACGCCGGCCCGTGCCAGCGCCTCGCCGAAAGCGCGCGCGATCCCCAGCGCCTCTTCGTCCGCGTCGCGCGATCCCACCACCGCGGCGCTGCGCGAAGCAGGGGCGAGCCGTCCCCGCACGTAGAGGAGCTCGGGCGCGTTCGCCAGCTGCCGGAGCCGCGCAGGATACGCGGCGTCGTCCTGCAGCACCACCCGGGCCCCCGCGGCCGCGGCGGCCTCCAGCGCCCAGGCGCCGAGCTTCTCCAGATCCGGATCCCGGCCGAGGTAGTCGCGCGCGGCGGCACTCAGGCGCAGCTCGCCCGCGCGGTCGAGGATCGCGCGCGCACCCTGCGCCAGGGCCGCCTCGAGAGATCCGAACTGCTGCGCGATGCGCCGCAAGGCGGCCGCCCCCACGCCGGGCACCGTCGAGAGCGCGCAGGCCGCGAGCCGGGACGGAGCTGCCCTCTCGTCCGCGCCGCCGCCTCGCTGCGTCCCTGACCTCACCGCGGCAGACCGTTCGCAGAAACGGGTGGGGCCGTCAAACCGGCCCACCGTCTCAGTTCGCGCCGCCGCCCGCGCCGGCTGCGTGCATCTCCACCTGGTCGCCAGCCTGCAACTCGCGCACGCTGTTGACCACCACGGCGGTGCTCAGGTGCTCGCGCGCGTCCACCACCAACAGGAGCCCCACCTTCTCCGGCGGCGTCTCCACGCCCATGGCGTGCATGCCCCCCGGCCCGGCCGTATAGGCCTTGGTGACGCCAGCTGCGTTGAGGCCGTCGCCATGGCGGACCACCGCGAAGGTGTTGCCTTCCTGGACGCCATCGGCGGTGCCGCGATCGATGAACACCTCGTTCTGCTCGCCGTAGGTGGTGAGGCCCGAGTTCACCGCCTGCACGATGCGGCCTTTCACGTCCGCGGTGTTCGGCTTCGGCGCGATGCGCTTGTCCTGCGGCGACCAGGGCCGCACGCGGTCGCCGCGCTCCATCTCCTCGAAGCTCTCCTCGATCTGCACGGTGGCCTGCCTGCCCTCCACCGAGACCACCTTCGCCACGCCGATGGTGCGGGTCTGGGTGGCGAGCGTCCTGTGCGAGACCGGATCGACGATCGGGCCTTCGGGGCGGAAGACGAGCAGCTTGTCGCCGGCCTTCACCGCCGCCTCGCCCTTGAAGCGCGCGTAGGCGGTGTCATAGGTGGCGAGCAGCTCCTTCTCCTCGAAGGAGGCTTCCAGGGTCCCGGAGCTCTTCAGCTCCTCCGGCGTGATCAGCCCGCCGCTGCGCGCGCTGACCGCCGGCGGCGGGGTGAAGGCGAGCTTGCCGCTCGCGCTCACGGCGCGCAGCGCGGAGTTGCCCTCGCGGCTGTTCCTGCGCACCACGTCGAGGTCGGGCGACGAGGGCGGCGAAACCGAGACGTCGGGCGAGGCGCCCGCCTGCTCCTCCGGCGCGTTGCGGGCTTCTGCGTCCACGCCCGGCTGCTCCTCCTGCACCTGCGCCGGCGCCTGCGGCCCGCCTTCGCCGGGGACGATGTGGAGCTTGTTGCCCGGATAGATCCAGTGCGGGTTCTCGATGCCCGGGTTGAGGCTCCAGATCTTGGGCCAGTACCACGGGTTGTTGAGGAACTTCTGCGACAGGTCCCAGAGGGTGTCGCCCTTCTGGATGGTGTACTCCTCGGGAGTGCCGGGCACCGGCTGCAGGGTGCCGTCGGGCGGAGGCGGCTGCTGCTGCCCGGTGATGGGCGCGTTCTCGCGCGGCGCCGCCTCGGGCTGCGCCTGCTCGCCGCCGGCGGGCTTCCCGGCAGGCTGCGCATCCGGCTCCGGCTGCGGCACGGGAGCAGGCGGCTGCGCCTGCGCCGGGGGCTGCTGCTCCTGGTTCTGCGCCCGTGCTCCGGCGGGAGCCGCCATCGTCACCGCCAGCGCGCTGCCCAGAGCCGCCCTGCGCCACCGCGCGATCGTCCGCGTCCGCATCAGTTGCCTCCTCACAAGTCGTGCAGGAGCGCCTGCGCCCGGGTCGTCTCCGGCGCGTCGGGATGCTCCCGTGAAAGCTGGTTGAGAACGGATTTCGCCTCGTCGTTCCGGCCGAGGATGCGCAGGCAACGCCCGCGCTCGAGCAGCGCCTGTGCCACCGCGTCGCCCGCGGGATACTTCTGCGGCACGCTCTCGAACAGCTCCAGCGCGCCGGCGCAATTGCCGTGCGCCTCGCGAACGAGGCCGGCGAGGTAGAGCGCGTTGTCGGCGGCGCTGTGGTGCGGGTGCGCTGCGACGAAGGCCAGCAGATCCGCCTCCGCCTCCTCGTGCTTGCCCTCGTTGAGCTCCTGCACCGCCTGCGCCCAGGCCCGGTCGGCGCCGAACTCGCGGGCGACGGTGGGGTCGACGTCGAGCCGCGCCAGCGCCTCCTCGTCCGGCTCGCGCAAGGCCAGGCTGCTGGGCAGAACGGGGGCATGCTCCACCGGGTTGAACCGATCGCCGCGCCGCAGCCGCCCGCCGATCTTGACCGTCCGCAGCTGCGGACGCGGCTCCTTTGCCGGCGCCACCGCGCGCGCCGGCCGGGCCGGAGCCGCTTCCTGGGGCGCCGGCCTTGCGGCGAGCGCGGCGAGCTTCACCTCCAGCTCCTCGATCCGCCGTTGCTGCTGCGCCACCAGCGCCGACTGCGCCTGCAGCTGGCCACGAAGCTCGTTCAGCTCCTCCGCTTCGGACGACGGCCTGGGCCGCGTCGCGGCGCAGCCCGCGAAGAGGGTGATGAGAGCGGCGTGGAACAGACGCAAATCGATCTCCGGATGCGGGGCAAACCGCAGTCCGGATGATCGCCGCGGGGGGGCGGACCTGTCAAAGAATCTGCAGCATTATCGCGCTTGAATGAAGGCGAGATGCCGACCTGTGCGCCCCTTGTCGCGGCGATGGCTGAAAAAGGCGCCGGTGTCGCAGGAGGTACACCCTTCGACCTGCTCGATGCGCTCCGCGGGCACCCCCGCCTCCCGCAACGACCGCTCCACGCCGAAGCGCAAGTCGAGGTGTGGCCTGGGGATTTTCGCCGGATCGTCGGCGGCCCCTTCGCCGAAGAGGGCGCGGAAGGCGGCGGCCAGCTCGGGCGAAACCTCGTAGCAGCAGCGCCCGATGCAGGGGCCGATGGCGGCGAGCATCCGCGCAGGATCGGCGCCGGCCGCGTGCTGCAGCGCGCGCACGCCGCGCGCGGCGATGGAGAGGCGGGCGCCACGCCATCCCGAATGCACGGCGGCGACGCCTTGCCCGGCGTGCAGCAGCACCGGCACGCAGTCCGCGACGCGCACGCCCACCGCGCCTTCGCCGAGCGCCACCACGCCGTCGGCCCCCTCCGCCTGCGGCTCGGTGGGCGCGAGCACTTCCCGGCCCCGGTCGTCGACGATGCGGTCGCCGTGGACCTGGCGGGCGGTTGCGATCTCCGCCCCGAGGCCGGCGGCCTGCTGCAGCAACCGGTGGTTCTCGCGCACCGCCTCCTCGCTGTCGCCGACCGATCCGCCCAGGTTCAGCGAGGAGAACGGGCCGCCCGACACGCCGCCTTCACGCAGCGAGAAGCCATGCACGACGCCGGCGACGGAGAGCAGGTGCGAAGTCCGGAAGAGCATCGGAACATATTCTAGCTTCGCGCGCGCTGCGGTGGATGTTGCCGGCCGCGCCTACAGGTCGTGCAGGTATTCCTGGATCTCGCGGGCTGCCTGCTCCTCCGACGCGCGATCGACGGAGCGATTGGCCAGTTCCTGCGGGTGCTCCACGAGGACGATGCGCTCGCCGCGCGCGTCCCCGATCACGTTTCCCTGCGCATCGAGGTCGCTCACCCCTTCCAGCACCACCCTGCCGGCGGCACGCTTCACCTGGTAGAGGGTATGCGTCCCCGAGCCGCTGGCGTCGCCGAGGAAGAACTGATCGCCGTCCACCCGCCAGGTGCAGGCGCGGTCGGAGATGCCGGGCTCCTCGCCGTCCACCGAGACCGCCAGCGCCAGCCGGCAGCCTCCGTTCTCGTGGAGCAGCAGCGCGCCGCGCTCCACCAGAGTGTGCTCCGTGCCGTTGCCGTCGGTGAGGCGGGTGCCCGACTCGCTGATCTCGATGAACTGATCGCCGCCGTCCAGTTGCGCGCGCGAGCGGATGGATTCCACTGCGTACTTGCCGGCGGCGAGTGCGGGCTTCTCCGGATGCGCCGCGACGTGCGCGCAGCCGATTCCCGCTGCCAGAACCAAAGCCATCCCCACCCGGACTGCCGTCATAGTTCCGCCCTCCGCCCGTGTGTGTGAGCGCTGCAAGGCGACGGCCATCGCAGGGCGGGGATGTGGGGGCGGATCTGGGTACCGGTTTCGCCAGGCGGAGAACGGCCGTCGGCTACGAGAGAGCGCGGCGCCCCTTGAGCTGTTTACGGACGAACCAGGCGACCGCGACCAGCGCCGCCGCCACCAGCACCGCA
>DATDMU010000313.1:0-2045 GCA_036518615.1 Myxococcales bacterium
GCATTCATGTTCAACGGTATTTACAAGCTCTTCTCCCGCGACCTGGCCATCGATCTCGGCACCGCGAACACGCTGATCTACATCCGCGGAATGGGCATCGTGAGCAACGAGCCCTCGGTCGTCGCCGTGCAGCAGGAGGCGAGGGGCGGCAAGAAGGTCCTCGCGGTAGGCAAGGAGGCCAAGGAGATGCTCGGCCGCACGCCGGGCAACATCGTCGCCATCCGGCCGATGAAGGACGGAGTGATCGCGGATTTCGAGATCACCGCGGCGATGCTGCGCTACTTCATCCGCGCCGCGCACAACCGCAGCACGCTGGTGAAGCCGCGCATCATCATCGGCATCCCCTCGGGAATCACCGAGGTGGAGCGGAGGGCGGTTCGCGAGGCCGCGGAGAGCGCGGGCGCGCGCGAGGTCTACCTGATCGAGCAGCCCATGGCCGCGGCCATCGGCGCGGGGCTGCCCATCACCGAGCCGTCGGGCAACATGATCGTCGACATCGGCGGCGGCACCAGCGACGTGGCGGTCATCTCGCTCGCCGGCATCGTCTACGCCAAGAGCGTGCGCGTGGGCGGCGACAAGATGGACGAGGCGATCATCCAGCACATCAAGCGCAAGTACAACCTGCTCATCGGCGAGCGCACCGCGGAATTGATCAAGATGGGCATCGGCAACGCCTACCCGAGCGACGAAGTCCTCACCATGGACATCAAGGGCCGCGATCTCGTCGCCGGCGTTCCCCGCACGCTGACCGTCAGCTCCGACGAGATTCGCGACGCGCTCGCAGAGCCGGTGAACGCCATCGTCGAGGCGGTGAAGGTGACGCTGGAGCGGACGCCGCCGGAATTGGCCGGCGACATCGCCGACCGCGGCATCGTCCTCGCCGGCGGCGGCGCGCTGCTCAAGAACCTGGATGCGCTCTTGCGCGAGGAGACCGGCCTGCCCGTCTTCCTCGCCGAGGATCCCCTCTCGTCGGTGGTGATCGGCGCCGGCAAGGCGCTCGAGGAGTTGGACATCCTGCGCCAGGTCTGCAGCCCGGCGTAGGACCCTTCCCCCGCACGCCCGAAGTGCGTAGTCTCCGCCCGCGATGATCCGCGCCTCGGCCCTCCTCTGCGTCTTGCTCGCCTCGATGCCGAGCTGTCCGGATCTCTACTCCGCGGCCACCCACGGGTTCGACGTTCCCACCGTCCAGGTCGCGGGAACGAACGCGGTGCCCGACCCCGGAGGCGTCGCGGTGACGGTGGACTTCACCGCGCGCAACCCGAACGCGTTTCCCATCTCGGTGTCCGGCATCGACTACCAGGTGGCCCTGCAGGGCTCGCCGGTGCTCGACGGCGCCCAGACCGCATTCGACGTCCCGGCCCGGGGCGATGCGACGCCGCAGCTCAAAGGAGTGATCAGCCGCAGCTTGCCCGCGTACCGTTCTCTCGTCGCCGGGCAGACGGCCACCTACACCATCAGCGGCACCGTGCACGTGGACTCGCCTGCGGGCGTGCCGGTGGACGTGGATTTTTCGCAGACCGGCTCCTTTCTGGTTCCCCCGGGCATTCCCTAGCAGGCTGCTTTCAGCGCCCTGCCAGCGCACGAGTTACAATGCCCGCGATGCTCGGCGGAGTCGCCAAAGAGCGGCTGTGGGAGGTCTACGTAGGCGAGATCGCGCGCTGCCGCAGGCGCGTGGCGGAGCTGCGCGACCGCTACCCCAGCGCGAACGTGCAGGAGCTTTCGCAGCGCCTCACCGACGCGAAGAAGACCTGGGCCTCCACCGGCGGCGCCATCTCCGGGCTGTTCGGCCTCGCGCTGGTGCCGGCCGATCTCATGTTCGTCACCGCGCTGCAGCTGACCTTGATCATGGAGATCGCGCTCCTGCACAAGGTCAACTTGAAGAGCGACCGCGCCCGCGACGAGATCCTCGAGGTGCTCGGCTACTCCAACGGCGCCGACACGGTGAACCTCGCCGGCAGGGCGGGGCCCAAGCTGCTGGCGCGCATCGCCGAGAAGGCGCTCACCAAGCGCGGGCTCGCCCAGCTGGGCAGGGCGGTGCCGGTGGT
>DATDMU010000314.1:0-4652 GCA_036518615.1 Myxococcales bacterium
TCGATGACGCGGTAGACGACGCAGGTGCCGCAGATGGGGCCGAAGGTGCAGATGCGGCCGATCTCGGACGGATCGGCGAGGCAGTCTTCCACGTCGGGGCAGTTCTCCAGCGGTGCGACCGGCATTCACTCTCCTGCGTAGACCACGCGTCCCTGCACGACGGTGGCGGCGATCGGCGCTCGCGGCAGCTCGTCAGCCGGCAGCGTCATGAGGTTCGCGCCGAAGACCGTCACGTCGGCGTCGAAGCCCTCGCGGATGCAACCGCGGCGCTCCTCGGCAAATTCCGCGAATGCAGCTCCCGCGGTGAAGGCCCGCAGTGCCTCCTCCCTGGTGAGCCGCTGCTCCGGCATCCACATGGCTCCAGAGGGGATCTTGCGGGTGATGGCAGCGCGGAGCCCTTGCCGCGGGTCGACGTCCTCCACGGGAAAGTCGCTGCCGAACGCCAGCGGGGCGCCTGCGTCGAGGGCCTGCCGCCAGGCATAGGCGCCGCGCTGACGCTCGGTCCCCCGGCCGAGCCGCGACTCCGCCCAGGCGCCGTCGCTGGTGGCGTGGGTGGGCTGCATGGAGGCGACGGCGCGGCTCCCGCGGAGGAGCGGGACGTCCTGCGCGCGGAGCACTTGAAGATGCTCCGCCCGCGGCCGCAGCTCCGGCGGCACGCCCATGAAGGCGCGCAGCACCACCGCGCAGGCGCGGTCGCCGATGCAATGCACGCAGGGCTGGTATCCAGCCGCCGCCACCCGGGCGATGCGCGCGTGCAGCTCGCGCGGCTCGGTCAGCCAGAGGCCGGTGTTGCCGGGGTCGTCCTCGTACGGATCGAACATCGCCGCGCCGCGGCTGCCGAGCGCGCCGTCGGCGAAGAGCTTCACGCTGCGGACCGTGAGCAAGCCCACTCGCTGCGTCTCGCGCCAGGCCCGCATCTGCTCGGTCGCGTGATCCCCCTGCCCGTCGATCATCGCGTACACGCGGAGGGGCAGCTTGCCGGCCTCGGCGAGGCGCCGGTACGCCTGCATCACCGAGGGTCCCGCCGACGCGTCGTGCACCCCGGTGAGCCCCGCCGCAGCAAGCGAATGCAAAGAGCGCAGGATGGTGGCTTCCGTCTCGCTCTCCGCCGGCGGAGGAATGGCGCGGCGGACCACCTCCATGGCGGCGTCCACCAGCACTCCGGAAGGGGTGCCGTCGGGACGGTGGACGATGCGCCCGCCGGGCGGGTCGGGCGTCGTGGCCGCAACACCCGCTGCCTGCATCGCGAGCGTGTTGCACCAGACGGCGTGGAGATCGGCGCGCATCACCGCCACCGGATGGGCGGGCACCGCCGCGTCGAGCGTCCTCGCGTCAGGGAAGGCGTGGTCCGGCCAGAGGTTCTGGTCCCAGCCTCCGCCGCGGATCCACCGGCCTTCCGGAGTCGTCTTCGCCCAGGCCGCCACGCGCGCCGCGCACTCCTGCGCGGAAGCGGCGCCCTGCAGCCGCACCTCGGCGAGCATGCGGCCGTGCAGGAGGGGGTGCCCGTGGGCATCGACGAGCCCGGGCACCGCACAGCCCGCGCCGGTGTCGACGACCAGCGCGTCCTTGTGCGCCTCGCGCTCGCACTCCTCGCGGCTGCCCACGCGGAGGAACTTCCCGTCGCGGATCAGCGCCGCTCCGGCGCGCGGCCGCCGCGCGTCCAGGGTGAACAGGGTTCCATGCAGGAGCAGATCGGCCATCTTTGAAAGTTTCCGCCTCGCCGCACGTTAAAGTACGCGGCATGGACGCGCGCAACCACCTCGACGGCAAGCTCCTGTTCGCCCTCGCCGCCGCGGCGGTGGCCGGCATCCTCTTCTGGAATTCCTGGCCGCTCTATCCCTTCAAGCTCCTGGTGGTCCTCATGCACGAGAGCGGGCACGCGGCCGCCACGCTGCTGGTGGGCGGGTCGGTCGAGTCCATCCGCATCAGCCCGGACCAGGGCGGGATGACGCTCTCCCGCTTTGCCCCTTCGCTCCTGCGCGAAGTGATCGTCGACAGCGCAGGCTACGTGGGCTCTGCCGTGTCCGGCTCCGTGCTCCTCTATCTCGCTGCGCGGACCCGGCAGGGGCGCTGGCCGCTGATCGCGCTCGCGGCCTGGTGCGCCGCGGTCACCCTGCTCTACGTGCGCGACGGCTTCACGCTCCTCTTCGTGGGCGGCTGCGCGCTCGCCCTCGGCCTTCTCGCGCGCTTCGGGCCCGCGCTCCTGCGCCGCGCCGTGCTGGTGTTCCTCGCCGCGTTCTCCTGCTGCTACGCGCTCTACGACATCCGCGACGATCTCCTCCACCTCGGCGGCGGGCCGGCCGGCTCCGACGCCGATGCGCTCGCGCGCGTCACGCTCGTGCCGGCCATCGTCTGGGGCCTTCTCTGGGGGGCGCTGTCGCTTTCGCTCGTGGCGCTGACGCTCCGGCACGTCCTCGCCGGCAGGCAGCGCACCCGGACGGCGCCCGCGCTGTAAGCTTGCGGCCATGCCGCGGCCCTGGACCGTCCTTCCCCACCGTCCCGTCGAGAAGCTGCAGGAAAACCTCTGGACGGTGGAGGCGAACCTGCCTCGCGGACCGATGAAGCGGCGAATGGGAATCGCGCGGCTGGGCACGGGCGAGCTGGTCTTCCTCAACGCCATCGCCCTCGACGAGCCGGCGATGCGCGAACTGGAGGCCTGGGGCAGGCCGGCGTTCGTGGTGGCAGCCAACGGGTTCCACCGCATCGACCTCGGCTCGTACAAGCAGCGCTATCCGCAGCTCAGGGTCCTGGCGGCGCCCGCGGCGCGCAAGCGCATCGCCGAGGTGGTGCCGGTGGACGGGTGGCTGGAGCTTCTTCCGCGCGACCCGGGCCTCGTGATCGAGCCTGTGGCCGGCACGAAGCTGGGCGACGTGGTCTGCATGGCGCGCGCCGCGTCCCGCGTGTCGCTCTGCTTTCCCGGCGACGTGCTCACCAACATGACGCCGATGGCCGGCGTGGGCGGCCTGGTCGCGAGCGCGCTGGGGTTCACCGGGGAGCTGCGGGTGCCTCGCCTCATCCGCTGGATCGGCGTGCGCGACCGCCGCGCGCTGGCGGCCCATCTGATGAAGTTGGCCGACACCGAGGGGCTGCAGCACGTGTTCACCTGCCACGGGCCGGTGGTGTCGGTGGACCCGATGGGCGCCCTGCGCCGGGCGGCGGAGGCGCTCTGAGAGGACGTGCATAGCTTTTGCGCTTCATGACGACCCGGAGGGGAATCTTGAAGACGCTCCTCGGCAGCACGGTCATCGCGGCGCAGGCAGCGGCGAAGAAGCAGGCAGGCGGCGCCCCGCCGGGACGGGTGGCGAAGGGGCGGCACCGCATTCCCTCCGGCGCCACCGCGCAGACGCGGCAACTGGGCCGGACCGGAGCGCGCGTGTCCATCGTCGGCCTCGGCGGATACCACCTCGGGATTCCACCCGAAGCTGAAGCGGTGCGCATGATCCGCACCGCACTGGACCACGGCCTGAACTTCCTCGACAACTGCTGGGACTACAACGGCGGCGAGAGCGAGGCGCGCATGGGCATGGCGCTTCGCGACGGATACCGCGAAAAGGCGTTTCTCATGACCAAGCTCGACGGCCGCACCGCGGACTCGGCGAGCCAGCAACTGGAGCAGTCGCTGAAGCGGCTGCAGACCGACCGCATCGATCTGGTCCAGATCCACGAGGTGATCCGCGACGACGACCCCGAGCGCTGCTTTGCGGAGGGCGGCGCCATCGAGGCGCTGGTCGCGGCGCAGAAGGCGGGAAAGCTGCGCTTCATCGGCTTCACCGGGCACAAGGACCCGCGCATCCACCGCCACATGATCGAGACGGCGCGGAAGAGCGGCTTCCACTTCGACGCGGTGCAGATGCCCATCAACGTGCTCGACGCGCACTGGCACAGCTTCGAGAAGGAGATCATTCCTCTCGCGCAGCAGGAGGGAATCGGCGTCCTGGGCATGAAGCCCATGGGGGCGGGACTCATCCTGGAATCGGGAGCGGCCAGCGCGGTGGAGTGCCTGCGCTACGCCATGAGCGTGCCCGGCGTGGGCGTGACCATCACCGGGTGCGACAGCGAAGGGGTGCTCGAACAGGCGCTCTGGCTCGCGACTTCCTTCTCCCCCATGGAGCCCGAGGAGCGGGAGGCGCTGCTCGAGCGCACCGCGCCGTTTGCGCAGGAGGGCAAGTGGGAGAAGTTCAAGACCACGCGGGAGTTCGACGGCACCGAGCAGCACAAGCAGTGGCTGACCACCGCGCGGCTGTAGCCGGGCACGCCCCGCGGCACGCCATGGTATGACGCCCTGGTGGTCGTCTCCCCGGGCGCGACTCGCTGGACGATCGCCGCTCGCGTCTCTTCGGTCGCGGTCCTCGCGATCGGCGCGGCCCTGCTCGCGGCGCCGTGGCTGGCGCATTTCGACGATACCGATGCGCAGCTCTACCAGGTGGTGGTCCGGAGGATGGCGGCGTCCGGGGCCTGGCTGGACCCGCGATACCTGAATCACCTGTACCCGCATTTCCGCGAGCACCTGCCCCTTCGGCTTCTGGCCCTATGCGCTCGCGGTCTCCGCGCTGGGCGAGCGCGGCGGACCTCTGCTCGGGGCGACGTTCTCGCTCTTCACCATCGGGCTCGTGGTCTGGGTCGGAGGGGTGCTGCTCGGACCCTGGGCCGGT
>DATDMU010000315.1:0-12774 GCA_036518615.1 Myxococcales bacterium
ATGGACCGCCTGGAGATCCGCCGCAAGAACTTCATCCCCAAGGACAAGTTCCCCTACCAGACGCCGGTCGCGGTCATGTACGACAGCGGCAACTACGATCTGGCGCTGGACAAGGCGCTGGAGACGTTCGACTACAAGGCCTTCCGCAAGGAGCAGGAGCAGGCGCGCAAGCAGGGGCGGTATCTCGGCGTCGGGTTCTCCACCTACGTCGAGGCGTGCGGGCTCGCGCCGTCGCAGGTGGCAGGCGCCCTGGGCGCGCAGGCGGGCCTCTACGAGAGCGCCACCGTGCGCGTGCACCCCACCGGCAAGGTGACCGTCTTCACCGGCTCGCACAGCCACGGCCAGGGACACGAGACCACCTTCGCGCAGGTGGCCGCCGACGAACTCCAGATACCAATGGAGGACGTGGAGATCGTCCACGGAGACACGGGCCAGGTTGCCTTCGGCATGGGAACCTACGGAAGCCGCAGCGGCCCGGTGGGCACCGCCGCCATCTACATGGGAGCGCAGAAGATCAAGGAGAAGGCGAAGAAGATCGCCGCGCACCTGCTCGAGGCCAACGAGGCGGATGTGGTCTACGAGAGCGGCAAGTTCGCGGTGAAGGGCTCGCCGGGGCGGTTCAAGACCTTCGGCGACGTCGCCCTGATGGCCTACCTCGCGCACAACAGGCCCAAGAACCTGGAGCCGGGTCTCGAGGCGATCAGCTTCTTCGATCCCGGCAACTTCGTCTTCCCCTTCGGCACGCACGTCTGCGTGGTGGAGGTTGCGCGCGACACCGGCAACGTGAAGCTGGTGCGCTACCTCGCGGTGGACGATCTGGGGCGGGTGATCAACCCGATGATCGTGGACGGCATGGTGCACGGCGGAATCGTGCAGGGCGTCTCGCAGGCGCTCTGGGAGCACGCGGAGTACGACGAGGAAGGCCAGCTCGTCACCGGCTCGTTCATGAACTACGCCATGCCCCACGCCGACGACGTGCCTTCGCTGGAGGTGGGGCGAACCGAGACGCCCAGCCCGGTGAACCCGCTCGGCATCAAGGGCGCGGGCGAGACGGGGACCATCGCCTCGACGGCGGCGGTGGCGAACGCGGTGATGGACGCGCTCTCGCCCTTCGGGATCACGCATCTGGACATGCCGCTCACGCCGGGACGGATCTGGGAAGCCATTCGCGGCCGCAACCCCAACGGGGCGTAGGAGGACCACCATGTACGCTGCTTCCTTCGAGTATCACGCGCCCTCGACGCTGCAGGACGCGCTCGCGCTGCTCGGCAAGTACGGCGAGGACGCAAAGGTGCTGGCAGGCAGCCAGAGCCTCGTGCCGCTGATGAAGCTGCGCCTCGCGCAGCCAGCGCACGTGGTGGACCTGCGCAAGGTGGAGGGCCTCACGGGAGTGCGCGAGGCCGGCGGCGTGCTGCAGATCGGCGCGCTGACCACGCATGCCGCGATGGCCAGCTCCGAGCTGGTGCGCAAGAAGCTGCCCATGGCAGCCGAGGCTGCCGCCATGATCGGCGACACGCAGGTGCGCAACGTCGGCACCATCGGCGGCAGCCTGGCGCACGCCGACCCGTCCGCGGACTGGCCCGCGGTGCTGACCGCCTTGGACGCGTCGGTGGTGGTGGCGGGACCGCGCGGGGAGCGCACCGTGAAGCTGGAGCAGTTCATCGTCGGGCCGCTCACCACCTCGCTGCAGCCCGGGGAGATCCTGGTGCAGGTCCGGGTCGCGCTGCCGCCGGCCCACACCGCGGGAGCGTACGAGAAGCTGCCCAATCCGGCCTCGCGCTTCGCGCAGGTCGGCGTCGCGGCGGAGGTATCGCTGGACGGCCGCGGCGCGGTGGCGTGGTCGCGGATTGCGCTGACCGGCCTCGGGTCGAAGGTGACCCGCGCCGGCTACGTCGAGCAGGCCCTGCAGGGCAAGTCCGACGCCGCCGCGGTGAAGGCGGCATCGGCGCGCGCCGCGGAGGGCATCGAGCTCCGCGAAGACTTGACCGGCTCGCCGGCGTACAAGGCGCAGCTCGCGTCGGTGTACACGGAGCGGGCAGTGCTGCGGGCGATGGCGCGCGCGCGGGAGAGATAGCGGTCGCTGCCGTGCTGCCGCCCTCGGCGGCGCGCCGATCTCGTTCTTCGGGCTTCGTGCGGGGGCACTCATCCTTACCGCGTAGCAGGACTCCGCCCCCTGCTGCTGCGAATGGCGAAGGTCCTCGCGGTTCGTTCTATCGGGGCGACGCCGCGCCCACTTCCACCGCCGTCAAGGGCGTGGGTGAAAACTCGTTCGTGGACGACGACCCTCCCGTCACGTAGACGTCGGCACCGACCAGGGCGGCTCCCAACCCGTGGCGTGCGGCGCCGAAGCTCCCCGCGGTGCTCCAGTGATCGGTGGCAGGGTCGTATTCGGTCACGGACGCGAGGACGCTGGTCGGGCGCACCGCCGGCGGACTGAACCCCCCCGTCACTCCGACACCGCCGACGGCGTACAGCTTGCCGCCGCTCGCTACCAAACCGGCCCGCCACACGCCGCCGAGCGGCGCGCGGATGATCCACAGGTCTCCCGTGGGATCGTACTGCGCCAGCTGACTCGCCGTTCCCGGGTTGGCGCCGCTGGACTGACTCACCAGCAGGTAGACCTGGCCGCCCACGTCCGCGAGAGCGTAGTCGCCCAATCCGAACGGCGGCGGCTCCTTGCTCGTCCACGAGTTGCCGACTGGATCGTATTGGTACAGGGCCGCGCTGCTCGGTGTCGTCACCGCCACGTAGAGCCGGTCGTTCGCGCTGGTCCCGCCGATGTGCGCGTTTCCGAAGATGTTGTTCACGGCGGGAACCGCGGGACAGGGCGCGCGCTCCGTCCACGTGTCCGCGGCTGGATCGTATTCCTCGGTCGTGGCGACGTAGGTGACGGCGTTCGGGTCGCTCCAACTCATCCCGCATGCGACGTAGATCTTCCCGTTGGCGACTCCGGCGGCAAACTCGCGCCGCGCGGAATGCAGATCGGCCTTCCGGGTCCACGAATTCGACGCTGGATCGTATTGATCGACGCGAGCGAGCGTGGATCCCGAGAACCCGCCGATCACGTAGAGCTTGCCGCCCAGCGACACGGCGCCGTGACCCGTTCGCGGGATGGGAAGTCCCTGGCGCGCAGACCAGGAAAAGGCTTGCGGACTGGACCCGCAAGCGACGACCAGCATTGCGCTGAGCACCACAATGCGATGCATTATTTCGGAAATGTACCACGGCATGCCGCGAAGTCACTTCTGCGGCTGGTAGTTCCCCGCCTCGGTCCGGAACGCGATGGCGAGCCGGTTCCAGCCGTTGATCGCCACCGCGATCATCGACAGCTCCACCAGTTCCTTCTCGCTGAACTGCTTGCGCGCGCGCTCGTACACCTCGTCGGGGACGTGCCCCTCGGTCACCAGCGTGAGCGCCTCGGTCCACTCCAGCGCCGCCCGCTCGCGGTCGGTGTAGTACGGCGCCTCGCGCCAGGCGTCGAGGCCGTACAGGCGCTGCTCGGTTTCGCCCAGAGCGCGGGCGTCCTTCGAGTGCATGTCGAGGCAATACGCGCAGCCATTGATCTGCGACGCGCGCATCTTCAAGAGATGCATCAGCTTCGGCTCGATGCCGCTCTCGTGGATGAACTTCTCCAGCCCGAGCATGGCGCGGTACGCGCCGGGCGAGACTGCCGCCGTGTTGAGTCGTGGCTTCATCGAAATCCTCCACCGGAAAAAGATTCCAGCGCGAGCAGGCGGATTCGCGAACAGCGGCTCAGCCGAGCGCCTCCCGCAGCACTTGCAGCGGCAACAGCGCGCACCCCACCCGCGACGGCCGCAGCTCCGTCTCCAGCGCGCCGAGGAGCCGCTCGTCCGGCAGCGCGCGCACCTCTTCGACCAAAGCTCCCGCCACCAGCTCCGTCAGCATCGACGCCGCGGCCACCGTCACCATGCAGGCATCCGCCTCGAACGCCATCGCCTCGATCCGGCCGCCCCGCAGCCGCAGCTCCAGCCGCACGCGGTCTCCGCAGAGCGGGTTCGTGCCCTCGCGCCAGAGGTCGGGCGACTCGAGCGCGCCGCGGTTGCGCGGATTCTTCGCGTGGTCCACCACCACCGCGCCGTACGGCGCGCTCATTCGAGCTGCCCCCGCGGGACTCCGCTCTTGTACGGCGCCAGGAAGTACGAGCTCGCGGGCGCGAGCAGGCCTCCCGCGGACAGCTCCGCGATGGCCTTTGCGTCCATCCGGTCGCCCGCCATCAGCCGCGGCAGCACCACGTCCAGCGAGGTGGCCCGGCTGAAGATGCCGCACGAAGGCGCGCCCACCACCGGGATGTCGCCGAGATAGGCGATCCAGAGCAGCGTCCCCGGATAGGCAGGCACGCCGTGGCGCTCCATCCGTGCGCCCGCGACCTCCAGCGCGCGCAGCACCGGGTCGTCGGGATCCATCGACCGGCTTCCGGCGAGGACGACGATGCCGGCGCCGCCTCGCTGCTCCTCGCGGATGGCGGTGGCGAGCGCCTCGGGATTGCCGGGAATCGCTCGCGCCACGGCAAGCTGCGCGCCGAAGAAGGCGAGCTTCTGCTCGAAGGCGCCCCGCGCGCGCTGCAGCGCAGCCTCCGCGATCTGCTCGTGGACGAGCAGCGCCCCGCGCAGCGGCAGAAACGGCCGCACGCTGACCAGGCCTCCGGCGGCGATCTCTTCCGCCTTCTGCACGCGCTCCTCGCGGGTGACGAAGGGCACCACCTTGGCGCGCCCCACCGCCTCTCCCTCGGTGGCGACGAAGTGGCGCGGAAGCGTATACAGGGCGAGGTCGGGAATGGTGTTGATCCGCGCCAGCCGGTCCGCGTCGACGTCCACGATTCCCCGCCGCCGCGCCAGGAGCGGAAACGAGCCGCCCTCCATCGCCGCAGCCTCCACGCCGGCGCCCGCCGCGGCCGAGGCGAGCCTCCGCCCCGCCACCTCCTCGTGGACGTCGCCCCGCTCGAGCTCCAGCGCCTGCAGCTCGCTCCACGGCAGCGCCTCCAGCGCGCGCACGTCTGCGTCGGAGAGCACGCGCCCCTTGGGCAGCCCGCCCACCCCGCGCACCAGCACCAGCCCCGGCGCGATGCCCTCTCCCCGAACGATGCGTCGGGCCTTCATGGCGAACGCCTCCTCCTACGCCAAAAGGTGCCGCTCCAGCGCCCGCAGCGCGGTGAGATTGTGCGCCGAGGCGAACACGCTGACGTGGGGCAGCGCCGCCTGCATCCCCTGCGTGAGCGGCTCGTATCCCGGGCTTCCCAATAGCGGGTTGAGCCAGATCACCCTGCGGCTTCTGCGCTGCAGCGACTCCATCTCCGCCCCGAGCAGCGCCGGGTCGCCGGTGTCCCAGCCGTCGCTCAGGATCACCGTCACGGTGCGCCCGTCCACCAGCTCCGGATGCTCGCGGTTGAAGTCCGCGAGGCAGGCGCCGATGCGCGTCCCCCCCGACCAGTCGTGCACTTCCGCCGAAAGGCCGCGCAGCGCGAGCGCGTAGTCGGGCTGGCGCAGGAGGTCCGTCACCCGCCGCAGCGTGGTGGAGAAGACGAAGCTCTCCACCCGCGCCACCGTGCCCTGCAGCGCGTAGAGGAACTGGAGCAGGAAGCGGCTGTAGAGGTCCATGGACCCGGAGACGTCGCAGAGCGCCACGATGCGCGTCTTGCGCGGCCTGCGCTTGCGGAAGCGGAGATCCATCGCCTCGCCGCCGTGCGAGAGCGCCCGCCGCATCGTGCGCCGCAGGTCCATCCTGGGGCCGCGGCGGCCCGACTTCCAGCGCCGACTGGGCCGGGCGGCAAGCCGCCGCGCGATCCGCGCGGAGATGCGCCGGATCTCGTCCAGCTCCTCCGCGCCGAAGCTGCTGAAGTCCTTGTCCGTCACCGCCTGCGCGTCGCTCGCAGCCGGCACCTCCTCGGGCTCCTCGCCTTCGTCGCCGCCCTCGCCCGGCTCGCTCCACGACGAGAGCGAAGGCACGCTGGCCTCGTCCCGCGGCGGCGAGCGGCGATGCACGCGCACCGGTCCTTCTTCCGGCACCTCCGTCTCGTCGGCGAAGAGCTCCTCGAACGCCTGGTCGAAGATCTCCATCTCCTCCGGCCGCCCGACCAGCACGCAGCGCAGCGAGAGATAGGTGCGCTCGCGCGACTCCAGGGCGCCGCAGCGCAGCGCCCGCACGGCGTCGATGGCGTGCCCGGTGGTCACCGTCATCCCCCGCTCGCGCAGGGCACGGCAGAGGTCCACCACCTTGTGGACCAGGTCCTTCACGCGGCGCCCACGGGCAGCCGCCCCGCGAGCAGCTCGCCGCGGACCTTGCGCAGGTCCGCCTCGTCCTTCACCACGCAGCCCAGCGTCTCGCTCACCACCTCGGGCGTGAGATGCGACGCGTGCAAGACCGCCAGCGCCGCCGCCCAGTCCAGCGTCTCGGAGACGCCGGGCACCTTGGAGAGGCGGGCCGTGCGCAGGTGCTGCACCAGCCCGACGATCTGCGCCGCCAGGGCCTCGTCCGCGCCCGGCACCTTCCGCCGCACGATGGACAGCTCCTTCTCGAAGGGCGGATAGTCGATCCAGAGGTAGAGGCACCTGCGCCGCAGCGCGTCCGACAGCTCGCGGGAACGGTTCGAGGTGAGGATGACGTGGGGCCGCTCCTTCGCGGCGATGGTGCCCAGCTCCGGCACGGTCACCTGGAAATCGGAGAGCACCTCGAGCAGGAACGCCTCGAACTCCTCGTCGCTGCGGTCGATCTCGTCGACCAGCAGGACCGGCGGGCGCCCCTGGTGCGCAATGGCCTGCAGAAGCGGCCGCTTGAGCAGGAATTCCTCGCTGAAGATGCGCGCCTCGGCGTCCGGCCCGCCGCGGCCGTCCTTTTCCTGGAGCCGGATGTGCAGGAGCTGGCGCGCGTAGTTCCATTCATACAGCGCCGTCGATGCGTCCAGGCCTTCGTAGCATTGCAGGCGGATGAGGTCCGCCCCCATGACGCGGGCCAGGACCTTGGCGATCTCCGTCTTTCCCACGCCGGCGTGGCCTTCGACGAGCAGCGGCTTGCGCAGCTCCATCGCCAGGTGCAGGGAGGTCGCGATGGCGGGGTCGGCGACGTACGCCTCGCGGTCGAGCTGTCCGATGAGCTGTGCGATGCGATCCAAGCGGTGACCTCGATGTCGCGGCACAGAAGCATGCAGCCTGCCGACCCGTCAAACCACCGAATCGGGGCCCGTAGATTGGAATCCCACATGCCTGCTGGTACTATGTAGGTTCGAGCCGGAGCGTGGGGGCCTGTTCGTGAAGCACTGGGTGGAGACTGCACTGATCCTCGATCGGCTCTCGGAGCTGACCGCACAGGGACGTGCCGCCGCGGTGGCGACCGTCGTGCAGATCTCCGGCTCGGCATACAGGCGCCCGGGAGCGAAGCTGCTCATCGAAGAGAGCGGGACGACGCACGGCGGCGTGAGCGGCGGATGCCTGGAGTCGGACGTCCGCGCCCAGGCGCTGGAGGTGATGCGCGGCGCGCCGAGCCGGCTTCTCCATTACGACACCGGCGGCGACGAGGAGACGCTCTGGGGCCTCGGGCTCGGGTGCGAAGGCGCGGTCGACGTGTACGTGCAGCGCATCGACGCGGCCTTCATGGCCGGCCCGGGAAAGCAGATGCTGGAGCTGGCGCGCGCAGGCGTTCCCTTCGCGCCCATCACGCTTCTGGCCGGGCCTTCGGAGGGCCGCACGCTGGTGCTCGCGCGGGGCGTCCTCAGCGGCACCTCCGGGTCGCAAGAGACGGATCTGGCGCTCGCCCGGCGCGCCGGACCCCTGCTCGAGGGCGACGCCGGGGCGGAGCGCATGGGCGATGCGTTCATCGACGTGCTGCGGCCGCCCCCGCGGCTCTTCATCTTCGGCGCCGGCGACGACGCGATGCCGCTCGCCCGGCTTGCCGCGCAGAGCGGATTCGAGGTCACGGTGGTCGATCACCGGCCCGCGTACCTCACCGCGGAGCGTTTCCCGCCGCCCCTCCACCTCGCGCTGCGCCGGCCCGCAGACGGCGTCGGCGGCCTGCCCCTCACCATCTCGCGGCGCAACTTCGCGGTGGTGCAGACGCATGCGCTGGCCCACGACCGCGACTGGCTGCGCGCGCTCGCCAGCCAGCCGCTCGCCTACATCGGCCTGCTCGGGCCGCGCGTGCGCAAGGAGCAGGTGCTGCGCGAGGTGTCCTCCCTGGATCCCGGGAAGCTCTTCGCGCCCATCGGCCTGGACCTGGGCGCGGACGGCCCCGAGCAGGTGGCGGTCAGCATCGTGGCCGAGATGCTGGCGGTGCACGCGCGGCGCGAGCCTTCGCACCTGCGCGTCCGGCAAGCGGGGATCCATGCCTCGTGAGCGCATCGCCGGCGTGGTCCTCGCGGCGGGCCTCTCCAGCCGGATGGGGACGAACAAGATGCTGCTGCGGCTCGGCGGCACCAGCGTGGTGCGCCGCGCAGTGAGCACCGCCCTCGAGGCCGGCCTCGATCCCGTCGTCGTGGTGCTCGGCCACGAGGGCGGGCGCATCCGCGCGGAGCTCGAAGGCCTTCCCTGCACGCCGGTGGAGAACGCCGACTATGCGCAGGGAATGAACACGTCCTTGCGGGCCGGCATCCGCGCCTTGCCCGAAGACGTGGAAGGCGCGGTGGTGCTGCTCGGCGACATGCCGCTGGTGGACGCGTCCATGCTCCGCTCGCTCGCGGACCGGTTCCACGGCTCCCGGCCCAAACTGCTCGTCTCCACCTATGGCGACGTCCTGGCCCCGCCCATCCTCTACGGCCGCCCCCTCTTCGAAGAGCTGCGCGCGCTCGACGAGAAGGCCTGCGGAAAGAGCGTGGTCAAGCGCCACCGCGGCGAGGCGGTGGAGCTGGCCTGGCCGGCGGAGCGGCTCAGCGATCTCGACGTGCCCGAGGACCTGCACCGCATCGGCCTCCAATGCGCCGGCGCCTCCGCAGCCAACTCGAAGGGACCAACTGATGCGGGCTGAGCTGCTCCAGCTTGCGGCAGACCTGTCGCGACGTGGTGAACCATTCGTGCTCGCCATGGTGGTGCGGCGCGAGCCGTCCAGCTCGGCGCAGCAAGGCGACATGGCGGTCATCACTGCCGACGGCCAATACCACGGCTGGCTCGGCGGCAACTGTACGCAACCCACCGTGAAGCGCGAGGCGCAGGCGGCGCTGCTCGACGGCAAGCCCCGCCTGGTGTCACTGTCTCCGGAGCCGCAGCCGCGGCCGGGCGTCCTGGCACTGCAGATGACCTGCCACAGCGGAGGCACGGTGGACATCTACCTCGAGCCGGTGCTCCCTGCGCCGCGGCTCATGCTCTTCGGACAGTCCCCCTGCGCCCGCGCGCTGGCCTGGCTGGGCGAGGTGATGGGCTACACCGTCGAGCCGGTGCAGGACTCAGCGGAGCCGCCGGCCCCACGGCCCGGCGCGACCTTCGCCGTGGTGGCCACCATGGGCGAGAACGACGAGGACGCGCTCGCCGCCGCCCTCGCAGCGCGGCCCGCCTACGTGGGGGTGGTGGCGAGCCGCAAGCGGTTCGCCGAGATCCGCCAGGTGCTGATCGAGCGGGGCGTGAGCCGCGAGGCGCTCGACAAGGTGCACAGCCCCGCCGGCCTCGACCTCGGCGGGCGCCTGCCCGAAGAGGTGGCGCTCAGCATCTTCGCGCAGATCATCCAGCTCCGGAACAGCGAGCAGCCGCAGCAGGCGATCCCCGCGCAAACCACCATCGACCCGGTTTGCGGTATGACGGTGGACGTGGCCACGGCCCGCCACACCATCGCGCACCAGGGCCGCGACTACTACTTCTGCAACCCGCGCTGCAAGGACAAGTTCCTCAAAGACCCGCTCCGATTCCTCGCGTCGTGAGGCCCAACGCACATGGCGTTCGAGATCGTGAAGACCTTCGTGGTCCGCTCGTCCCCCGAGCAGGTGTGGGCGTTCCTCACCGATCCGGAGAAGGTGGCGAAGTGCCTGCCCGGCGCGTCCATCACCGGCAAGCTGGATGAGAAGACCTGGCAGGGCACCATCAACGTCAAGGTCGGACCGGTCTCCTCCAGCTACAAGGGCAAGCTCACGTTCGAGAAGCTCGACGCGGCGGCGCGCACGGCGGAGATCGTCGCCTCCGGACAGGACGTTCGCGGCAAGGGCGGCGCCGACCTGCGCCTGAGCAGCGCTCTCATGGAGAAGGCGCCCGGCGAGACCGAGGTGACCACCACCTCGCGCGTGAACATCACCGGCATCCTCGCGCAGATGGGCCGCGGCATGGTGCAGGACGTGAGCGATCAGATGTTCCAGATCTTCTCGCAGCGCATGCGCGCGGAGCTGGAGGGCGCCGCCCCGCCCGGACCGCCCGCCGTATCCGCCGCGTCCAGCACCGCCTCGGGCGATGGCGGAGCCGCCGCGAAGGCCTCGCCGCCCGCTGCATCGCCCCTCCCCGTGCCCGTCGCTCCCCCCTTCACGCCGCCGAAGCCGGAGGTGCTCGACGTGGGCGCCATCGGCGCCAGGGCGGCGCTGCGGGCGCCCGTGTTCTGGGTGGCCGTCGCCGTCGCCGCCGCCGTCGTCTACCTGCTGCTCCGCTGACAAGGAGGGAGACATGATCCCGTCCGCGTTCGACTACCACGCGCCGGCCTCGCTTCCCGAGGCCATCGCCCTGCTGTCGAAGCTGGGCGATTCCGCCAAGGTGATCTCCGGAGGCCAGAGCCTGTTGCCGCTCCTCAAGCTGCGGCTGGGCGCGGCCGAGCACCTGGTGGACATCGGGCGCATCCCCGGCCTCGAGTACGTGCGCGAGGAGGGCGGCTTTTTGCGCATCGGCGGGCGCACGCGCGAGGCGCTGCTCGAGCGGTCCGAGGTGGTCCGGTCGCGCTATCCCATCCTCCTCGACACCGCGAAGGTCATCGCCGATCCGCTGGTCCGCAACCGCGCCACCGTCGGCGGCAACCTGGCGCATGGCGACCCGGCCAACGATCACCCCGCCACCATGCTGGCGCTGCGGGCGCAGGTGGTGGCGCAGGGTCCCCAGGGCGAGCGCGTGATCCCCATCGACCAGTTCTTCGTCGGGCTCTTCACCACCGCGCTCTCGGCGGGCGAGATCCTCACCGAGATCCGCATCCCCGCGCCGCCCAAGGGCAGCGGCGGCGCCTATGTGAAGCTCGAACGCAAGGTCGGCGACTACGCCACGGCGGCGGCGGCGGCGCAGGTGACGCTGGATGCGGCGGGGGGCTTTGCGCAGGTGGGGCTCGCGCTCACCAACGCGGGCCCGGTGCCGGCGCGCGCCCGCGCAGCCGAGCAGTACCTCACGGGAAAGCGCGCCAACGAGGCCGGCATCGCGGAGGCGGCGAGGCTGGCTGCGGAGGCCGCCTCGCCCAGCGCCGACCGGCGCGGCGCCGTCGACTACAAGCGCGAGATGGCGCGGGTGCTGGCGGGGCGCGCGCTGCGGCTGGCCGTCGAGCGCGCGGGAGGGAAATAGCCATGAAGCACGACATCAAGCTCACGGTGAACGGCGAGCTCAAGCAGCTGCAGGTCGAGTCGCGCCTCTTGCTCGTGCACCTCCTGCGGGAGAACCTGCGCCTGACCGGCACGCACATCGGCTGCGACACCACCCATTGCGGCGCCTGCACCGTGCTGCTCGACGGCGAGCCGGTGAAGTCCTGCACCGTCCTCGCCGTGCAGGCCGACGGCGCGCAGATCACCACGGTGGAGGGGCTGGAGCAGAACGGCAAGCTGCACCCCATCCAGGAAGGCTTCTGGGAGAAGCACGGGCTGCAGTGCGGCTACTGCACGCCGGGCATGATGATGACCGGCTGCGCGCTGCTGGCGCGCAACAAGAGTCCCACCGAGGCGGAGATCCGCGAGGCCATCAGCGGCAACCTCTGCCGCTGCACGGGCTACGTGAACATCGTCAAGGCCATCGAGTTCGCAGCCGACAAGCTGCGGCAGCAATAGGGAGGATCCATGGCGGAGCCAAAGACGAGCGCGACGGTTTGCGGCATGGGTCATTCGATGAAGCGCAAGGAGGATCCGCGCTTCATCCGCGGCCGCGGCAACTACGTGGACGAAATCCAGCTTACCGGCATGCTTCACATGGACATCGTGCGCAGCCCGTACGCGTACGCGAAGATCAAGTCCATCAACAGCGAGAAAGCGCTGAAGATCCCCGGCGTGCTGGCGGTGATCACCGGCGAGACGCTGAAGAAATACAACCTCCACTGGATGCCGACCCTGATGTCGGACACCCAGATGGTGCTGCCCACCGACACGGTGATGTACCAGGCGCAGGAGGTGGCGGCGGTGATCGCCACCGACCGCTACGCCGCGGCCGACGGCGTGGAAGCGGTGGAGGTCGAGTACGAGCCGATGACGCCGGTGATCGATCCCTGGAAGGCCCTCGACCCCTCGGCGCCCGTCCTGCGCACCGACAAGAAGGACAAGAAGGACAACCGCATCTTCCACTGGCAGGCGGGGGATCGCGCCGCCACCGACAAGGTGTTCGCCGAGGCCGACGTCACCGTGTCGCAGGACATGTACCTGCCGCGCATCCACGTGGCCTCGATCGAGACCTGTGGCTGCGTCGCCGACTTCGACCGCGTCAACGGCAAGCTCACCGTCTACATGACCACGCAGGCGCCGCACGCGGTCCGCACCGTCTTCGCGCTGGTGGCAGGGCACGTCGGGCTCTCGGAAGAGAAGATCCGCATCGTCTCGCCCGACATCGGCGGCGGCTTCGGCGGCAAGGTGCCGGTCTATCCCGGCTACGTCATCGCGGTGGCCGCCTCGGTGGTCATCGGCAA